>JAYZPA010000212.1:0-24713 GCA_036150515.1 Planctomycetota bacterium
ATATCGCGGCCCAGTTCCGTATCGCCGTAACGTTCAACCTCTTTGGGGTCCGGGGCGTCGAACAATGCGCGTTGTTTCATTAAGGCATGGGCAGAATCAAAAACAAAATTCTGAGCCTCACTGTAAAGCGGGTTTCGACCCAGAGCGTATTTTCGATTGGTGAGTTTACGCAGTTCATTGCGGGATTGGTTGTCACCGGGCGTTAGTCCTGTTGGCAGCAACAGGTTTGGAGGCGGCTGCCCGTCACCGATGGCCAGGGCGCCATATTGCGGGCCCAGAAATCCGGCGTCCTGATATTTGAATCCGCCGCTGCCTGGCTTAACCCATACATAGGGTGGCAGTTCACTGGTGCCCTGTCCCAATAACTGGGCCACCGCGGATCCGAAATAGGGATAGACCACACCCCGGTCCTTGGGGTCACCCCGCTGAATGCGGGGAACCCCGGCAGAATGTGAGTTGTCCACGGTGGTGACCCCCCGGTCCACGGCCAACAGATGCATGATGTCGGCAGTGCGGGGCATGAGTTCACTGACGTGAATCCCGGTGAGCGAAGTGGGGATCGTGCGGAAGGGCCCACCGAATTGTGTGGCGGGCTTGGGATCCCAGCTTTCAAGCTGGCTCATGCCGCCATCAATCCAGATAAACAAAACCTGTTTGTCATTGCGTTTGAGTTCATCTGCGACCAGAGGTTGTACCAGACCGCCTAATCCGCCAAGTCCCAGCACGCCGCTAGCCGCCGTTGCTCCTAATAACCGGCGCCGGGAAATCAGGTGTTGAGATGCAACACATTGTCCAGAGACGGCAGGCGGTGAATGGGGAGAGGTGGAGTGCATTAAATTGTGGAAATCGTATTAGTGGTTAATCATGAATTCGTTGGATGCCAACAGCGCCCATATAATCTGGCTGACGGCCTGAGGTTTATCGGTGGACTTATCCAGGTAGGCAGTAATGTGGTCGGTTTCGCCTGCGGATGGTCGTCGCGACAGAATGGTTATATATAGTTTGTCTGCGATGGCTGAGGCGGACTCCAGGGCGTTTAATTCTGATGCCAGGTTGCCTGGTTGCATGGTGACCCAATGAAGCACTAATTCGCTGTTGAGCAGGAACAACGCGCCGCGAATGGAGGGAGCAAAACTTCCTTCCGGCTCACGCGGAGGATTCGCAAATGCCTCGAGGAACTGAGTGCGCACTGCATCCAGTGTGGTCGGTAATGGATTGTCCTGGTCGGGATCTGCGGATTCCTGAGGATACGCCGCGGTCATGTTGGTGGCCGTCAGGAGGCTCCACATAAGCTGTTCGGCAGAAATGGGTTTTTCACCAAATACCCGATACTCCGACATGGCAGTTCGAATCGCTGCGGTATCCCCCTTCGTTATACTGCTCCGCTGGTAGGTTTCGCTGAGTGATAATTCGCGCAGCAACCATTTTAGGTCATATTGATGTTCCACAAACTCGGCAGCAAGCAGATCCAGCAGAGCAGGATGGGTCGGTGGGTTATCGGGATGATGAAGATCAAGTGGTTCAACCAGGCCTTTACCCATCATCACAAACCATAATCGGTTCACAATATTGCGGTTAAACGCCTGGTTTTCCGGTACCGGTAACTGGGTTGATAAAAAGTTTAAAGGATTAAATGCAGGGACGCCCGGGGCTTTGGTTTCTTTATTGGGTGCGATTGCGAATTCGTCCGCGGCAACGTGTTCCGGAACCATGAGTTCCGTCTGCCCGGGGATACGGGGGCCGGTTGAAAACGCCACTTCTTCAAACACGCTTTGAAATTCAAGAGGAGATTTCATGACGCGTTGCCCAATGGCAGGAAATTCCAAATCGGTCCGAATAAACGTGTTGCTAACGAATGCATAGAGGCCCTGAAAGTCTCTTTGTTTGTAGGCGTCCACAAAGAGATGGTCATGGCATTGGGCACAGGCAAGATCCATTCCCAGAAATAATCGACCGATGTCCGAGGCAAGGCCTGGGTAGTCGGTGGGATTTTGACCATATTTCTCGAGACGCTTCGTAAGAAAAAAACCGGCGCCCTGCTGGTTGGGATCCTCCAGATCAGGTTGGATCATCCTCTGCACCATAACCGTCCAGGGCACGTTTTCACTGAAACTGGTTGTTAGGAATCGGTGCCATGTTTCGTCCACCCCCCGACGTTCGAGCAGGATGACATTGAATAATTCTGCCATGCGTCGCGCGTATCGCGGGTCCTCCAGCAGTTGATCAATCAGGATCGTTCGCTTGTCGGGATGGTCGCTTTTCAGAAAATTGCGAGTTTCAGCCACGGTCGGAATTTGCCCAGCCAAATCGAGGTAGATTCGCCGCAGAAACTCACTGTCGGTGGACTTTGCTGCAAAGGGCCCGGTCGCTTGCCGCTGAATTAAACGATCGATTTGCGTGTGTAACGGCTCGGCCGACGTGGTTGTGACGGTGCACAGAGCAACGGCACTAAAAAGTAACATCATTCGAGCAGTTTGAGTGGCATACATAATCACTGATTCTAACAAGTTGGATAGCGGCGTTGGACAGTGATTTAGGACCGATGGTGCAAGTTGCCCAAAATAAGTGCCACGGATCTACCGCAGGTTCCCCCCCCAAGAAGAGGTAACTTGGATCGCCCTGAAGTTCTTTGTCTCTGGCGTTCGATGGTATAAATACGTTTAAATAGGGTTAGTCAGGTTTGTTACTATTAGTTCGAGCGGCGGGAAGAGTATCGATGGGTCACTTAGAGCAACACTGCGTGGGTCCGTTTTCTCCACGGACGGGTTATGATTTGCGTGTCGGTGGGCGCCGTTGGTTTCTCAAAACGGGTGCGGCGGCGATGGCCACACTCCCCTTAAGTACTTTGAGGCAATTGGAAGAAGCGAAGGCCGGCTCGCCCGGCAAAAAGTCCGTGATTATGTTTTGGCTTTCCGGTGGCCCGAGTCAGATTGATATGTGGGATCCCAAACCGGAAGCACCGGTAGAGATCCGCAGTCCGTTTTCCACCATATCGACCACGGTCCCCGGGATTCAATTTACGGAATGCCTGCCACTGCAGGCATCGATAGCGCACAAAATATCCGTTTTGCGGGCGGTTGACTGCTCAGCCAGTAACCATACCCCGATCACCATGCAGGCCGGTAACCCTTTGGCCCGCCGCACGAACGATGGCAAGGATGGTGCCGGCTATCCGTCCATGGGTTCGGTGGTATCCAAGTTTCGGGGTTCGAATGATCCGGCGATGCCTGCATTTATCGGTCTGGCCAATTCGTGGACTTCCGACGTATATGGAGCGGGGCACATGGGCAGCCGGTATGAACCGGTCAAGGGACTGGAGCTGGCCAATAAATTCAAATTGCCCGAGGGTCTGAATATTACACGGCTTCAGGATCGGCAGCAACTTCAGGCGCAGTTCAATCAGGCCCGGCAACGACTGGAAGACCAGCGTGTATTGGACCAGTACGATCGTACGACGCAGCGGGCCTTTGAAATGGTGGTTTCCGGGAAAGTGGAGAAGGCCTTTGATCTTGAACAGGAAGATGCCCGTACGCGGGACGCGTACGGGCGGATCAGTGTGGGCGAAAAAACGCTGCTGGCGCGACGGTTGGTGGAAGCAGGTGTATCCTTCGTCCTGGTCAGCGGAGCGTGGGGCTATTTTGATCATCATGGTGATAATGTGCGTTGGGGCGGAATTGTAAAAGGCCTGAAACCATTGTTGCCGCGGGTCGATCAGGCCTACTACGCGCTGGTGAATGACCTGGATCAACGTGGCATGCTGGACGATACGCTGGTAATGATGATGGGCGAATTTGGTCGCTCGCCAAAAATCAATGTCGAAGCAGGGCGGGATCACTGGGTGCCGGTCATGTCTATGATTATGTCCGGCGGGGGGATGCAAACCGGCCAGGTGATCGGTAGTTCCGATCGCACCGGAGGCGAGATTAAGTCCGGTAAGGTACGTCCTCAGGATATTGCAGCCACGACGTTTCGTCATTTGGGAATTGACTTAAATGCACACTGGGTGGATGCGCAGGGGCGGCCGATTCCAATTATCCAGCAAGGGGGTCGCCCCATCGCTGAACTGGGCTAATCGCGGGCGGCGGACGGATGAGTCGGTAAACGAGTTAGCGTGTAACGTCGCGCGCCACCCGACGGGGGCTCTTGATCCAGGATACCTGCGTGATCAGGAGGTTCAACGCGGCATAACTCAGCGACTGATTTGTCGCATGCGCTGCCGTCTTGTTGGCCGGCAGGGTCGCCTGAGTTGCGTCACCGACCAAAAAGACATTGAAGTCCTGTCGCAGGTTTTCATAGCCGGCGGTGGTTGAGCAGATGCACATGTCGGTTGCGTATCCTACCATCAGGATATGGCGTATCCCCTGCTGTTTCAGATGATCCCGCAAAGCCGGATATCCCTGATTGTCGTAGAACACAATGTCGTCTGAATGTACATCGATCGTATCAATGACAGGAATTGGTAGTTGCCAAAATCCTGCACGGTTGTAATGATCACTGGCGTCAATTCCGGGAAATTGTCGGAAATAGTCAACCACCGGCAGATCGATCGACAGATCCATCGCGGCCGGAACGGGGTTGCCCGTATAGTCAAATGCGGCAAGCTTTCTATACATTTCACGTTTTCCTTCCGCCCGCTGCGCTGCGTTTGGATTGTGATCGATGGAACGGTATGCCTTTAATCTGGATTCGTCGGAATCCCTCGGCAGACTGTATAGGACGGTGTTGACGTGGGGACGTATGCGTTCAAGAAAAGGGTTGATGACTTCCCCGGCATGTTTACGGATTCCGGCGTTCTTGATGGGAGTGCAGCCGAAGGCGACACCCGCCGGCTCCGGAGTTTTCCAGCCCTGCCCATCGTCGACACCCCACGGATGAACACAGATAACGGCCGTGTGCGCGCCGTCAAGCTGGTTGGGGATTTCAATAATGCCACGCGCGTTGTACGAAAAACGCCAGGCTCGGACGTCCAGAGTTGCCTGCGGATCCTGTACCAACGGCGGAGACTCGTAATGCGTTTCCTCCAATACTGGAGCGACATATTGTGGGTAATCGGCCAGGATCGGTTTAGGATTACGAATCGGGGTTAGTGTGTTGGAATAGGATTTTCGTTTAGCACCTTCGATTTGGGGAATGCAAAGGATGAGTGCCAGCATGAGTGCTTGAAAAGTGTATTTCATTTTCAATCGCTCCTGTAATAGGTCCTGTGGGTTCAGTTGGACGAAATGGGTTAACGGTTTGTTTCGGTGATAGAAGCGGCAATTTTATCGAGACTAACAATTTCTGCCCGATCGGAATGGGCCTCTACGAGATCACACATTAAATTCAGGGCTTCATGTTTGGGATCTTCGACAACCAGGCAGGACGGATGGCAAAGGAAATCAAAAACGGCTTTCTCCCGGATTGTCCAGCCAATGGCTAGTTCAATGGCCTTGAGGAACTCCGGAAGTTTCCAGAAACGGCTGCGGAAGGCGGTGACATCACTGATGGGGCTCATCGGTATTTCAATTAATCCCGTAGGATATCGATAGGGTTGGGCGTATTGCTGAGCCCGGACAATGTCTGCGTAGACCTCAGCGGATACACCGGAGTCGGTGCGCTCCGATTTGTGAGCAGGATATTTACAGCTGATCCAGTCAAATCCAAGGTCAAGAAGTAGTTTCTGAAGATCTTCGCGTTCGTCCAGTGCTTTGTAAAAACCGCCCGGCGTCCTGAACCCATTCTGTTTGATGCCGGCTCGTTTTCGAAGTGCGACTTGGGTCATTTTAATGTTGTCGCGAATTACGTCATGGACGGACTTTCCTTCGACTAACCAGGGAGCGCGTTGAAAACGAAACTGAGTTTGCTCGGCCGTAGCCGCTAACACGTTGATGTGGTCATAGGTGTGATTGCCGATTGCATGACCCTGTTTGGACAGCGTTTTCAGCCAATCGATGTTCGGTTGTTCCAGCACGCTTCCCACGGCAAAGAAATGAATTGGAACGCCGCGTCTTGCCGCAATCTCGCCCGCCTCAAGCGAATACTGCTTGGTCGCCGCATCCAAATTTCCTTTTTGATAGTCCCATTCGGTCTGGCCCCGCTTGGGATAATGGCGACTCATCTCTAAATCAAAGGTGATTGCGATCTGAGCTTTTTCCCGAGACGGAGTGTTCAGCCAATGGCCTCCCCGCGCATCGGGGATCACAGAATGCGCTGTAAACGCAGTTGCTGCGGCGATGAGTTGGCGGCGGCTTAGTGGGGAACTGGTTTTCATCGGTTGATGGGTCAGGAAGGTGATTGAATCATTGGCCTGATTATAACCGGCGCGGGAACTTCATGCGTCCTAAATGAGGGAATCGCGGCCCATTTAGGGTCGTGGTCGATAAGTTATACCGGATTATTTGAAGGGATTAACTGAGTCAAACTTGATGTCAGAAAAGGATGCCTGCCAACGGTCGAGCTTTTTCGTTAAACGGGCCACATCCTGAGGACGGCTTTTGCTGAGATCCGTCAGTTCGCTCGGATCGTTTTCCAAATCATACAGTTCATACCGATCCTGGCCGAACCAATGGACCAGTTTCAGTTGCCCCTCTCTTAGGGCACCCACCGGAATGCAGCCCGCGCCGTGATAATGGGGATAATGCCAGTAGAGTGTGTCACGGGCTAGAGGCTTGCCGGAGGTAAGTAGTTCGGCGATGTTGATCCCATCCCTGTGTTGTTTAGGCATAGGCGGTAAACCTGCGATGGCCAACAGGGTTGGATAGAAATCCATGCTGGTTACGGGTACGTCGGTCGATGTGTTCCCTGCAATGCGTCCGCCCCAACGGATGATCAGGGGTACGCGGATTCCACCTTCGTAAATCCAGCCCTTACCGGCCCTTAACGGAAGGTTGGAAGTGCATGGTTTGGTTGAGAGGCCACCATTGTCGGAACTAAAGATGACGATGGTATTCTTTTCCAGACCTTGCGATTTTAAGGTGGTTAGAATTTGAGCCACCGAATGATCGATTGCCTCCACCATGGCTGCGTATTGAGGATTGTCCTGTAGTTGCTTGTTTGTTCGATCGCGTTCCTTTTCCAGTCCCGTCGGACCGACGGGCTTCGGGGGAGTGGTCTTTAGTTTGCGTCGATATTTATCCACCGTTTGGGGTCTTTCGGCCAGAGGTAAATGGACCGCATGATAATTCACATACGCAAAAAACGACTTGTTTCTGCTTTGTCCTTTTAGAAATGCAATCGTGTTGGCAGTGATCTTTCGGGTGGATTTGGGGTCGTCATCGGGTCCACCACGTGGCTGAATCTCCTGAGACACATCAAAACCGGCCATCGTTGGTGTCATTCCTCCAATGTGCCATTTTCCGGTGAAGAAGGTGTGGTAGCCTCCGTTTCGCAGGGCGCGGGCGAGTCCAATGTGGTCACGGGAATGGATGTTGCCACCATAATTCGTGCAGCCATGCCTCGCGGGTGTTTGTCCCGTAATGATACTCGCTCTGGTTGGAGAGCAAACGGTGCCTGCAGTATAAGCATGGGTGAAACGCATGCCGTCGCGAGCGAGTTGGTCCAGTGCTGGACTTTCATAGAACGTCGTGTGGTAACACCCCAGATCTCGCCATCCTAAATCGTCGGCCAAAAGAAATAGAATGTTGGGTTTTTCCGCTCTGGCTTGAACTGCATGAAGGCATGTGAAAAGGATAAGACTGAGTAAACATAATCGGTGCATGCGTGACATCCTATGAACCCCAGATATGTAGAACATGGTTGGCCAGGAATTCGCCCAGCTCCTTGGCGGTTTGCTGGTTAAAGTGAACATTTCTGCCCGACCACCACTGTTGGAAGCTGTCCTGTTCGCGGTCTTTACAGTATTGCCACTGATCACAAATAGTAATGTCTGAATATTTGTTGATGACTTCCTTTGCCCACGGGTTTAGATAACGCTGCATCACCCCGGACTTTCTACCGGGTGCCTTGCCGGAAGCGGTTAGTGGGGTTACTGTGTCATAACCGTGGGGAACCGGACAGGTGGTTACCCATATTAGTTTAGCGCCCGTTTTGCGTAATTCCCGGATGACGAACTCCAGATTTCCCTGATAATCGGCCTTTGTTTGCTGAGAATCCCAGTGCCCAAAATTGAAGGAGATAATATCCCAATGTCGGCCGGGCTGCTGGTAATCGCCAAGCCAGTCCCGGATGCTGGATACTCCTTTGCCGCTCGGCCCGCAGTTGGTGGGTGGATGGTGTAAATTAAACCGCCCGGCCAGTGCGGTTCGTAAGCTCTGGTTGTAATTGCCGGAGATTGAATCACCGATAAAGAGATATCTTGGCAGCTTGGGGTTGTCCCGTTGAGCTTGATCACCAAGGGGCACCAGATGAATTTCTTTGGCAATAAAGGACTTTCCCTGCGGTTGGCCGATAGCGGTAGCGTGGTTGATGAACGGTTTGCAATCCTTAACACCCCAGACGTCATAGATCAACACATCGGTCTGACCGGATGGCATCCGGATCTGGTAGGTTTTCTGCCCAATGGTACAGGTCTTCGCTTCCAGATCCACTTTTCCCGCAAAATAATTCTCGGTGGCGGTTGGGACATGATCCGCCATGGGAGTGAAGTGTAGTTTCATTCCGCGGGGGGTTAAATAGGAACTTTTGATTTCACTCGGATTGATTTGTGTGCGTTCGAATTTGGCATAAGCCTCTTTTTTCGGCAGCAGGATTTCCTGTTTTATTTCTGATGAATGAATGGTGTATGAGATTCGGTTGTTGGCGACCTTGAAATTACGAAAGTTGATTTTGATCGCGACCTGAGTGGTCTGGTCCCAGCGTACCGTCGTCTGTCCGGCGGTCGTCAGGACATAGATGCCGTCATTGTCGAGCGGGCCAATGACGCCCGACACGGTTTTCTCGGCCCCTAAAGTGTTGCTCTGGATGAGGATGACGAATATTGCAAACCATAGTCGCATGATGTGTGTTTTCCCGGCAGCATGTTGACGAGAACCAGGATAAGGATGGGGGGAATGCCTGGGTAAGGATCCCTCAGACCTTAAGGAACGCTCGCTTGTATTTCTGTACCATTATAGTATCAGAAGTTTCCCAACGAATATCAAATCGTGGATAACGACTATATCTCGATAAGCCCGCGGGCAAAGGTGTCCACTCCGGTCGAGTAATGAGCTGTATCAGGGCTGGATGCTGATTTCAGATAAGGCGTTAGCAGGTGGTTGGTCAGCAGATCAAAAGAAACCTGGCTTGTCGGCCATTCCGGATGTTCAACATCTCCACGCATCAGCGTTCCTCGTGGAGTTTCTGAGTAAAGTGAGTACCGTTCGCTGCTCCAGCGGATAAATTTGTTTGAAGCAAAAGCCGAACATTCCGCCGTGTCTGCTTCAGCAGGTTGATAGCGAGCATCAAATTCGATCGTGCCGTCGGGGCGATAACTTCGGTAAAGCGTGGGCGAACTGTCGGATGTTTGGTAATCGATGCGGCGTTTTCGATAGGGCAGGTGAAATTCACGCTTTCCAAAAACGCGGGTGAAGAATTCCGGTGTATCCAGCGATAAAAAGAAGATTCCGTCCGTATCACCGTGGCGACAATAGGTTCTGACATTGATTTCCGGGAAAGAACGCATGCCTGGAATGCGCGGTATCCAGCGCCGACGAACATGATGCATTTCAAAGGCAACAATTCCAAGCCAGGCATGGTCATCAAACAAATCGAGTTCTAGTGTTTCCGGCAACCAGCGTCGCAGTTCATCCGGCGCAATTTTCCAGTGCAGGAAGAGTGCGTTGTGCCAACCCATTTTGATCTGCCATGTCATCGTCGTTTTTTCCTTTTGCCGGTTTGCAGTTCAGAGTTCACATCAGGATCAGTCCATGGGTTTGGATGATTGCAGAAAACTGAACAGATCCCGAATTTCGGTGGGAGTCAGTGACTTCAGCAAGTCCGTGGGCATCAGAGAAGTATCAGACACTTTCGATTGTTCAATGGCATTCAATGGAATCGTATGAACTCTCAGTTGGTTATCAACGATTTGGATCTGATTAGCATTTCTGGATTTAATGAGGCCGCTAACAACCTGACCGCTAGTGGTTGTAACAATAACCGCAAGATAGTCACTTTTGATAACCGCGTTGGGGTCGACAATGTTGGACAGCAGAGCAGCCCGATCCTGTCGGTTTTCCCCGGTTAAATCCGGACCGACGTTCTCGCCGACGTCGTGGAGTTTGTGACATTTTCCGCAGTGTTTCAAAAACAGAGTTCTTCCCGCCGTGGGATCGCCCGATGCGTGTCGCAGGTCGTTATTGAGCCGCCGCATTTCCGCAAGGATTTCTTCGCGGGTTCCGGTAGTAATCCTGCCGAAATGTTCTTCAATGAGTCGTTGCAACTGAGGCGTATCGTGGTTCGACGTGATTCGAAGTTCCGAGAGCTGGAAGTCCGTTTTAGGGATTGCCTTCTGATCAACAGCTATCAGCAGTGCCAATGCGGAATGTTTTTCGCCCAGCATGATCCCTCGGATGATGGTTTTATGTGAATTTGGCAGGCTCCCGTAGATATGCAGTAGAAAGGGAGCGGATCGGGCGGGACCCGCCTGTTCGATGCAGCGAAGGGCTGCATCATGGAGGTTCGAAAACGAAGGGTCTGTGAGTACCTTGCGGGCAATCGCCAACGATTCACCAGGAAGATGAACCAGCGCCAGTTTAATGATTTCAGTTTGATCCCAGCGGGATTTGTTTTTCAATTGATATTCCCTTATTAGAATATCCGTCGCCTGTTCAGATTTGAGCGTAAGCGCTGCTTTCAAAAATATGACGGGCACGCCCGGTTTGACAAGTTGATCAAGTAGGTAGTTCGTTAGAAACGGGCTCAACGTCTGCATATCTTTATCATTTGGTTTGGGCTTCGGCGCTATGGGTTGGTGACGTTGTTCCGCGAAATCCGAAAATAAGGTCCCCTGGCCAGGTCCCTGCAACTGGCTTCCTCGCTCTCGCAGTCCAAGATCGAGAGAACGGACGGCCGTTACACGGTAGGAATCGGGCATCGCCGCCAAAATCGCGGCAATGGCATCCAGTTCCAATTTTTTTCCGCTGGCAGCCAAACGCCGGATGATTTTCAATCCGATGTCACGGGAGAAAGCATGCTCCCATGCGTGGGCAGTGCAGTAGTGCTGTGAGATTGCCGGAAGGTTTCCCGTCAGTTGTGGTTCGATTGCCCACCATGTCATGAGCGGGATACAATCATCCTGGCCCGCGTCCGTTCGGTCTGTAATCGCCAGCAGGAGTTGCGTTGCCTGAGGGGATAGATGGCGCCGCGCCGTTGCGGTTAACTGACAAACGACACGTAGGGATTCGTCATGAGCAGCCATGGTCAGCAGGGTCGCGGCCAGCGACTTCGACAGCATGGGCTGGTCACCTGCCAGTCGCACGCCCCATGTCCGCACATGTTCACTGGGATGGGAGAGGGCTGAGGATAGTATGGAGTCAGTAAGGCATCCGGCGGCAGCATGATTCCACAGGACTGCAAGTGCTGGCAATGTTTCAGCGGGAAGATCGGCAAGCCGGGGTAAGAGTGAGTGATCGGATTGGTGGTTTCTGCCGGCCAGTTCCACACGAGACCGGGTACTGATCCATGGGTTTTTGTGAAGGGTTTGTTTTCGTAGTTGTTCGATAGATTGTTTTCGGACATCGACCGTGGGCCTGGTTTTTACTGAATCACCAAAAATTCGGTATATCCGTCCGTTGGAACGATCCCATTTGGCTTCGGGGTCCGGGTGTGCCGTCCGCTGGTCATGAAAGTCGCTCAGGTACATGGAACCATCCGGTGCGATACACAAATCGGTAGGGCCAAACCATGTATCATTCGATTTTAATAAGTATCCGTCAAAGAGTGCTTCTACGGTGGAACCTCTTGGTTTGAGGTTCCAGCTGAACGTGTTATGGCCCAGGAAATCGCCGGCAATGTATTGTCCCTCGTATTGTGTGGGTAACCCGGAACCGTAATAGATCGTACCCCCGGTGGGTGGTCCGCCCGTCATTTGATCCCGCTTTACATAGGGCAGATGACCATAGGTATAAAGATTATGAAGCGGACCGTGTTTGTTAAAACTCTTGTAGTAATATGCGCCCTGCAGGACATGCAGCATCGGTGCACCATTGGTACTTTGCAGCAATCGCCCCATGGCGTCAAATGTTAGCCCAAAGGTATTTCCTCCTCCCTCACTGAATAATTCGAAACGATCCGTGGCAACATGATACCGCCAGACTCCCTGCTGAAATTCAAGCCCCCGAATCCGGCACGTCACGGTACTTCCGTTCACACCGTACAGCCATCCATCGGGGCCCCAGGTTAAGTGGTTGGCCATCGACTGTGCGTCTTCCATACCGAAGCCCGTGATAAGAACCTGCGGATCGCCGTCGGGTACATCGTCGTGATTGGCATCCGCATAATGCAGGAGGTAAGGTGGTTGTAAAACGAAGACACCGCCATAGCCGAATTCAATCGAGGTGCAAAGATTAAGGCCGCGAATGAAATCCACAAACGTATCGGCTCTCCCGTCCCCGTTGGTGTCTTCCATGATGGTAATTTTATCGGCACCTTGCGGTCCCCGTGGGGGTGGTTTGGGAATGCGGTCATAGACGGTGCGGGACCAGCGATCGACTTGGACCGGCGTCAGTCCGGCGGGTTTGGGGTACTGTAAATACTGAATGGTCCAAAGGCGACCCCGGGGACCGTGTTTGACGAGGATCGGCTGTCGAATTTCGGGTTCGCCGGCAAATAAACGGACGTGGATTCCCGGAGCCGTCGTCATCTTCGATGCTGCCTCGTCCAGAGGGTAACCCTGTCCTGCGGCATAGGTTCCCGTCAACAGCAGTAGTACCCATGAAGTGGAAGTGCGCATGAAACGATAAGGAAAAAAGGAGTTGAATTCTATAACAATTCCCGGATGGGTTTCCCGTGGGGCAAAATGTGTACGGGCCGCCCAAAATAGTCAGGGATGGTCGCCTGATAGTCGATCCCTAAATGATGATAGATGGTGGCGAGCAGATCCTGAGGTGTGGTTGGGCGTTCAATGGGATGTTCCCCGCGAGAATTGGTGGCGCCGATCACCTGTCCCATGCGCAATCCGCCGCCGGCGACTAAGGCCGTATAGGCCTGGGGCCAGTGGTCCCGTCCCACGGAGTTATCCGGCGGGCCATTGCGGATGCGGGGGGTGCGTCCAAACTCGCCAACCACACACACCATGATTTTGTGTTGCAGGTCGCGATCATGAATGTCGTTGATCAGTGCAGACAGGCATTGGTCAAGATAAGGAAGGCGGGTGTGCATGTATCTGGCAAAATGCCCGGGTCGACCCGCATTACCGGGATGGTCATCCCAGTTGGTATACTCGTCGCCGCTTTTTGGTGTATTGCAGTAAATGTTGATTACCGGAACGTTTGCTTCGGCCAGTCTCCTGGCCAGCAAACAACTTTGCCCCCATGTATTCAGTCCGTATTGTTTTCGCAGATCTTCCGGTTCTTTGCTGATGTCAAACGCGGAAGCAGCTTGTGGACTCGCCAGCATTTGATATGCCAGCTGGCGAAATTCGTCGACGCCGGCAAGTTCTCCGCGAACATCAATCTCACGCCGAAGTGTGTCCAGTTGTGCCAAAAGCTTGCGGCGGTCGAGTAGTGATTTTGTATCACGACCGGCGGACAGTTTCAGTTGCGGCGTTTGGTAGTTGGACTTGCTGGGATCGGTCGCCTCAAATGAGTGATGATGCAGCCCGAGATAAGTCGGGCGTGTCATGTACGGACGTTGGGGCAGCGTGACGTAGGGTGGCATGCCCCCTCTGGAAAACCCCAGGGTGCTGCTGGCAATATGACCAAAGTCAGGGTGGTCACTTTTCGATTGCGATGTGGGGTCAAGGCGGGCAGGGCGTTTACCGGTGAGCGCAATAATGCCACCGTCACTATGTATATCGACATCGTGGTGGAGTGACCGGATTAGCGAGAATCGATCCGCAATTTTTGCCTGCAGCGGGAAGTGCTCGCAAATTTCGATCCCCGGGACATTGGTCCGTATGGCAGAAAACTGGCTTCGTGTTTCACTCGGCGCCAGTGGCTTCAGATCCCATGTTTCAAGCTGAGATGCGCCTCCATGCTGATAGAGCATGATCACCGAGGTGTTTTTGTGAGGCCTCCCGGAAGCAGCGCGCGCAGCGAATAACTCGGAGAGCGTGAGCCCGCCGATTGCCAGAGCACCCACTTGCATGAAACCGCGTCGTTGTAGTAATGGATCGTTCATGAGGAAAATAGAGCACAAAACATGCTGACGTCGTACCTAGTTTGTTGATTTTTGGGTGAACAACGGATCTCCATGGTTTTGCAACCAAACCACCATCTCCTGATGGAGCTGTTCCATAATGGAAGCGGCCTGTTTCTTTCCCGATAGATCGTGCAACTCATGCGGGTCAGAACCGAGATGAAATAATTGTTTGCGCGGAATCTCCGGATAAAAAATGTACTTCCAGTTTTGCATGCGGATCATACGTTGTTTGTCATTGAAATAGCCGATGATGAAGGGATAAACCTCGTCCAGTTCCTTACGAATGACGGGCATGAGGCTTGTTGCCTCGACACTAGGCAGCACTTCGATCCTGGCCAGCTCACAAATGGTCGGATAGAGATCACGTAAATAACATTGGGCAGCTCGCGTCTCCGAGCGGGGCAGATTGCCGCCGGCCATGATCAATGGAATTCCGATCGTATGCTCATACATGTTTTGCTTGCCCATCAGGCCATGGCTTCCTAACGCCAGGCCGTGATCGCTGGTGAAGATAACCACGGTATTGTCTAATTTCGGGTCTTTTTCCATCAGGGCATCGAGTACGCGGCCGATTTGCTGGTCCATATACGAAATCACAGCGTAATAAGTAGCGAGATCACGCTGTATATCCTTTTTCCGTCTTGGCCAGGTGTTGAGCTGTTCATCACGGCCGGAAAAATTCCCGTGGTCAAACGGATGACGGCCCTGGAAGTTGGCTGGCAGCGGAATTTGTTTCGAAGAATAGGCGTTTTCCCAACCGGGAGGATTTAGCAGTGGATCGTGGGGTGCCGTAAAATTGATCTGTAAAAAATACGGATTGTCATGGTCACGTTGAATGAATTCGAGTGCCGCATCGGCAAATTTACTTTCGATGTTCGGGGTTAGACCGACTCCCAATTCCGGAAACAATTGACGATCGTCCGACTGGAACATCCAGCCCCGGTAACCGGTGACTTGCCGGCCGGCCGCATCGTATTGTGGAGAGTCCGGTCGTTTACCGGAACTAAATAACCCCAGGCTCTCCTGAAATCCACGACTGGATGGCCGGCCTGCGATCATCCATTTCCCGACCCAGTAGGTATGATAACCGCCGGCGATGAGCGCCTGTCCAAGTGTTCTTTGATCAAGATCGGGCTGGTTTATGGGCGGATGTACTCCGTTGCGAAAACCGGTTTGGCCGGTTAAAAGTTCGGCTCGGGACGGAACGCATAACGGATTCGCGCAGGTGGCACGTGTAAAGGTTGTGCCGAGCGAAACCAGGCGATCCAGATGGGGAGTTTGAATGATCTGGTTGCCCAGGGCGGCAATGGTATCCGGACGCTGGTCATCGGATATTAATAAGATGATGTTCGGTTTTTGGGCCGCCAGGGAAACGAAAGGCAGCAATACAATGCACGTGGCTGTAAACTGTCGTATCATGGTGGTTGGTGGGAGATGTATGGATGGGACAACAGGTTGATAGAATACAATATAGTCGACCGGATGTAAGAAAACAAAGTTGGACGTTTTTCAGGGATGGGGTATCGAGCTTATGAAGTGGTTTTCAGTAATCGTATCCTGCATTTTCGGTTTCAGTGTTACCGTCGTTGCAGGCGAAATTCAGCAAGCTGACCTCATTTTGCATTCCGGGAAAATCGCAACGGTTAATTCCGCATTTGATATTGTTGAATGTGTGGCCGTCCGGGGGGATCGTATTTTAGCGACCGGTTCTAATCGTCGGGTTATGAAACATCGCGGCCAGCACACTCGGCTTGTGGATCTGCGCGGCAAGATGGTGATCCCCGGTCTGATTGATTCCCATGTTCATTCCAGTGGAGCCTCGGTTTATGAGTACGACCATGTGGTTCCCCCAATGCATGAAATCGGGGACGTGTTGGATTACATCCAAAAAAGGGCGGAATTGCTGAAGGAGGATGAGTGGATTTCACTTAGTCAGGTCTTCATCACGCGACTTAAGGAACAGCGATTTCCAACACGGCAGGAGATGGATCGTGTGGCTCCGAAGAACCCGGTGATGTTTCGAACGGGTCCCGACACAGCGGTGAACTCCCGTGCGCTTGAGTTATCCGGGATTGACGAGGGGTTTGTAGTTCCGGAAGGCGCACCTTATAAACTTGAGCGGGATGCCCATGGTAAGTTGACAGGTGTCTTGAGAAGCGGCCGGTCTCTTTTGAAGTATGAGTCCAATGCGAAGTCTCCTTCCGACGAGGAGCGAGTCGAGCAGCTGAAAAAGCTGGTTTACGATTATAACTCGGTTGGAATTACATCGGTATCTGACAGGAATGCCGGAGACAGCGCCGTGGCAATCTGGAAGACGTTGCACGAGGCGGATGCACTTAATGTGCGTGTGTTTCTTTATTATTCCATGAATGCAAAGGCAGATCCGGAGGCCATTGAAAAACGGATTCGTGCCGCTGCGGAAGATCCGCTTCATCAGTACAACCCGTACTTGTGGCTGCGAGGAGTCAAGGTCTTTCTGGATGGCGGGATGTTGACCGGTAGTGCGTATATGCGAAAACCCTGGGGGGTTAGCGAGATTTATTCCATCAACGACCCGGAATATCGGGGAATGCGCTATATCGATCAGGAACGTTTGTATCAGTTCTCGAAGTTAATGCTGGAAAATGGTTTCCAGATGACGGCACATAGCGTTGGCGATGGCGCGGTACACGCATTACTGGATGCCTATCGAATGATCGATGAGGAAGATTTCAAAGTTGCCAGGCACCGACCCTGCATTACCCATTGTAATTTCATGAGTGCCGAAGCGATTGCGTTGATGAAGAAACTCGGGGTTGTGGCGGACTTGCAACCGGCATGGTTGTATATGGACGGTAAGACGCTGCTGAAACAATTTGGCACGGAACGCACCGAATATTTTCAACCCTACCGTTCACTATTTGATAAAGGCGTTGTCGTCGGAGGCGGTTCGGATCACATGCAGCGTATTGGAAGTTTACGAAGTGTAAATCCGTACAATCCATTTCTGGGAATGTGGATTGCACTTAAACGACAACCACGATATATGACGACGCCGTTACATCCGGAGCAATCCATAACCCGCATCGAGGCACTACGTCTTTATACAATCAATAATGCCTACTTAACATTTGAAGAACAAGAGAAAGGTTCCATCGAGAAAGGGAAGCTGGCAGATCTGGTTGTCTTAGACCGGGATATTTTAAGTGTACCGGTGGATGAAATTAAAGACACGAAGGTGGAAGTAACGTATTTGGGCGGTAATGTGGTATATCAACGAGCTCAGTAATAAGTAGA
The DNA here is from genome assembly GCA_036150515.1 of Planctomycetota bacterium. Lineage (GTDB taxonomy): Bacteria > Planctomycetota > Planctomycetia > Pirellulales > Pirellulaceae > UBA721. Next base: position 17,551 of record JAYZPA010000212.1, read on the forward strand.
CATAGTTGTAAGAGAGGACCAGGAAAATGCAGCGACGAGAATTTATGGCGGGAAGTGGTGGCTGGGCGTTGGGAACGTTCGTTATGTCCGGTGCCGCTCGCGCGGCACTACAACCTGCCACCGAGAATGGGGTGGATTGGTACAACGTGCAGGACTGGGGTCTGGAAGGCCGCGGTTTTGATGACAATAAAAGTTACTTTGACCGTTTGCCTGCTCGAGCGGAATCCCTGGTGCGTGGGCCAGTGTGGGGGTTGAGCCTGCACAGCGCCGGAATGGCGGCTCGTTTTAGAACGCCCAGCCCGGATATTCATGTGCGGTACCGGTTGAAATCAGGAAATGTGGCGATGCCCCATATGCCTGCGACGGGTGTCAGCGGCGTCGATTTGTATGGAAAAAACAAAGAGGGAATCGACCGATGGATCAGTGTCAGTCGTCCGGCAGCCAGAGAGGTTGTCTATAAACTGGCGACAGGAATCGATCCCGGGGGCGATCAGGGCCGTCTCTACACGGCGTACCTGCCGTTATACAACGGAGTAGAGAAACTTGAGTTTGGCGTCGTTGCCAAGAGTCCCTTTACCCCGGTAAAACCACGCAAAGACGGGGCGATTGTCTTCTACGGTACGTCGATCATGCATGGTGCCTGTGCCTCGCGGCCCGGGATGGCTTTGCCGGCAATTTTGGGCCGTTGGTATGACCGTCCCACTGTGAATCTTGGATTTTCCGGAAATGGACGGTTGGAAATTGAATTAGCGGACCTGCTTGGGGAACTGGACGCCAGTGTTTACTGTATAGATTGTTTGCCGAATTTACTTCCGGATCAGGTCGCCGAACGCACGGTTCCGTTTATCCAACGCTTGCGGAAACATCGCCCCGATACACCCATCCTGATGGTGGAGGACAGGACGTACACCAATGCCCCGTTTTATGAACGAATGAGGGCACGGCATGCCGGTAGCCGAAAGGCATTTCGGTCGGGGTTCGAAACATTGAAATCCGAGGGACAGTCGGAGCTTTATTATTTAGAGGGAAAAGATCTGCTGGGGCTGGATGGGGAAGCGGCAACGGACGGATCGCATCCAAACGATCTTGGTTTTATGCGGTACGCGAACCACTACAAACGAGCGCTGGATGAAATCCTGTAGCGTATTGAAAATCGGAAAAGAACCTGTTGCCCATGTTGCATGAGAGGTTAAAGACGGAACAATACAGATGAGAACACCCCGATGGCTACTAGGTATTTTTTGCTTTTTGCAACTCCTTCCGGTTGCCCAAAGTGATGATGCGATCGATTTTTTTGAAGCTAAGATTCGGCCTCTGCTCGCGAAACACTGTTATGAGTGCCACAGTGTTAAGCATGGCGTCGTGGAATCCGATTTTAATCTGGACACAAGGTCTTCTCTGATGAAAGGAGGAGATCGTGGTTCGGCCGTGGTGGCAGGTGATCCTCAGAAAAGCCTGTTGTTTAACGAGGTACAATACTCACTGGGCGATCTTGAAATGCCGCCTTCCGGCAAGTTGAATCAGGAAGAGATCGATTTACTTAGCCGGTGGATTCGTGATGGCGCGGCGATGCCCGATGGTGAGATTGAAAGCTTGTCGGGCGAACGCATCGATATAGATGCGTCACGGGATCACTGGGCGTTTCGCGCCTTGTCGCAACCCGTCACGCGTTTCGATCGCGGACAACGCATGAATCCAGTGGATCGTTGGATGCTGCACTATCGTAAGACACAACGTCTTTCCGCGGTTGGCGTCGCCAGTCCGGAAACATTGGTGCGTCGCCTGAGTTTCAATTTGACGGGGTTGGCACCACGGTGGGAGGACGTGAATGCGTATCGAAACAACCCGTCCGCAGAAGCGTATAACCGGTTAGTTACGAAATATCTGGATTCGCCGCAGTACGGTGAACGCTGGGCACGACACTGGCTTGATTTAGTGCGATATACCGATACCACCGCAAGATGGCTTGAAAGTACCGCGGGTGCTTTCCGCTATCGCGACTGGGTGATCGGTGCCTTTAACGACGATATGCCGTACGACCAGTTTGTAAAACGACAATTTGCCGCTGACTTTTTGCCGGACAGCGACAATGAGGATTTGGCTGCGTTGGGGATGTTGGGGTTAAGCCCGACGTATTGGAAAGAACCACGCCTTGCGCCGGACGTGATTAAGACGGTGGTGGCCGAAGAATGGGAAGAACGCATCGACATGGTGGGCCGCACGTTTTTGGGACTGTCGCTTGCATGTGCTCGCTGCCACGATCATAAAATGGATCCCATCACGCAGCAGGACTATTATGCGCTGGCCGGGGTGTTTGCGAGCACACGATCCATGGATATCCCGCTGGTTTCCGCGGATCAGCAAAAAACGGTGCGGGCCGCCATTAAGCAGGCGGCCGAATTGCGTACTCGGATTGCCCGGGAAAAATTGATTCTGCAGGGAGCAAAAGATAAATCGCAACCTACCAAAAATATTGAACGACTTGAGAGCGAGTTAGCCGAGTTGAGTAAATCGACGCCCAATTTTAATGCGCCCCGGGTACGTGCGGTGGTTGAGGACAGCATCGAGGTTCTGGCCGACGGTCCGGATTTAACCAAAGTGGTCTATACGCCGGATCATGCGGTAAATGTTGCGTTGCAGTTGCGGGGGAATCCGTCGACACCCGGGGAAATCGTGCCGCGGCGGTTTATCGAACTGCTGGACGAACAGAAAACGCCCTTTACCCTCGGTAGTGGGCGATTGGAACTGGCCGAAGCGCTGGTCGGCTCCGCCCGGGGATTATTGGCCCGGGTGATGGTGAATCGGGTGTGGCGCCATCATTTTGGCGAAGGTCTGGTTTCCACGCCGAGTAATTTCGGGTTGCAGGGAGCACCGCCCACACATCCCCTGCTTTTGGATGAACTGGCGTTTGGACTGGTCCAGCATGACTGGTCAATTAAATGGCTGCAGCAGACGATCGTCAACAGCGATACATTCAAAATGGGCGGGGGTGAGATTAATCGCAATATGGAGCGGGATCCTTCCAATCAATGGTATTGGCGTATGAATCGCCGACAGCATGATATCGAGGCCTGGCGGGACTCAATGCTTCAGGTTTGCGGTTTGCTGGATAAAACCATGGGCGGGGAGTCAATCAGTCTGACGATCGACGAGAATAATCGGCGTACGATTTATGCCACGATTAAACGACGCGAACTTGAAAATGTATTGAAGATGTTCGGCTTTCCGGAGCCCACCGGCCACAGTCCTAAAAGAGAGACGGTTAATACGCCGCTGCAACAACTCTACTCACTCAACAGCCGGTTTATTTGGCGATGTGCCACCCATCTGGCACAGGAATTTTCAGACGATATGGAATCTACGGACCGGGAAATTGTTGTACAACTATACCAACGCGTGTTTTCCCGCAGTGTGAGTCCGGAGGAACTGGAACTGGGAGTGGCTTTCCTGCAATCTGCCGATGAGGATGCGCTGAAGCGATATGTACACGCGTTGTTGATTTCAAATGAATTTGCATTTTTAGACTGACCAACATGCCCCGTACCGATGAATATGAAAGGCGAGATTTGATGCAAATGGATCGGCGTGATGCCATTACTGCTATGGGAGGCGGCCTCGGCCTGCTGGGCCTGGCGTCGGAGCTGGGGATCGCCAACGAAAAGGTTCAGGGCAGGCACCATCGTCCCCGCGCACGAAGAGTGATTCAACTGTTTATGAATGGAGGTCCGTTTCAGGGAGACTTTTTTGACCCGAAGCCGGCGCTGAACAAATATGCCGGTCAACGACCGGGAGAAGTGAATTTGAGGACCGAGCGTAAAACCGGGGGTCTGCTCGGAAGTCCTTTCAAATTCACACAACACGGGAAGAGCGGCTTGCCCATAAGCGAACTGCTGCCCCGAATGAGTCAGCATGCCGACGATATTTGTGTGCTCCGCAGCGTTTATACGGATAACCCAAATCATGGCCCCGCTTTGTTGATGATGAACAATGGAACCATCAGTCCGACAGTGCCCAGCATGGGATCCTGGATGTTGTATGGACTGGGTTCGGTAAACCAAAATCTACCCGGATATGTGGTGCTCTGCCCGGGTCGTCCCGTGAGATTTTCTATTTTGTGGACCAGTGCATTCCTGCCGGCCCAATATCAGGGAAGTTATATCAACCATTCAAAAATCGATCCGGAACGGATGATCCCCTATTTGAAGAATGCGGAGTTCAGGACGACTCAGCAGAGGCACGATCTGGATTTGGTGAAGCAACTTAATCAGGTGCATTTGCGAAGTCGAGATCGTGATCCGCAGCTGAATGCCCGTATCGAATCAATGGAAACGGCTTTTCGTATGCAATCCGCCGGGCATGAAGCATTTAATATTAATGCGGAATCTGAAAAAACACGTGAGGCGTACGGAACGGGGCATTTCGCCAATGGTTGTCTTTTGGCGCGGCGGCTTGTGGAAAGGGACGTTCGGTTTGTACAGGTGTATTATGGTAACGACCAGCCGTGGGATACTCATACCAAACACAACCAGGCAGTGCGGACTCTTGCCGGGACCATTGATCAGCCAATCGCGGCTTTACTTGGAGACCTTAAGCGAAGGGGGTTGCTGGACGACACGCTGGTCATTTGGGGCGGCGAATTTGGCAGAACGCCCGTATCGGAAAATGGTAGCGGGCGTGACCATAATCACTATGGCATGACGATGTGGATGGCGGGCGGCGGTGTGCGCGGTGGGTATGCGCACGGGGCAACCGATGAATTTGGTTTTCGAGCGGTTCAGGACAGAATGCACGTCCATGATGTCCATGCCACCATTCTGCACTTGCTGGGTATGGACCACGAACGGCTGACCTATCGCTATGCAGGACGTGATTTCAGACTCACCGATGTTTCAGGAGAAGTGGCACAGGCAGTACTTGCCTAATTCAAATCATGGTGGATGTCGCGTGAGACAGTAAACGACGAACCTTTTTTATTCTTTTGGAGATTGTTATGAAGTATGCTTGTCTGGCCGTTGTCTTCTGGTTGTTGGCAGTAACACAGTACGCCTTTTCGGAGCAACTTTATGTTGCAGTCCCTGTAACGGAGGCAGGGGGATTCACCGGTGGAATTGAAGGGCCCGCATGTGATTCCAAAGGTAATCTCTATGCGGTGAATTATCAAAAGGAGGGAACCATCGGGTTGGTTACCCCGGATGGAAAGGCATCGGTGGCAACGACCTTGCCTAAAGGGAGCGTGGGTAATGGGATCCGATTCGATCCAGAGGGAAATATGTTTATTGCAGATTACCCGAAACACAATGTGCTGAGAATCGACGCGCGAACGGGCGAATTGTCCGTGTTTGCACATGAGCCCCGAATGAACCAACCCAATGATTTAGCGATTGATAACGAAGGGAACCTCTATGCGAGTGACCCTTCGTGGCAAAAGCAGACAGGGCAACTTTGGTTCGTTAGTCGTAAAGGGCAGGTGCGGTTGTTAAAGACCGGGATGGGCACTACCAATGGGATCGAAGTGAGCCCCGACGGTTCCACGCTCTATGTGAACGAATCGGTTCAGAGAAATGTCTGGGCGTTTGATATTAATCGACACGGTGTCATTTCAAACAAGCAGCTTTTACGGAAATTCGATGATTTTGGTTTTGACGGAATGCGATGCGACATCCGCGGCAATTTGTATATTACCAGGCATGGTAAAGGGACCGTCGTGGTATTGAGTCCGCTTGGTGAAATCATTCGGGAAATCGACGTTCTTGGAAAATCACCAACAAATATTTGTTTTGGCGGTCCAGATGGTCGAACGGCTTATGTAACGGATGCGGATCAGAAAAGAGTGGTTAAATTTCGTGTTGAGTTTCCCGGGCATACCTGGACGGCCAATCGTGCGAAATGAAACGGTCGCCCCCCCCCTTTTGCGGTAGATTGAGAAGATGCGTCAAATCAAGGGAGACGTGTCGACTGCGAATCGCTTATAATATGGGTATGAAGTCATCCAATTCACCATTTGGGCCGGTTAGGGCCTTCGTTTCATTTTCTATGCTGTTGCTTCCTGTGGTTGCGGCAGCCGAGCCCGTGGTTCACCCGAAAATGATTCTTCTTCGGGGACCGGAAAGTTCGCAACAAATCGTTGTTGGTGAAGTGCTTGGCGGTCGTAATGTTGATTTAACGCATTTGTCGAGCTACCGTTCACGAAACGAACAGGTAGCGGTCGTCTCGAGCCAGGGGGTGGTAACGCCTGTACAGGATGGTTCGACAGAAATTGTGATCGCTTCCGATCGCGGAAATCAGAACATTGTTGTCGAGGTGAAGGAAATGGTAACACCTCGTCCGGTCAGCTTCCGCCAAGAGATTCAGCCGATTCTGACCAAGGCTGGTTGTAATTCCGGAGGTTGTCACGGCAAGGCAGAAGGGCAAAACGGATTTCGCCTCAGCTTACTTGGGTTTGATGATGAATTTGATTTTTCGGCCGTGGCGAAGGAAAGTCGTGGGCGCCGGATTAATCCTGCCTCACCGGAAACCAGTCTGTTTTTGCGCAAGGCGACCGGCATCGTGCCCCACGGAGGAGGTTATAAGATTCCTGCGTACGGACTATGGTATGCAAAAGTTCTGCGTTGGATAAGCGAGGGCGCGGAACTTGACGGGGAGACCGATACCGAACAGGTCCGCCTGGAAGTCTATCCAAAGTCGACGGAGCTGTTACCGGACAGGACACAACAATTGCAGGTATTCGCCGTGACCAGCGACGGGAATCGCACCTGTGTGACGAATGAGACCGAGTTCATTTCCAATACGACGGATGTTGCAGAAGTGGATGCCAAGGGTCTGGTTCAGGTTAGAAATGTACCGGGTGAATCAGCGATTCTCGCTCGGTATCGGGGAAGTGTAGCCGTTGCGCGTATTCGGTTGCCACAGGAATTCGAGGTCCGACGCCCTGTGGAAAATAATCAGATTGATACCTTAGTCTGGGATCGTCTGGAATTGCTTGGCGTTCAGCCAAGTGAGTTGTCTGAAGACAGTGAATTCATAAGGCGGGTATTTATTGATACGATTGGGACGCTGCCCACGAGTGCGGAAGCGAGAAGGTTTTTAGAGGATGATGATCCTGAAAAACGGCGGCATTTGATTCAGCGGCTTTTAGAAAGGGAGGAATACGCCGATTTTTGGGC
>JAYZPA010000213.1:0-5452 GCA_036150515.1 Planctomycetota bacterium
ATGGCGTCCACACTGTAAGGGCCATAAATCACCGGCCGTGGCGCGGAAGTTGACAAAGGCAGGTGCCATTGGCGCGACCTGCGCCAAACTGGCTGAAGCCGAAGCGCTGGCACGCGGAGGAGTTACGGATTTGCTAATCGCCAATATCATCGTCGGCGACAAGAAACTACAGCGTCTTGCCAAACTATGCCAAATCGCAGATCCGGTGGTCTGTATTGACCATTTGGACCAGGCTCACCCGATGAGCGATACGATGGTCTCCGAGGGTGTTCAGGTGAGAGTTATCATCGAAGTGAATATTGGATTGAATCGTGTTGGTTGCCTTCCCAGCGAAACCCTTGAGCTGGCTCAACAACTCACTCAACTCCCGGGACTCAGGTTTTCCGGGATTATGGGCTACGAAGGCCATCTGCTGACAATCTCTGATCCCGACGAAAAGAAGACAAAAATCGAAGCCAGTTTGAAACTGCTCGATGACAATGCCACTCAACTGGCAGAAGCCGGCATTCCCTGTGATATTGTTTCCTGTGGAGGCACGGGATCCTATCTACTCAGTCGCCTGCAATCGGGAATCACGGAACTTCAGGCCGGAGGTGCCGTCTTTATGGATCAGTTTTACCATCAACAATGCGGCGTGGACCACCTTGAAAAGGCACTGACCGTGTATGCAACGATTGTTAGTCGGCCAGCTCCGGACCGGGCCATTATTGATGCCGGTAAAAAAACGCTGCATGTTGAATACGAACCTGCAATCATCGTCGGTCGCGATGATATTCAAGTGGAAAGCCTGTCCGCAGAGCATGGCACCCTGTCGCTCACCGGAGATGCCTGTGATCTGCCTATCGGCACTCGTCTGCAACTGGTTCCAGGCTATGCCGACATGACCTGTGTACTCCACGATTTCTTCTACGCGTTCCGAGATGATACACTGGAAGAAATTTGGGAACTGGAAGCACGTGGAATTCTGCAATAACCCACCGAATAACCACCCACGTAAATCTCGTTCTCCGACAGGATGTTTCATTGATTTTCTTATAAGGATGCTCACCATGAAATCGATACCCGGTATGCTGATCCTAGTGCTCAGCTGTTTTGTTACCATCGCCTGCTTCCAGTCCGCCCAATCGGCAAATAAAAAACAAAAAGAACAATATCGACATGTCGTCATGTTCCAGTTCAAGGAAGATGTCACTGATCAGCAGATCAAGGAAGTCGAAAAGGCTTTCCTGGGGTTGGAGAAACAAATCGATACGGTCGTCGATATTGAATTTGGTACCAACGTCAGTCCTGAAAATCTAAATGACGGATTAACTCACTGTTTTTTGGTAACCTTCAGGAATAAAGCAGGGCTCGAAGTATACCTTCCGCATCCCGCGCATAAAGAATTCGTCGAATTAGTGGGGCCAAGACTGGAAAAAGTCATGGTGATTGACTATGTCAGTCAATGATCTAAAAAACCTGTCATTGCTCACGGCTATCATATGGTGGGCGATCCCGGTCCACGCCGAACCGGTAAGTCAAGTAAAGACAATTCGATTTGCGACCTTCAATAGCAGCCTGAATCGAAGTCGCAGCGGAGAACTGCTTGAACAGCTACAGCAGGGGAATCACAAGCAGATTCAGCACATCGCCGCCATCATCCGCCATGTGCGACCCGATGTAATTCTATTGAACGAATTTGATTACTGCGGAGAACAGGCGGATCAGGCCATCGCTGCATTTCAAAAATCGTTCTTACAGATTCCCAACCTGTTAGCAACTCAGCCGATTCACTATCGTTATCACTATGTTGCCCCGGTCAACACCGGGGTACCCTCCGGTCTGGATCTCGATGGCAACCAGAAAAATACCGATCCAACGGATGCATTCGGATTTGGTCGATACCCGGGTCAGTATGGCATGGTCGTTCTCAGCCAGTTTCCCATCCGGGCACCGACACGGAGCTTTCGTACATTTCTATGGACAGACATGCCCCGAGCGATGCTGCCACGCAATCCGAGCAACCAGCAGTCCTACTACAGCGATGCCATCCTCAACGTATTTCGATTATCATCAAAGAGTCACTGGGATCTGACGCTGGATACCCCTGCCGGAGAAATACATTTTCTGGCCTGTCACCCAACCCCTCCTGTCTTTGATGGTCCGGAAGACAAGAATGGAACTCGGAATCATGATGAAATCCGATTTTGGGCAGACTATGTCATTCCGGCTAAATCGAAATACATTTATGATGATGCCGGTCGGCAGGGAGGGTTGGCGGAATCCAGGTCTTTTGTCATCGCCGGGGATATGAATGCGGACCCGGTCGATGGAAATACGACGGGTAAGGCGATTTTACAGTTATTAAAACATCCACGAATTCATGACCCCCAGCCTGCCAGTAAGGGAGCTGTGGAGGCTTCCCGGCTGCAGGGTAAAGTAAATCAACTCCACCGTGGCAAAGCCAAGTTCGATACCGGAGATTTCTCGGATCAGTCACCGGGAAATCTGCGCATCGATTATGTTCTCCCTTCGAAAGACCTGCAGATCGAAAACAGTGGTGTATTCTGGCCTGAGCAACAGGAGGTGGGTGCGAACTGGATCTCCGCCTCCGACCATCATCTTGTCTGGATCGACATAAAAGTAAAATAACAAAAACCAATACGGATGAACGTGATGAATTACCGCCTGCTCTGCTGGGTTCTGTCTATATCGCCATGGTTAATCACTCCGGTAACCGCCGGGGAAACGACGGGGTATCAATTTGTTCATGAGGGCGATTCCATCGGAATCTTCCATCAGCAGCAACTCGTGCTCCGATATCAACTGGAGGCTAAATCACAAGCCGGCAAAGCAACACGCAGCAATTATATTCATCCACTGATTGACTTAAACGGCAACGAAATAACTGAAGATTTTCCTCCGGATCATCTGCATCATCGGGGTATTTTCTGGGCGTGGCACCAAACGCTCGTAAACGGTATCGCTGCAGGTGATCCCTGGGAATGTCGTAATTTCGTCTGGGAACATCAACAGGCCAACTGGCGAGTAGGCGTGGCAGGAAAAGCCCATCTTCTGGTCGCCACTATCTGGAAATCTCCATTGATCGCCGACGCTGCCGGACAACCGGTTCCCCTGGTTGAGGAAGTAACGCAACTAACACTTTCACGTCCCAATCCTGCTCTGCGGATCCTTGATTTCAACATTCAATTACAGGCATTAGTGAACGGAATTCAACTTGGGGGATCCGATGATGACAAGGGATACGGTGGATTTTCACCGCGTATCAAACTGCCCGCAGACGTTCTTTTCCACGGCCCCCAAGGTATCGTCCAACCACAGCGAACCGCAGTCGATGCCGGAAGTTGGATCGCATTGAACGGGCACTTTGGAGACCATACCACCCCTTCAGGCATTGCGATTATCGGGCACCGAAACAATCCGGTTTATCCCGAACAATGGATACTACGTAAAGCAAATAGTATGCAGAATGCAGCCTTCCCGGGCCGCGTACCCAGAAAATTACAAGTTGGTAAGCCGTGGCTGCTTCGTTATCGTCTGGTGCTACATTCAGGCAGTCATAATCCTGATCTACTGAACCAACTGGAGCGACGATTCAGATAAACAGCTCCCGAATGGGGGTTCCCTGATCAGTCGTCGGAACCGGCCGATCTCCGGCATATAAGAACTTACGGGGATTCGTTCCTAACGCATAATGAATCGTGGCATGCAGATCCGGTACGGAAACCGGTCGATCAACGATTTCCATACCTAACTCATTCGAAGTTCCGATGGTCACACCGTTTTTCAATCCACCGCCAGCCAGAGCGACACTAAAACACTTGCTATGATGACCCCGGCCTCCACCACTATCAAAACCTGCCGGCCTGCCAAACTCAGACGCAACGACAATCAGGGTTTTATCAAGAAGTTTCTGTTGTTCAAGATCCGTTACGAGTGTCGCCAGGGCATGATCAAGTTCCTGAATCAGCAGATGTTGATTCAGCTGTCCCTCGTTATGGGTATCCCAACCTGTCCCGTTTACAAAATTTAAGTTATGAGAAACTTCAATAAATCGTACTCCCCGCTGCACTAACCTCCGCGCCAGCAGGCACCGTTGTCCAAATTCACCCCCATAGGCAGTACGCAGATCTGCCGATTCGGTTTTCAATTGAAACGCACTCATAAATTCCTGTCCGGCAAGCTGAAGAGCCTGCTGGATCGTTTCGTCATACTGAGCAATCACCCGGGACGCATCACGTTCTAATAATTCCTGCCGCACCCGTGTCAACAATGCTTCACGGCGGCGCTGTCGCAGATTGGTAATGTCCTGACTCCGATTCAATCCGGCCGGGCCCTCAGCGGATTCGGTAAGATAAACAAATCCTGCCTTCGCACCCAGAAAGCCGGGGCCTCGGGTCACATTCGGATAACCAACCAAAACATAAGGAGGTACTTTCGGTGACGCTGCTCCCCGATGGAATGAAACCGCCGACCCGATAGACGGATAGGTAATGGTACCTGTTGTTTTACGTCCTGTATGCATGATATTGGTAGCCGCGGCATGCTCATCGATCATCTCGTGATGAATGCTGCGTACGATATTAAAACGATCGAGAATGGGTGCACAGCGCTTTAGGTGTTCACATACCTGAGTCCCCTGAATTGCCGTATCCAATGCAGAATAATAGGATCCTGGCTTTCCGGCAGCAGCGTCTCCGAGACGTTTAGGATCCCAGGTATCAATCTGGCAGGAACCTCCTCCAAGCCACATCATAATGACATGTTCTGCTTTTCCGGCTGCAAATGTCCATGGCATGTGTTCCAGATCCTCATCAGCAAACAGCGCAGGGCCAATCAGCGCGGTTGCTGGCAGGGAAGCTGCCTGGGCAATAAATTGTCGACGGGATCGATGGTTCATACTGATAACTAACGGATATAAATAAACTCAGGAGAATTAAAAAGCACCCACACCATATCTTCCATTCTTTCACGCCAATCGGTTGTCAGTTGAGGTGTCGGAATCGGGCCACGGGTAATTGCCTGTCGCAGTGCAAGTTTGATTTCGCTTGCTTCCGGACTGAGATGGTTGGACCAGGATACAAGATTCCTCGGTAACTGACTGATCTGCTGCTCAATCCGATTTCGTTGCTCGACAGAAACCTCGACCACCCGATTGGCGAAGTCACGGGCAATCAGTTCCCTAAACATCATTTGTTCCTCGGGCGAGGGGAGGCGTCCCAAAATCCGCAAGAAAACCTGCTGGACAAGCTGAGTTGGTTTTCTTGCCTCCAGGGCCAAAGTCGTAAATTCACTATCCAAACTCAACCGAACATTGTCCCGCAATAAAATACCATTGTTAAGAATCGCTGCCTGTAATACGTTGGGCTGCTGATCCCGATCGTTAATCGGGTTCTGACGCGATCCATTCCAACCGAAGATTTCCATTGTGGAGGAAAACGGTTGTGCAAAC
>JAYZPA010000214.1:0-6371 GCA_036150515.1 Planctomycetota bacterium
TACAGGATCGCCAGGGACGGAACGATTAGTGAGGCTCGAAGTCTCATTCAACACATTGGTTCCAGTGTCCATCCGCGACAGAAAGGACCGCACGCCCATTCCATTGATGTTGATCTGGATAACCGCTTCGTTGCTGTTTCCGATCTGGGACTTGATCAGGTCGTGCTCTACCACCTCAATCCGCGAAGAGGTGTCTTGTCTGCATCAGACCATCCGGCGGTGGAAACCGCACCGGGTGCGGGACCACGGCACTTTAGTTTTCATCCGAATGGAAACTATGCCTACGGGATCAATGAACTGAATTTAACCGTGAACGCCTACAATTATAATTCCCGACTGGGATTACTGCATTCCCATCAGGTGGTATCGACACTGCCACCGGAGGAAAAGCCGCAAACGGGATATTCAACGGCAGAACTGTACGTTCACCCTTCAGGAAAATTTCTGTATGGTTCCAACCGGGGACACCATTCGATCGTTGTTTATGCAATCGATGATCAAACCGGTAAGTTAACCTATGTGGAAAATGAATCCACTTTAGGGGAAACACCACGCAGCTTTGGTATCGATCCGACGGGTAAATATCTACTGGCATTGAATCAGAGCAGTAGCACGATCGTGGTGTTTGAAATTAACCAGGATACCGGCCAGTTGGAGCCTACCCATGTTAAAGTGCCCTGCCCCACTCCGGTTGCGACTGCGTTTTTGCCACTGCCTTAACTCCTGCCGACAGGCAACTTTCATGCAGCGGTAATTATTTAGCCAGAGGTGGCAGCACATCAGAAGCAACTTGAAAACCGTCAGCCATCGCATTGGTTTGATTGAATAAGCCTGCCACAGCCAGAACTTCGCCAATCGCTTCATCCGTGATCCCCAGTTTCTTCAGCGAAGCAGTATGGGAGTTCACGCAGTAACTGCAGCCATTGGATGCGGATACGGCCACGGCAATCATCTCTCGGATCTCCGGACTTAATAAGCCCGTGCGTCCGAATTCCTCGGGGTGCATGATCGCTTTAAGCTGCCCCCACACTTGCTCCAGTTGGGGCGGAAAGACAGCAAGGACCTTCCAAAAATTAGGGACAAATTTAATCCCTTTCACACGTTTAATGTCAGCATAGATTTCAGCTACCAACCCGCTGGCATCGGCTTCTTCAACAGGTACGACCGTTGCAATTCTTTGTTCATCCATTGGTTAACTCTTTTCCTTCCAGCGTGATAAATTCCTGCCCTCCGCTAAGATGCGACAGGTTGTAACATAGGGGGTGTGCAATGTGTTATAACGAAAGTTTGGATGGAAGTTGCCGTTGGCGGCTCCCAGTAGTTGATTTAGTAAGGGTTTATTAGGAATTTGCGAGTAAATATCATGGCAAACAATGTATCCGGATTTAGTCGTCGACAATTTGTATTGGCGGTTACCGCAACCACAGCGGCTCAGGCGGTGATTCCCAGGAACTTCCTCCAGGCACGGGATTATGGTCCGGGAGCTGCCCCAACGCGTTATCCCGATGAAGATGTGGTTGTCATCGAGGAGGAATTTGGGAAATATAAACAGGGCAATGCCGCCATCGCTCGATTGTACCATGACCCTAAAATGATTTGGGCTGAAGGATGTGCCTGGAATGGCGTGGGACGTTATTTGGTGTGGAGCGATATCCCCAATAACACACAACTACGATGGCTGGAAGAGGACGGACATGTAACCACATTTCGTAATCCAGCTCAAAACAGCAATGGGAATACATTCGATCGGAAAGGGCGTCAAATTTCGTGTGAACATCTGACGCGGCATGTTGCACGGTACGAATATGATGGTACGAAAACCACGCTCGCATCAACCTATGGTGGGAAATCACTTAATGCACCCAATGACGCGGTCGTGCACCCGGAAACGGGGGATATCTTTTTCACCGATCCGGGCTATGGAGCCTTGATGGATTTTGAAGGTCGTGAGGCTGAGAATCGGGACAACTGGCCACAGCCGTACCAAAAAGAAGCCATCTATCGGATCGATGCAAAAACAACCAAGATCCACAAATTAGCAGACGAAATATTCAAGCCAAACGGTCTTTGTTTCTCACCGGATTACCAGAAACTGTATGTCGCGGATACCGGTGCGAGTCACTATGAGGATGCGCCGCGTAACATCAAGGTCTGGGATGTTGTTGAACAGACCGAATTGAAAAATGGCCGGGAATTTACTTCCATGATGTTGGATATGACGGATGCGGACGGCAATACGGAATCCAAAGGTGGATTTGCCGATGGAATTCGGGCTGATGTGGATGGGAATGTCTGGGCCAGTGCCGGCTGGGTTGGTGACGGATATGACGGCGTTCATATCTTTAATCCGCAGGGCACACGAATTGGGCAGATTCTGTTGCCGGAAATTTGTGCGAATGTCTGTTTTGGTGGAACGAAACGCAACCGCCTGTTTATGTGTGGCAGTTCATCCCTCTACGCAGTCTACGTCGGAACCAAAGGAGCCCATTTTTGCTAGTTCGGCTCAGCGGTTTGTATATGAGGGCACGGCGTTAGTCGGCAGTGGGTCGCGGTGCGACCTGTATGGCGTCCACAAACAGGATGGAATTGGGAACGTACAGGGTCACGCCTTCTTCGCCCATTAAAACGGTATAACGTAGATCCGTGCTTATGACTTCGCCTTCATAGCCTTTGACTTTGATGGAGTCGCCTTTGATAAACGGCTTGTAGATCAGAATCAACACGCCCGCCAGAACATTGGAAATAACGTCCTTCAATGCAAATCCCAGTGCGAAACCGGTGAGCCCCAGTCCTGCAACCAACGCGGAGACGTCGACACCCAGATTCGACAATGCCGTCACCAACCCCATGATCAGTATGATCACTTTAACGACTCGACCCATGAATCGTGCCAAATCCTCGTTGATATGGCGATTTGCACCAACACGCACCGATGTCGCCTGAAGAATACGGGCCACAATGTAGAATCCCAGAAGAATTAACAGACTTGTGCCAATGGTACTCATGGTCGAGCCCCAGTTGATTTCTCTTAACCACTGTATCACCGGTAGCGTCTCCGGAGATGCCTCAGGGTCAGCAGCAAACAGTAAACTGGAAAATGAAATCATTGCCAGGAGATCCTTATACCGGGTCCGTGAAAAGCCATCAGGATTGTCAATTAAGATTTACGCAAAAGGGTACAGGAATAGACGAAACCGAGTCGACCCCGATTTTTTCTAGGAGCCATGATGGGACCAAGCAAAGGATAATTTCGCGGTCGGTTATTCAGGAAACAGCGATTGCATTAGGTTGGGCGTGCCGAGTGCACGGGTGGGATAGAATATCTCACCCGCATGGTATCCGGCCTCGGCGCCAACGTGCATGGCAAACGATCGAACGCGGTCAAAAACGTAACTCTTTTCTTCGGGAAACTGAGTTTCATAGCAGCGGATCGCTGCAAGTTTCTGTTCAAGTGTGTCACTAATGTCCGTTGTGATATGGCCGCAAGGTGCCACTGCATGCAGCGGTTCAAAGGCGAGTCGAAAATAGAGTTGTTTGGAGATGATATGGGGCGGTACATCCCCAAAATGCTCCGGCCACTTACATAACCTACTATAAAATACTGCGGCATCGGTCAGCAGCATGGCCTGGTAATGGTCAGGCGAAGCTAGTGGCGTTTTGTCACCAAATCCCAGAACGACTTTAGGTTGATATTGCCGAAACAATTTTGCCAGTGCTACGCGGGCTTCGAAGTTGTCAAACAGTCGCCGATTGGGGAGTTCCATGGTGATTCGTTTAGTGATTCCCAAAAGTTCAGCAGCTTTTCTCGCTTCTTCCAGCCGACATTCAGGTCCGGGGCTTAACGGGGTTGGCTCTCCATCGGTAAGATCAATAATACCGACTCGATATCCCTGATTAACGAGCTGGGCAAGCGTGCCGCCACAAGCAATTTCCACATCATCCGGATGGGCTCCCACGGCAATGATATCCAGGGTGTCGTTTGCGGAATGTGGAGGTAAAGGGTCCGTCATAGCATGGCCCGGTGGGTGGGTAATAGGTTATTTTTAAATGTGTGCTTACAGGTCAGAGTACTTAAACGACTTGCGAAATGCCTGATGTTTTTTTCCGGAGACTTCGGCGTAGGGATAAACCAGGAAATTGACCGGGCCATCCTGTTGAGGCGGAACTAATTGCAAGTCGCGTCCGGCGGTAAAAGAGATTCGGTCTTCGGTCAGGTTGCCGAAGAAATAGTCGGCTTTTTCAGGGTTCTTATCCGCTTCGGAAATGTCCACCGGTATCCAAGTCTTATCGGCAACAAACTTAGCCCAGCAGTGGTATCCTGCCACATCTCCCTGTCCCCGCTGAGGGGAAATGGGAAAGCCAATTTCAAAGCGTGCGGGAATATTCTGTTCACGGCAGATGGAGATAAAGAGGCTGTGAAAGTCAGTGCAGTTACCGTGTTGACTGCCACATGCCCATACGCTGTCTCCCCGGCCCCACTGGCCGCCTTTGGGTTTGTCATACCGCATGTGCCGGTTAATGGCATCATAGAGTTGTCGTCCTTTACGCATGGGATCCGGGTCAAGCTGGTTGCGGTCGATAATTTGATCCAGCAGATTTTCAGCCGTAGGCACGAACGTACTTGCTGCTATAAATTGCTCGGTTTGGTTCTCGGTAAAGGGTTCGGAAAAGGTGCGAGTGTGCTCTCGGCGTTCCAGTTCATAAACGACTTCAAAAGGAACTTCGCCCTGTTGATCGGCAAGGGCCTGAAAATGGAGAACGTGATTGCCGAAATGCATTTCGCGATGGATTTCATATTTTCCAGGCACATTGATCTGTTTGTCCAGGATGGTCTGCTCATGCGTATCCGTTGCGATGGGTAACCAGACCGATACTGCCTGTCCAGGCTGCAGGTCGGTCAATGCGCCAGCATAGGTGAACAGGAAGTGTCGAACAGAACCAGAGGTATCATTGCCACCAGCAGATGCGCCGGGTGACGTCGTATCAAGTGCCGCGTTTCCATCCAAGGAATTCGAGCCGGTTGCCGGAATGTTATGCAGATCCGCAGGGGATTTTGTTTCCGCCTGACAACCCAACAAAAGTGAGATGAGTAGGGTACAGGCTGCGATGATTCGTTGTGTCATGGTCAAGGCAGGGATCGAGAACTGAAGGTTGGACGCGAAGTGTATGAAAAAACCCGGCGAATCGTTCGTGCTTGGAATGTTTCGCCGGGTTTGTGGTAATGTCTGGGCCTACAGGACTTTTGTCTGGGCGTTGCCCGGAATGGCTACCTTGTAAGATCCATCCTCATTGGGACTCAAAGGCGCCGTGTCGTTGAGGGAATGAATGGCATCCACATCGGCCAGCTTTAATTCGGAATTGATGGCATCTTCCCACTTGATCATCTGTCCGGAATAGGTTGCCATGCGTCCCAGTATCGAAGTCATTGTGCTTTTGGCACCATAGGCGGCTTCATTGGGAATTCGGCCGGCACGTAAATCAGCAAACATGTCATGATGCTCCTGTTGATGTCCTCCGCGGGTTCCTTTGGAGCGGAAGATTTCCTTTCCGCCCTGATCCCAGATGCGTCCGGCACCAATATCACATGTTCCTTTGGAACCATGA
The DNA here is from genome assembly GCA_036150515.1 of Planctomycetota bacterium. Lineage (GTDB taxonomy): Bacteria > Planctomycetota > Planctomycetia > Pirellulales > Pirellulaceae > UBA721. The sequence goes on from JAYZPA010000214.1 coordinate 5,605, forward strand.
GCATGTTCAGACACACTATTCCAGCAACCACGAATATGCCGACATTGACTGAATAGTTTTACGCCGTTGGCATAGGTGTATTCAACAAAATGGTGGTCAAAGATTTCTCCGTGGTCCAGCCCGTTGCGGACTTCACGGCCACCCTGCCCTTGAGCGGAGATAGGGAAGTCGTCCTGAAGCCAGTTCATGACATCAATGTTATGAATGTGCTGCTCGTCGATGTGGTCGCCACAGAGCCAGTTAAAGTAGTACCAGTTACGCATCTGGTATTCCAGTTCTGTTTGGCTCTCCTGCCGTGGGCGAACCCATACACCGCCACCATTCCAGTAGGCACGCATGAGGTTGATGTCACCGATAGCTCCACCCTGCAGTTGCCCGATGGTCTCCTTGTAGGCCACCTCGTGGCGTCGTTGCAGGCCTACCTGGACAGACAGGCCCTTTTCCTTGGCAACCTTGGCAGCGGCCAGGACACGTCGGACACCCGGGGCATCCACGGCAACCGGTTTTTCCATGAAGACGTTCTTGCCGGCCTTGACCGCGGCTTCAAAATGAAGCGGGCGGAAACCAGGCGGTGTTGCCAGGATCACCAAGTCCGCATCCGATTCAAGGACGTTCTTGTAGGCATCGAAGCCGACGAATTGTTGATCCTTGGTGACCACGACCTTGTCGTTGTGCTTGCTCTTGACCGCCCGATGACTGCCCTGCAGACGATCTGCAAAAGCATCGGCCATGGCGGTTAACTGTAAGCCGCCGCCCTTGGTGTTCAG
>JAYZPA010000215.1:0-16102 GCA_036150515.1 Planctomycetota bacterium
TTCCAGCTCCCACATCATGCGTGCGGCTCCCCGCTCCCCTCCACGGGCGTTGATTCGCAGTTGCTGTTGGAGTCCGGCTGCCTGGGCAATTTTTGGGAGCGTCCGAAAGCCGGGCTGCATCCAGCTGTGTCCGGTTGCCACAATTCGCAATCCACTGGCCTTGGGATAACTGAGTGGTCCCGTTGGTTTCTTTGATTGTTGCTGCAGGATCGTTTGAATCTGCGCGGGGGTCTTGAGATAGACCGCCCCCTGAATATCCGGTGAATCGTCGTGTCCGTATCCCAACCAGGGATTTGGTACAGGCATGCTCTTTCGATGTTTGGCCTGGGGTCGTTTAAAACCGGTCGGTGGAGCGTCCTGAGCATGAAGTATGCTTCCGAAACCGAACAGCAACAGTAATAGGATCCATCGTATGTTTTTCATGGTTTTTTCCTCAGGGCAACAGCTTCGTCATAACGTATGTTTTTATGGTTTCGTTTATTTCGATCCGGTGGAGGACGGTGTGCCCCCCGTTGTTTGAGTCATCCGTGGCCGCACCCAATCGACCGCCCGGTAGCCGTCTGGCTTGGCGGGCTTGATTACGTTTATCAGCGGGGCACCTGTTTGAAACAACGGCCAGTCGTCCGTTCGGAATGGCGAAGCGGGCAGGCCTTCTTTATTGTAGAGCAGATTTCGTTCTGACGGATTCATTGCCCATGCGTACCGGACTGCCATGGGTCTGGCAACGTTATCGGAAGAGACCACCACCGTCTTGCCTTTGATTTTAACGTTTCCCCAGTGCCATTGGCGGTCTTTACCGGCGATGGCGAATGCGTTCATCGGTCCGCGGCTGGCGGGCATCAGTCCTGAGCAAACGGAATAAATTTGCAGAATAACGGTATCATTTCGAATCTGGTGCCCTTTATAACGGGGACCTTGACCGACGATCTCCCTGCCATAGGTATTTTGTAGTGCCAGCAAGGCATGCCGAATGCCGATCGGCTTCTTATTCATCGGATGCAGGACCACGGCATCACCCGTATCGACAGAAACCACCATGCCGACTCCGATGACGTCCTGTTCAACCAGTCGCATGGCTTCCCGATTCGCCGCCCACGCCGCTTCCGGCCCTTCGACCGGCTTCGCCTGTGGCGGATTCCAACTGGGTAATTGAGTGAACTGAAAGGGAAAATCATCGGGCACGTTTCCGGCGGACTGTGCATGCCACGACGAACGGTAGTAGTGGATCAATTGGCGCAATTGATCGTGGTAATGGAGTGCCTGAGGGACATTTTTGGAGTTTCGTTCGCCCTGATACCAGATGATACCGCGGATTCCGTAGGGACGAACCGGATGGATCATGGCATTGAAGATATGGGCTGGATACTGATGGCCGAGCGATGCCGGCTTCGTGATGAATGGTGGCTGCAGTGGCCGGAACGCGTTTTTCATCGTTTCGCCGGCGTCGATCCTGTCGGTATAAAGTTTGAATTCGTGCTGGTAGACTGCCAGAGCTTTCTCGACGGTTTCCCCGACTGCGATTCTGCGCTGTGCGTTCTGATCCAGTAATTTCTTATGCGCGATGGCTCGGGAATCGTCTTTCTGTATTTCCCACGGCAGCCATCCTTCAATCGGTGTTCCGGCGTAGGCTTGCACGATGATACCCACGGGGACATTCAGATGCTGATGGAGCATCTTTCCAAAATAGTACGAGACGGCTGAGGTTTCGGCGGCCGATTTGGGACTGCAGGATTTCCATTGCTGCAGGCGATCGCGGGACTCTTCCAGCGGTTCGTGCCAGTGCTCCCGTTGTGATTTGAAGATACGGAAGTTCGGCAGATTGACGTCCGTTTCTTTCTCTGCTTCGAACGTGTTTGCCATGGCCCAGCCCATGTTCGACTGGCCGGCACAGAGCCAGACTTCACCGATGGCAACATTCTGAATCCGGATTCTATTGTTACCTGCGATGACCAGGGTGTGGCCTGTTCCATGCTCCGGGGTGATTAGGAATAATTTCCAGCGTCCGTTCTCATCGGCTTTGGTTTCCGCCGTAGCTCCCCAACTGGCGGTGGCAGTCACACGTTCGCCGGCGTTAGCCCAGCCCCAGACCGTGTTCGTCGATTGCTGTTGCAGGACAAGGTTGTCGCCGAAGAGCCGCGGAAGACGAACGTCAGCTCTGGACGTGGAACAGAGCAAGAGTATCAACACGAGGCTTGTGGGAAATAAGGTTCTCATTTTGGGATCGTCGGTTTTCTGTTGCCAGGATGGATTTAATACCTATCCTCATCTTCGCTGCGGTTCTAATCGGATGCAAGCCTCTTGCAGGTCGAGGTGATTCCGGAAATCTCTTCTATCATGCTACCCAATATGCAGGAAGGGGTTATTTTGTGGCCGAACGGGTACATTAACTTGTCTGGCGACCATGACAGCGGTTAGGATGGAGATTGTTGTTGACGGCTCTAATTCACGTCAACGGTTCCTGCCCATCCCATCCTAAACCATTTCTTATCATGCTGTTGCTCAACCCAATCTGGAAGGATTCGGCAGAACCCTCTTCAGTTGGATGTTGAAACAGATGGAGAGGCACGGGAACCCATGTTCTTAAGTTCGGTGACAGTAATGCAACGATTTGTTTTGGTCGTCTCCATCGCGGTTACATGCATCGCGTCGATCAATGCAGACGACTGGCCGCAATGGCGAGGTCCCAATCGGGATGCAATTTCCAAGGAAAGGGGCCTTCTCCAGTCGTGGCCTGCGGAAGGGCCACGAGTTAAATGGAAAAGCGAAGCTCTGGGCAACGGATATGCGAGCGTGGTTGTTAGTAACGGCCTCCTTCACACGATTGGTAGCGAATCCGGCACCATTTTTGCATATGGAATGGAAGCACAGACGGGCAAAATATTATGGAAAACAAGAATCGGTGAGTCTTCGCGGCATGCCCTGTCCACGCCGACGATTGATGGTGACTACCTTTATGCTCTCGATCCCGATGGTGAATTGTTATGTATGAATGCGAGATCCGGTGAAGTCCGTTGGCATGTGGATTTTATTTCCGAATTTCAGGGAAAGCTCCAGTCCGGCCGGGGCTATGGGGAATCCCCGTTGATTGATGGTAAATACCTGATTTGTACCCCGGGTGGTGACAACGCACTGATGGTGGCTTTAAACAAAGCCACTGGCCAAATCGTTTGGAAGACGCCCGCACCTGTACTGGGAGATAAAGGAGCGGACGGAGCCTCGTTTTCTTCGATCGTAAAGACGCGTGTTGGGAAAATGGATCAGTACGTTCAACTTGTGGGACGTGGCCTGCTGGGGGTTGCCAGCGATGATGGCCGGTTCCTGTGGGGATACAACGATATCTGTGCCGATGTTGCCAATATTCCGACACCCATTGTCAGAAACAACCTCGTTTTCTCGGCCAATGGTTATAACGCCGGAAGTGTGCTATTAAAACTCACATCCAATTCGGATAACCGTATCTCGGTAACGGAAATGTATCGGTTGCAGGGAAATCAGTTTCAGAATCATCATGGAGGCGTCATTGCGGTAGGGGACTATGTATTCGGCGGCCATGGGAGCAATAATGGTCTGCCCACCTGTCTCCGCCTGGATAGCGGAGAAGTACTATGGAAACGTCGAGGTCCCGGGGTGGGTTCTGCCGCCGTGATTTACGCAGATAACCGATTTATCTTTCGATATCAAAATGGCGTGGTCGCATTAATCCAAGCGGATGAATCCGGATTCACCATTCATGGAAAACTGCAGATACCAGGTGCTGGCGGTGACAGCTGGTCCCACCCGGTAGTAGCTAATGGCTGTTTATTTCTGCGCGAGCAAAACGTGATTTATGCTTATGACATCAAGAGTGCAGATTCGTCGAAAGTGACGATAATCCCTCCGTTACCAAACTCATTTTCGAATAAGTTCAAAGCTAGTCTGGATCGGTTGCAAACGGAACATCGCAGTTTGGGAGCCCACAGGACAGAGGATGATAACCACCATGCCCTGACCTTTTATAGCCATCTTTATGATACACCCGATTCTGAAACGGTACGGGCAACGCCGTATATACGTCTTACTCCGAGCGATGATGGAGCCTTTGATCCAAAAGTTATTTCTCTTCTTAAAACTGCGAAACGCAGGTTTGTACTGGACCTGTCGGGCAATGAAATCAAGGCAGATCATATGAAGCAGCTTGAAGATATACCTCTCCTTGTCGGGCTTGATATGCAGTTGTGCACCGGTATCGATGTAACCGTTGCCGAGGCCCTTGGAAAATTGATCTCTTTACGGTGTCTCCGACTCGGCGGTACGTCCATATCCGATGTAACGATCAGCCGCATTTCCAATCTGACAGACCTGCGGTCGCTGGATTTGGAGATTTGTGAGAATATTTCCGATGTTTCCATGCCGATTCTTGCTCAATTCACCCAGCTTCGATGCCTGATTCTTAAAAAGACGGCATTTGAGAAGTTGAAGATTACGGATAAGGCTTTATCTTCGCTAAGCTCGCTTGAGAATCTTGAATTCCTGAGTCTGTATGGTAACCGGATATCCGATGAGGGCATGTCGGAACTGGCAAAACTCACGAATTTGCAGTTTCTGGATTTGAGTTTGGTTGGCATCACAGACAAAGGGATTCATACTCTGGCACCATTAAAGAGGCTTCAGGCATTATACCTCCTGTACAACACCGGCTTTTTAGGCCCTCGTTTAACCGACCACTGCATGGCAACGATTTCCGGTTTTCAGGACTTAAATCATCTGAGTCTTGTCGGTGCTGGAATAACGGATAACTGTTTTGATGAGTTTGCCAAATTAAAAAATCTGTCACGTCTGGAGATTCAATATACGCGTGTCAGCAACGCCGGGGTTGAGCGTTTGCAAACGCTTTTACCGCACACACGGATAACGAAATAAGAGTCCCTTTCCTGAGAACTTCCGTTTGCGGATGCTGTATGTTTTGTTGACAATAATATCAGAGAGTGATTTACCACCGTCGAGATCATGGCATGAGCATTTTCATCAACCGTCGCAACTGGATTTCCACAGGCGCGCTGAGCCTGCTTGTGGGCGGCATCACCGATCAGCCTGTGTCGGTTGCTAGAACGGTTGATGGACTACGACATTTCGGTAAGGCAAAATCCTGTGTGGTTGTCTTTTTGTTTGGCGGACAGGGGCAACAGGATACGTATGACCTAAAACCTGACGCGCCAAGTGAAATTCGTGGCGAGTTCTCACCGATCTCCACCAATGTTGTTGGCACGCAGATCTGTGAACACTTACCCGCCATGGCTCAAATTATGGACAAAGTTACCATTGTTCGCAGCATGTCGCATGCTGATTTTGAACATGGATCAGCATCTTATACTGCCCTAACCGGACATCCCCATCCTTTACCGGGTACAAATACGCCTGCCAGAAAAGAGGACTTTCCAACCTATGGAGCCGTTGTTGCACGATTGAAACCAACGCAACGACCGGTACCCAGTGCGGCGGTTCTCGGGCCTGTCATGCATCAGGGAAATCGCCCTCCCATGGCCGGTCAGAACGCAGGATTTCTTGGCCAGGCATTTGAGCCCTTTCGTGTGGATAAAAACCCGAACACTCAGGAGTTCGCCGTGAACGAGTTGGCATTGCCTGGTGAAATTAGCGGTGGACGGCTGGACTCCCGTTATGACCTGTTGTCCCGACTGGAGAGGCGGCTTCCGGCAGTGGATCGCAACGGTGAAATTCAGGGGATGAGTGATTTAAAACGCCGGGCATTTGGGTTGCTCGGTTCCGGCCGAAGCCGGCAGGCATTTGACATGAATCGTGAACCCCCTGTACTGAGAGACACGTATGGCCGCCATAAATTTGGACAGACCATGCTGCTTGCCCGTCGACTTGTCGAAGCCGAGGTTCCGTTAATTACGGTGAACTGGGCAAAGTCAAATCGTGAGGAGTGGGACACACACGCCAAGAACTATCCGACGATGAAGGATAAACTGCTTCCCCCTTTTGATCAGGGGATGTCGGCTTTTATCTCGGATCTGGATGATCGTGGGTTACTGGATTCCACGATGGTCATCGCGCTTGGGGAGTTTGGAAGAACCCCACGGATCAACAAAGATGCAGGTCGGGATCACTGGCCTGACGTGTATTCCATCCTGATCGCCGGCGGCGGTGTCAAACGGGGTGCGATTGTCGGTGCCAGTGATCAACACGCGGCATTTCCAGGAACCGATCCAATCGGTCCCTGGGATCTTTCGGCGACCATGTATCATCTGCTTGGAATCCCGTCTGAAACTCATGTATATGACCGCAGCGGGCGACCGTATTCATTGACACCTGGTCATGTGGTTACGGATCTACTGAGTTAAGGCAGCGACAGGATGGAGATTTTATCCTGACCGGATGTTTTGCTGATCGCGTCCGGTCAGGGGCTTCCGTAGTTTCCTTGCCGGGCAGCGGTAACGCGCGGTAGGATGTGGGGGCGTCGACTAAATTGTAGGGTGTTTTAATCAGAGATGATCATGAATCGACGGTTTACCTGTCTGTTGCTGGTGCTGACTGTGGGCTTTCCTGTATCGGCTGAAGATGGAAACGATGACCCGGTCGTTGCGTTTACATCGGTTCAGGTGGCAAGGCAGCCCAACATTCTGTTCTGTATTTCAGATGATCAGAGTTACGCGCACACGGGGTTTCATGGTGAATCGCAGGTCAGGACACCCGCTTTTGACCGAATTGCCCGGGAGGGAATTTATTTCAGCGGGGCATTTTGCGACGCCCCCACGTGCGGGCCTTCTCGCAGCGCCATTTTAACCGGGCAGTCTATCTGGCGACTGGAACAAGCGGGGAACATTCACAGCACTTTGCCCGCGAAATTTACCACCTACACGGAGTTGCTGCAGGAGGCGGGTTATGCCGTTGGGTATACCGGCAAGGGATGGAGCCCCGGACGCCTTGAGCCGGGAGGCAGAACGACCAATCCAGCTGGTGCGGAATTCAATAGCCGTAAACTGAAACCTCCTTTTCAAGGGATGGCCAACAAGGATTATGCGGCCAACTTTGATGACTTCCTTGCACAGGTTGACCCGAATCAGCCTTTTTGTTTTTGGTTGGGGACGCACGAACCCCATCGCGGTTACGAGAAAGACGCAGGGCAACGGACGGGAAAGGACCCCGCGCGGGTCATTGTACCACCGATCTTCCCCGACCATCCGGTTGTGAGAAATGATCTCCTTGCGTACTTTGTGGAGATCGAACATTTTGATGCGATGGTCGCTCGTGCGGTTGCGTCGCTGGAAAAATCCGGTCAACTGGACAACACCATCGTCGTGGTTACCAGCGACCATGGCATGCCTTTCCCCCGCGCCAAAGCCAGTCTCTATGATGCCGGGACGCATGTGCCGCTGGCCATACGCTGGCCTACAGGCATTACCTCTCCCGGCCGCGTCCATGAGGGTCTGGTAAACCTCAGCGACTTAGCACCCACCTTCCTCGTTGCGGCCGGTCTGCCCGTGCCTGAGATGATGACCGCCGGCCAACTGAACGAAGTGTTGAGCAGCAAGGGACAGACAAAAAAGCGACGGGATAAGGATCACTCCGCCGTGTTTATCGCCATGGAACGTCATGACGGCTGTCGCGAGGGGGGTAAAGGCTATCCCTGTCGCGCCTTACGCACCCGGGAATATCTGTATATCAGGAATTACGAACCAGACCGCTGGCCGGCGGGGAATCCGGATCGCGAGTTCTGTGCCCGGTATATCCCTTTTGGTGAGGTTGATTCTTCACCGACCAAGCAGTTGCTGATGGATAACAGGGACAAGACCGGCTTTACACGATTCTATGACCTGGCATTTGCCAAGCGTCCCGCCGAGGAACTGTATTCCATCCGGAAAGACCCCGGCCAGTTAGTTAATCTGGCTGGAAATCCTGATTTTGCCGGAATTCGGAAGCAACTCAGCAGCCAACTGCAGCAGCGGCTGGTTCAGACCAAAGATCCGCGTGCCCTCGGCCTGGATGCCCCCTGGGATTACTATCCTTACTACGGTCTGCGGCGGAACCAAAACTGGAAGGTGGATCCGAAACCGTGAATCTCAGCGTGAATCAGGGCTCAAGCCGCTGTAAAACGGCCAAGGCTGGCTTAAACCCGATCTAAGGTACCGGTCATGCCAGCGAACGAATCGGTTTCGACACCGAGTTTTTGCAGGACACTGACGAAGAGCTGTGCCAGAGGAAGTTCTTCGGCCTCGATCTTGCCCCGCCATCCTGCGTCGCTAACGATTCCAGCACCGGCCTGATTGTCTTCATTTCCCGTACCAAACTTGAGATAGCGACCATTTTCGAAACCAAGGTTTTTTCCACCGGCAGAAATAATCGGATAATTACGAGAGAGGTGAAAACTACTGGAAGCGGAACCATGCATGGCAAACGTGTTATCGAGCATGTTGCCCCGACCTGTCGGCTCCGGGGTGTCCTTAAGCTTTTGGATGAAGCGGCCGAATTCTTCGGCCTGATAACGATTATAGGTACCGAGGTTTTTCCAGCCGTTGGGCTCCTTGACGGCATGGGTCAGTCCGTGAGCGCCACCAAGGCCAACCGCTCTGGAAAGAAGGTCATGAGGACCTTCCCCGTTTTCTCTACCTAACTGAAACGTTGCGACACGCGTTGAGTCGCTGAGGAAGGACAGATAGATTAATTCATACATGGTTTGAAAGTACAGGCGTGCTTCCTTGGGATCAGCATCTAAAACCAAATTCCGGGTGTCGACCTTTGCGACCGGCATGTCAATCCACCGCTGAGCCTTTGCCAACTTGACCTCGGTATCACGGATTGCGTCGAGGTACTGTTGTAGGGTCTGCTGGTCTCGAGACGAGAGTTTTTTCTCTAATGAACGCGTATTGGAAATCAGCAGGTCCAGAGCGCTCTTGCTTCGTGCCAGTTTCGCAGCCGCATGCTTGCCGCTGGTTACAAAAAGCATATCAAAAATCTGTTTGGGTTTATTCATGGCCGGGATGGCACGCCCTTCACGATTGAAGGACTGGGTTTGGGCACCCCGAGGGCCACCGATGCCACCGTTGGTAGACATCACCAGCGAATGATGGCGGGTGAACTCTCCCACGTGCTCCGCATAAACCTGGTCAACCGAAATTGAATTTTTGTAGGCGCCGTGGCCTCCCGTCGCTGCGCCTGTCAGATATTGATCGGCGTTTGAATGTCCATGGACTTTTCGAACTGCCGGGTGGGATAGGCCGGAATAAATCGTGATTTCATTACGCAATGGTTCAAGTACGTCGAGTACTTTTGTCAGTTGAAAGTCTTTCTCGCCACCCCGCGGGAACCAACTCCAGTCCTTCCATGCCGGATCCGTCTTGAGGGGCAAGCCAACACCATCGGGATGATAAATGCTGACAAAACGTCTCGGGGTAACTTCCGCAACAGAATGACCCGCAGCCCATGTTTCCAGCCAGGGCAAAGCCAGTGCGACGCCCGTGCCATGTAGAAAAGTCCTGCGATTGAGCGAAACTGCCTTGTTGATCATGATCCGTTCCTGACGCTTACTTGGAGTTAAAGATGGTACTCTCGGTGATTAAGTGGACAAGGTCCCTTAGGCGATCCCCCTGCCTGCGGAATTGTACCGTAATTTTATCAATATCGGCATTATCACTAAAAGATAATGATCGTCCCAGAGCATAAGTGGTCATTTTATTGACGATGGCACGGGAAAATTGATCCTGCCGTTCCATGAGCAGGTATCGTTTTAAACCTGTCATTCCGTCCAGTTTTTGCTGATTGAATAGTTCTGAAGTGGCATCCACGGGCTTGTTGTTGTGGGAGGTACGAAAGACTCCCAGGGCATCATAATTTTCAAAGGCGATTCCCCAGGGATCAATTTTCGCATGACACGATATACACGCTGGTTTGTTGCGATGATCGGCGATTCGTTCCTTGAGGGTCATTTTCAGGATTTCGGGATCTGTTAAATCAACCTCGGGGACGTTGGGCGGTGGTGGTGGTGGCGGATCCTGGAGGATGCGTTCCAGCATCCAGATGCCCCGCTTGAGCGGATGAGAATCGTTGCCATCGGAGTTCATCGCCAGGATCGCAGCGCCGGTCAGGATGCCGCCCCGGTTCGCCTGCGGCGTGACCGGCACCTGACGGAAATGAGGGCCGTGCACATCGCCAATACGATAATGCCCCGCCAGCCGTTCGTTGACGACGGCATAATCGGAATGGATAAAATCCATGATACTGCGATTGTGCATGAGAACTTCCTCAAAGAAAGCGACCGGCTCTTCGAGCATGGCATCTTTCAATGAAGCGTCCGTGACATGGGTCACATTCTCCAGCCCCTCGGTGCCGAGCCATTGCTGAACAAAATGCTCAGAGAACCGGCGCGAACGTGGATCTGCCAGCATCCGTGTGATTTGAGCAGTCAGGACGTCCGGTTTTCTGAGGTTTCCCCGCTCTGCCAGATGAAGCAGTTCCTCGTCGGGGATACTGGACCAGAGGAAAAAGGAAAGACGGGTTGCGAGCTCCACGTCGTTGATTGTCTGCGGACGCCGCGGATCTTTGCTCGCGGTTGTTTGCGTGAGGTAGAGAAATTCGGGCGCCGCCAGGACGGTTGCCAGAACTTCCTGCATCGCCTCTTCGAAATGCGAAAAACCGGGACGGAACTTCGCAAACAACTCCATGAACGGGTCGACCTCATGGGAGGTGACCGGTCGACGCCAGGCACGTCGCATGAATCCACTCAGTACTTCACGGGCATAAATCTTTTCATCGTCCTTGTTTTTACTCTCGATAAAAATATCACGGTGGGTTTGAGGTGGCCACTCCGCGTGGAATGGAGCGGTGATTTCGATGTGATCGATGTAAACCTGAAGAGGTTCCTCTCCGCGATTTGCATTGGAGACATTACGGATCGAGAGAAATTCATCACGACGCGGAAAAGTTGTTTCCAGTTTTCGGAACGGATTGCGCTGAATGTCACCCAACGGGATGTGAAAATCGATAAATTGAGGCTTGGCAGCAGAGGCCGTCACCGGAATGTCCCGTTGACTGATCACTTGTGCGAAATTGGCGTTATTGCTGGTGTGAGCACTAAAGATCAAACGCAAGCTGGCATATTCATCGGCTTTCATTGTGGATCTACCGGTGCGAATGCGCACGCGCATGATGCCTTCATCGGGGAGGAAGCGGTCCAGGTTTAATTTCAACTCATGAGAGTGGGGAAGCGCGACAACCACAGGAGAAACCTCCGGCGCCTGGCCAACGGTGGCGTTGGGACGGGGATTCGAATTGCCCCCGGAGAAATGAATTGCCTGGCCGGAATCCAAGTCGAGTAAATGCTGCCGGTTTCGGTTGCCGCGATAGCTGTCGTCGTTTTTATTGAAAATCTTTGGATTCTTGCCTGACGTCGCTCTGGCCATTTCTTCCTGCATCGAGATCACGTACGTAACGGCTTGTGGACGCTCGCCATGGACGGTGACTCGCTGCAGCGCATGGAGGCCAATTTCGCGGTAGGTTTCGAACTGCATCGCTGACATCTGTAATAATTCAGAACGATTTTTGAATCCTTCGTCGGAGTGCGCTTCGGGTGGCAGACGATCGACCAGGTCGTAGGGTAAACCGAGCAGATCCTGTAGCGTGTAGTTGTATTCGTATCGTGTCATGCGTCGAAAAGATGAATACTGCTGGTTGTTCTGACGGATATGGTAGGCCTTGGCAATCTCCGCGCCGAGCCAATCAACGATGCTGCCACGATCCGCATCGGCCAGTGCATAAGCGGTCTCGTCCGCGGGGGGCATTTCTGAGTTACCCAGGACGTTGTAAATCTCCCGCCATCGTTCCACGTCGGGCCCGGTCAGCAGATTCGGGTTCAGTTTATCAATGCGAAGTCTTCCCTCGGATTTTTGAGGGCCATGGCAGGCGAGGCAGCTCTTGGTGAGGATGGGGCCGATCGACTTTCGAAAGGGAGCGAGATTCGCTTTGGGCGTGGTTCGTTTTGCGTCCGCGTCGGCCATGCTCGCTTTTAGGAACCTGGATTTGGTCCGGCCTGACTCCCGCGATTCCTGCAGAGTAACTGGTTCGGCGTCGTCCTCGGCGGCCAGCATCAAGCATGCGCTGCCGAGGATCAGCAGGAAGGAAAGTCTCACGGCGGTCATGAGGCTCTGCTTTTTCCTGGTCTGGGCTGGATGGTGATTTGCTGGATGATACATGGTGCGGTGGAACGGGTGGGATGATGGGGGACCCCGCGGGTCGGTTCGCTTTCCAAGCCGGTTGGCGGTATGTCAATTCGCCATTATAGCAGCAGAGAGAGTATGCACCTAGTTTGAGTGCCGCTTTCCGTTGCCGTTGGTCGAGGGGAAGCAAGGAATCCGACTATCCGTGTTCTACGCGGCTCTCCGTTTCCTTGCCCGACGGCAGGGATATGCGATCGGTTGAAGAATTTAGCCTTTGCGCTATCGATTTTCTGTGAATATCTGAAAAAACAGCATGAACCAGTAGTACGGAGCCGGATTATGGTTGCAAATCCGGAGAAGAATCCAGAATAATAACAGGGTATCCAAATTGGGAAATCGAACATGTTGAATTTTGTTGGTGCCAAATCAAAGTTATGTGACGGTGTGTCGCGTCGGAACTTCCTTAGTATCGGCTCTCTGGCACTGGGAGGAATGTCTCTGGCACAGTTACTCAGGGCCGATGACCTGAGTGGAAATCAAAACCGGCATAAATCGGTGATCATGGTTTTTCTTCCCGGTGGCCCGTCTCATCTGGACATCTGGGATTTAAAACCGGATGCACCGGTTGAAATTCGAGGCGATTTTCTTCCTATACAGACGTCCATTGCGGGATATCATGTTTGTGAGCATCTGCCTAAATTTGCGCAAAATCTGGATCGGTTCACCATCATTCGTTCTCTGGTGGGAGCAAAAAATGAACATGCGTCGGAATTGTGCCTGAGTGGTTTTGGTTATGCGGATTCTAAAATCCGAAATCAACCATGTTTGGGATCGGCAGCTTCTTATTTGCAGGGCCCGGCAAAAAAAGGGGTGCCCCCGTTTGTCAGCATGGTTCACCCCACCAATAATAACTGGCGGGATCCAGGACGCGCAGGATTTGTTGGCTCAGCTCACCATCCATTTCAACCAAATGAAAGAGGCAAAGCAGATATGGTTTTGTCGGTTCCACACGACCGACTGGCGGATCGGAGTCAACTGCTGAAAGCGGTTGATGGTTTACGAAAATCGATTGCTGCGTCCGACAGGATGCGTAGTGTGGATGCCTACACCGCTCAGGCATTGCAGATGTTGACCAGTCGTGATTTTGTGGACGCTCTTGATATCCGAAACGAATCGCCGGAAATTATAGCGCGATACGGTCAGGGAAATGGCGCCGCGGTGGATGACGGCTCGCCTATGAATCATGAGGATTTTCTTATTGCGCGGCGACTGGTGGAAGCCGGCGCTCGATGTGTCTCGATTTCCTTTGGCCGCTGGGATACGCATTCCTGCCGTAAAGCCGGTGACCTGGCTTATAAGAATAACTTTACGCAATTGAAGGAGTACCTGCCGCGACTGGAACAGTGTCTGTTGGCACTCACACTGGATCTGAAAGAGCGGGGATTGGAGAAGGATGTCGCCGTCGTTGTTTGGGGCGAAATGGGGCGGACTCCGCGTGTCAATGCAAACGGCGGACGGGATCATTGGCCTCAGGTATCAGGGTGCATCCTCGCCGGCGGTGGTTTTGAACATGGTCAGGTTCTGGGGTCAACTACACGATTGGCCGGGGAAGCAAAGGACCGGCCGATTCATTATCAGGAAGTATTTGCAACGCTCTATCGACATTTGGGTATTGACGTGGACCGAGTTAAGATTTCTGACCTGAACGGGCGTCCTCAGTATCTTCTGGAACATCGCGATACGATCCCGGAATTGGGTTAGGGACCGTAAAGGTAATCTCGTCGAAAGCCTCTTTGCTCTCCGGGCCCGGGGACAGCGATGTTAACTGAGAATTTGTCAGACAGGACGCGCCTTCGTCCGGCAAAGTTTATTAGAATGAAACCATGCAGCGGATCATCCAGAATTCGATCTTAAGGCGACTTTTTCCGGGGCAACTACTTGTATTACTCTGTTGGCTGCTGCTGCCGGGTCATGGGTCGTTGCGGGCTGATGAGAACGCCGAGGGAATCCGCTTTTTCGAAACACGCATTCGACCGGTCCTGGTTGAACGCTGTTTCAAGTGTCACAGCCAACAGGCTAATCCGCCCAAGGGAAAACTGCGGCTCGACTTTCCCAAAGGGTGGCTTCTCGGCGGTGATTCCGGACCCGCTCTGGTGGCAGGAAAAGCGGCCGAGAGCCTGATTATCTCGGCGCTCAAGTACGAAGACTACAAGATGCCCCCCGGTGGTAAGCTGCCGGCAGAGATCGTCCGGGATTTTACCAGCTGGATTGAAATGGGCGCCCCGGTGCCGGCGGCTTACGGCGCCAAGATATCGACCACCGCTGAGCAAAACTCGATTGACTGGAAAAAGGAATCCGAATTCTGGTCCTTTAAACCGATCACACGGTACCGGCCACCGGAGATGGATCCGAAACTACCGGGGCGCAACGAGATTGATCACTTTGTCTTTCAGGAACTGGCCGACCGACAGTTGGAGCCGAACGTGCGAGCGGACCGTCGAACCCTGATTCGCCGACTCTCCTTTAACCTGATTGGTCTGCCACCAACGCCCGCTCAAATCAAGACCTTTGTGGCGGACGAGGACCCGCAGGCTTATGCCAGGCTGGTCGACCGCCTGCTCAAGTCTCCCCATTACGGAGAACGCTGGGGACGTCACTGGCTGGACGTGGTGCGCTATGCCAATTCGAACGGGGCGGATGAGAACAAGCCGTACCCGCTGACCTATCACTATCGCAACTATGTCATCGATGCTTTTAATCAGGATCGACCCTTTGATGAGTTTGTTCAGGAACAGATCGCGGGTGATCTGCTTCCGGCAGACGGAAACGCATCGATCATGAACCAGCGGATTACCGCAACCACTTTCCTCGCCATGGGCATCAAGATCTCCGCCGAACAGGATGCGGAAAAAAAACGTTCCGATATCATTGACGAACAGATTGATACGATCAGTCGATCCATGCTCGCAATGACCGTTGCCTGTGCACGCTGCCATGATCATAAGTTTGATCCGATCCCAACCACCGACTACTACGCAATGGCCGGTGTGCTGCAAAGTATCCAGTTGAGTGACCGAACGTTGCTTTCTCCACAGAAAACCATGCTTCAAACCCAACTGAAAGACGTTCAAGCCGAACTCGAACGGACCCGTCAGCAGGCGGATACAAACCTCGCCCGTGAGGCGCGGCAAAACGGAGCTCGTTATTTAAGCTGTAGTCTTGAAGTCCTGAAGTGGCAACGTCATGCCCTACCTGCAGATCTGCAACTCGCACTGGCCGATGATGTCAGGGCTCCCTATACGCCGACCGCGACGACAGCCAGTCTGGAACAGATCTCAGCGCTGCATCTGGTGCGTGAAGCGGAATCCTTTGATCGGGGAACGGCAGGAAAAGTCGATGGTGAATACGGGAAAGGAATCGGGATCGTTTCGGATAAGGGAGCTTCACTGACCTGGGTGGAATACGATCTCGACGTACCGGAGGCGGGTAACTATCAGATTGAATTCCGGTATGCGGCCAGAGACTCCCGGCCCGGCAAACTCTCGATCAATGGCAAGATGGTCAATGACAGGAGTATGGCTCAGACGACCGGCAGCTGGTTTCCTGATACGCAAAAGTGGTTTGTCGAAGGCCGGTATCTCTTGCAGGCGGGCAGGAATGTCCTGCGGTTCGAAGTGGCACCCACGATGTCCCATCTGGACAAGATCATTGTTGCCCGGGTAGCACCATTTTCTGTACCCGCCCGTGAAGCTGAGAGTTTGGCACGGGGTAATGTAAAACCTTTTACCTCGGGCGACGTGACCTATATCTCCGATCCGCCGATCGGCGCAAAAACCTATTTCTGCGAATACGATCTGGAGATAAAGCAAACCGGCACCTACCAGTTGATGCTCCGATATGCTGCCCTGGAATCGAGGCCCATGGTTTTAACCGTCGACGGACAGGTGATCTCC
>JAYZPA010000216.1:0-73987 GCA_036150515.1 Planctomycetota bacterium
CCATCAATGCTTTCAGCGCTTGCACTTTTTCCGGGTGTTTGGCGGCTAGATTGGTTGTCTCCCCAATGTCACGATCGAGGTTGTATAGTTCTTCAACGACCGGGCGGTCCAAATCTCTGGCGTAACCATAAACCTTTTGTTCCGCGACCAGATACTTCCACTTGCCCTGCCGGACACCATTACCCTGGTAATAGTAGTTATCTCGACTGCCATTTTTACTGCGCCCCAGTAATAATTTAGTTTGGTCAACGCCATCAATTTTGCGGTCGCGGGGAACGTCGAACCCGGCAAGATTGGCGAATGTCGGCATGAAATCCACGGTTGCAAAAATGGCGTTGGAAGTTTTTCCGCTCGGAACATGTCCGGGCCAGCGTACGATACAAGGTGCGCGTGAACCGCCCTCGTAGCACGAGCCTTTTCCGTTGCGCAAAGGGCCCGACTCGCCCCAAAAGACCGAACCTTCGGGATGTCCTTTTTTCTTGTTCGTATAGGCCGGTTGGTTCCAGGGACCATTGTCCGTTGTGTAGATTACTATTGTGCTATCTCGTAATTTAAGCTGGTCAATGGTATCGAGCAGACGCCCTGTCTCATAATCAAACTCCTCAACCACATCGCCGTAAAGCCCCCCCTCACTGGTCCCTCGAAAATCCTCCGACGCGTCAATGATTGTGTGCATCATGGTGTGTGCGACGTATAACACAAACGGTTTATTAGGATCCCGGCCATTTTCGAGGTATTCAATAGCCTTATCCGTGTAAAGCGTCGTTAGGCTTCCCATGTCGGTGGTGGAACCCGCCGGCATGTTGTTCTCATGGAAGGTAACTTTTCCACCATCATTCGCACCCAGGGCACCAAAGTAATATTGAAAACCTTGTGCATTGGGCATGCGTTCGATGATTGCTTTACGATTGGAAACGTCCCATTTTCCAATACAGGCTGTTTGATAACCGGCGGTGGTCATCAACTCCGCCCAGGTGACTTCCGAGGCCGGCATACCCCACCCCTGGCTTCGCAGCGGATAGCGACCGGTCAACAGGGCGGAACGTGACGGGCCGCAAACGGGTTGAGCATAAAACTGAGTAAAGCGGGTTCCCTCCCGGGCCAGCTGGTCCATGCGCGGCGTCTTGTTTTTAGTGTTACCGTAACATCCCAAATCGCCCCATCCCTGATCGTCAGTAAAGATGATTAATACATTAGGCCTGTCCGCATTCGGCGGCGCGGCACCGATCGCGGACTGAAAAATAAGAAACCCGAGGATTGTTCCCAGCAGATGATTCATCAAGTCGCTCCTTTATGAGTTTCGAATTGACAGGTGAATTCGGTCATTTCGACGAAATCTCCTGTCTATTCCCAGAATACGGTTCGGCCATCGGACCGATCAAACAAGGAATCCCATTCCTGAGAGTCGAGGTCTGCACTGATTGGATTAACGGATCCGTCAACAAACAGAACATTGACGTGAGGAAGAAAATTCGGAGAAAAGAGATGCAGCGTATGAAGGTCAACGACGGTGGCACCGGGCTGGGTCCAGGGAACCGCCATTGTTTCAGGAAGTTCAACTACCATGCCGGTTTGTGATTCCCCATCGACAATATCCCGGTGTCTGATCCGCTGCCCTGAATCTAATACGCCCCGAACGGATAAGGGTGCGACGTACACCGTTTGTGTGGCTGATTCGTACCCCGGTCGTTTATAGATATCAGGCATCAATTCCAGTAAGGCCATGTTGTGTGGACTATCCCACGGTTCGTCCAGATGGAATTGACTGTAAAGAAATTCTTCACCGATGAACGGTAAAATATGAACCCTCCAGCTGAGCAGCGGTTTTCCGGATTCGTATTGTATCACGGCGGATTCGCCCACCGGGAACTCGTTATATTCAGTATGGTAAGTTAGAATCCCGAGCCCAATCATCTTTAGGTTGTTGGCTGAAGCCATGTTGCGTGCCACGTCGCGTCCAGAGGAAACGGCAGGCAAAAACAGGGCCAATACGAAAAGCCCGACAAATACGGTCGCCATCAAACCGGTAATGGTGGTAATAATCCCGGCAATAAATCCAAAGGTGGTGAGTCCTTTACCGGCGGGATCCATTCTGCCATCGCCTATTTCACGGAGGTCTTTTTTAGCCATGAAAAACAAAACGGGCCCCAATGCAAGGCCAACGCATCCAAGCAGGAAGGACATTAGAGACAAAATTAGAAGCAGAGTGCCTCGGTGGGGAGAATGCGTGGATTGGCTAACCTGAAATGCCGGTGCGTTGGAGGGGGTAGCGAGGGAAACGGGAGTAACTGGTGATTCCGCCTGGACTGGAAAGGGCGGAATCTGGTTAACTTCAGCGTCGGTGGGGAGTGATAGTGTCGCGGACGCGGGCACTATTTCGCCACAGACTGGGCAGGACTCGCTGTGGCCAACTGATTCCTGCGGTCGTTTTTCGTAATGGCCACATTGCGGACAGGTAAAGTCAGAGTTCGACATGCGATGGTAGATCCATGTGTGGGTAGCGTGATCTCGAAGCATCCGCATTAATTATATCATACCCTGGCCTGATGCATGAAGTCACGCAGCGAAATGCGGGCTGAAGGTGACGGGAAAGACTCATCCGGAATCGCCGGGGAAATTTATAACAGCTCCCGAACAGCATTTCCCTCAGGCAGCATTTGAACGGGCCGCCCCTGAGCCATAACTTCCCGCGTGGGATCAAGGCCCAAGGCTTGATAAATCGTCGCGACGAAATCCGGCACCGAGACGGGCCGTGTAGCTGGCACACCACCAACGGAATCGCTTGATCCCACTACCATGCCTGTCTGGATACCGCCGCCACCGACCGTCACCGTGAAACATCGTCCCCAGTGATCCCGTCCCGGCCCGCGTTTTTCATCATTGATGCGAGGCGTGCGTCCAAATTCACCTGCGGTAATGACGATCGTGGATTCCAGCATTCCACGATCATGCAGGTCTTCCAACAGAGCGGAATAACTGCGGTCATAAATAGGAAGTTGGGTATCTAAATGGTCAAAGATCCCCCAGTGGTGATCCCACGCATAAATTCCGGTATCGACGTATCCCTGAATCGTCACAAACCGAACGCCGGATTCGACCAGGCGACGTGCCATCAACATGCTCTGTCCTACGCGGTTTCGTCCGTAACGATCCCGGAGCGTCTTGGACTCCTTGCTAAGATCAAACGCTTGTTTTGCTTTTCGACTCGTGGCCAAACTTAAGGCCTGAGCGGTAAATCGATCATGTGATTTCGCAAATCCGAGTTGGGTTTCGGCCTGCCGCTGGTATCGATCCAACGACGCCAAAAGGTCCTTGCGACTACGGATGCGACCCATATCCAGATCATCCGGGACATCAAACTCCCGGACTGAAAAATTGGAAGAGTTCGGGTCCTGTGTGATCAGAAAGGGATCATAGCTGCGACCCAAAACCCCCGCATATCCGGGAGCTGTATAGGCCGGATGTTTCATGTTCCCGAAGTGAATAAAGGGCGGGATGGGGGCCTGCTGTCGCTGTTGCAGACTCAGTACGGCGCCGATGCCTGGACCCTGCAGATCACGATCTACCGGGGAGCCGCACATAATGTGAACGTCCCCTTCACCATGCTTGGAAGTGTAGGTGTGCATGGATCGGATCATGGAAAACTTGTCTGTGTGTTTGGCCAGTAGCGGCAACTGGTTGCTCAGGTGAATTCCCGGAACCACCGTGCTGGATGGATCGTAAGGCCCGCGAATTTCACGAGGAGACTCCGGTTTAAGATCGTACATGTCCAAATGACTGGCACCGCCCTGCAGGAACATGAAAATGACATTGATATTTCGGTTCCCCGCGCCGGACGATTCTGCGGCCAGGATATCGGGCAGGGTTATACCCAAGGGCGAGAGAGCGCCGACGGACAGGCCACCGAGGTTCATGAACTGGCGGCGGCTTAGTTGGTGGTTTTCACTAGCCAAGGAACGTTTCCTGTATTGAGAGTATGACCGTCGTATTTTAACCGGACTGCACCGAACGGAGATAGCCTAAATCATTCGAAAACAACTTCTTGCAAGTTGTTTTAACGGGAATTACCCGTCTGTGGCGCCTGCATATCAAGTTTGGGCGATAGTAGGACGATCGCAAACTTACTATGGAGTCTCGGAAATGCAGTATAGGTATTTGTCTCCCCGCAGGAAAAGTTGTTTTCCCGCGAAGGAGGCGGACGAAATGACGGTGTCATTTAATTTGTTGGATGCGACGACCTGAAGGCTGGTATCGGGTCTGAGAACGAGCGTAAGTCCGTCGATGCCGGTTACGTAGAGGTGACCACCTGCGGCGATGGGGGAAGCATATATTTTGGCGATGCCGGGTAAGCGGGTTCGTTCCAGAACGATTTTCCCTGAACGGGATTCCAGGGAAGTCCAGATGCCGGTATTGGACTGGTTGAAAAACAACGTCCCGTTAAGCAGCACGGGCGAAGGCACGTAGGGAGTTCCGCGATCGTGGGTCCAGTGAATTTTGTCGGAATCGGATATGTCCCCTGTTTCTGTAATTGGCAGTGACATGGCCGAATGACCCTTATATCCCGTCATGACGAGAACCCGGTCGCCCTCGACGATTGGACAGGGGGTCGCGTTTCCCGTGAGCCCGCTGCATTGCCAGATCAGATCGCCGTCTTCCAGGTTGTAGCTACGGACATAGTTTGAGGCACAGGTGATTACCTGAACGCTGTCATTGTATTGGGCGATCGCCGGGGTTGCCCAGGCGTTGCCTTCTTCGCGATCGCTTCTCCAAACGGTCTTGCCGTTGCTTGTGTCCAGGACTTCAATGGAAGATTGTCGCTGTTGATCGCGGACAATGATACCGCGGTTTCCATGGACAACCGGAGAGCAGCCTTCACCCAGGGCTGCTCCCATATAGACTTTTCCAAGGTCGCGACTCCACACGGGCGTGCCATCCAGTTTGTATACATAGAGGCCCGCCGAACCGAACCAACAATAGATTTGGCCACCGGCCACGACCGGAGATGCGGAAGCATAATTATTGTCACTGTGATGCCCTTCATGAGGGACTTTTTGAGCCGCCGTGCGTCGCCACAGTTCCTTGCCCGTTTCACGATTCAAACAGATAACGACCCACTTGTATTGAGTATTGGGATGCTTGATCCCAAAGGCTCTCATAGGCTGGTCCTCCGGCTTGGGCAGTGATGGATCAACAATGCCGGTATTGATCGCCGTCAAAAGGAAAACACGATTGCCCCATATAATGGGCGTGGATGTGCCGTTTCCTTCAATCGGGGATTTCCACTGGATATTCTCCGTTTCGCTCCAACGGAGCGGAGGTGCCGCCGTTGTGGAAACCCCGGTATTGTGAGGCCCGCGCCACTGGTGCCAGTTGTCCTGAATCCGTTGCTGTTTAGATTGTGCTAGAAGGGTGGATGCAGGAACAATCAAAATCAATACAAGAATATATCTAAAAACAATCATCTGATTACCTTCGAAAGAGTCGACGCAAATTTGTGATTATTTGACGCGTACCAGTTTCATGAGTCTCCCGGAAACATTCCAATCCTGAACATAAAGATTGCCGTCATGATCCCAGTAGGACCCGTGGGTTCCACTAAATACGCCTTCGATCCATTTGTTCTGGGGCACGTTAAAATTGACGCGCGTCGTGGGGTCCACGTTGTGGCCAAGCACGGAGATAATGGTGTTACTTTTATCCAGAATCACGACTCGACCATGCAAATCCGGGACAGAGACATAATCGCCCTGTACGGATGCAGAGGTAGGCATTCCAAGTCCGGTAACGATGACGGCGATAAATTCACCCTCGAGACTGTAATGCAATAATCGCCCCTTGGGCTGATGGTTGCGATCGCATACGAGTAGCCGGGGCGGGTCGTACCTTGTATCCAATGTCATTCCGTGGGCAGTGTTGAACTGCTTGAGTTCGTTTCCCTTTTGGCCGAAGTGCATCAAATACTTGCCGGTTTTGTCGAACTTGAAAATGTGGTTGCTGGCATACCCGTCAGATAGAAAGATATCCCCATTGGAGGCTACGGTAATGGCGGTCGGATTAAAGCGTGTAAGTTTCAGTCCGGATTCCTCAGGAAATGGCAGTTTCAATACAATCTCGCCACTATGCGCATTGAACTTAATCCCCTCCGCATTTGTATTGCGGGCGCCGTAGATGAATTCTCCGGATGGCTCTTCCCTTATTTCCATATCGTGGATATTGGAATACTGATCGCCGAGATATTCCATAATCACTTTTCCATCGGGTGAAAACACGACCACGCCCTTGTTGGCACTGGTGTAGATGTTTCCGGCCTTATCGATGACGACCCCGCCGTGGGTTGGACCCAACGCGGATGTGCCGTCAGGCCGAAGTCCCCAACCGGGCACGGTATCAAATGTCATCAATCCAGATCCCATGCGAACGGGAGCGATTTTGTCTTCCGCCTGTAAAGATTGAAAGGCCACGATCAGGCAGGTAGAAACGATAAGCGAGTGTCGTAGGTGCATGGATTGGTTTCCTGTGTGATAGATGCGAGATGCGAGCAAGTTGACCGTATTAGAACATGCACCGAGGGTAACGTTCAAGCGACGTAGGCGCCTCGAAAAGATAAAAAGCTATCGGCGCAGTACAAGCGTCCTGGAAGTTTGCGGTTGGAAGGCGGATGGGTGAGCGCTATGGACCTTCGTTGCGCCACCACCGCAATTCATTACTGCCATGCTCGGCGCAGGCTGCGATATCCAGCCGGCCATCGCCATTGAGATCCGCAACCAGAACCTGATTGGCGCTGCGCCAATTTGTTTTCAGCAGGTGTTGGACCCAGCGGGGATTGGAATCCCCGCGGTTTTCAAACCACGCGATTCTGCCGGGATTGCGCCACGACGTAGCCACAACGTCCATATCGCCATCGCCGTCCAGATCGCCGCTGACCGCTTCAAATGCGTCATCAAAACGTGGTGCGATCTGGTGTTTTTTCCATAAGCCGCTTCGGGAGTTGACACGATTCTCGTACCAGACAATTTGGTTGTCCTGGATTTGATTTGAAGCTGACGTCGTTTTCAGGCCGGGTTTGAAATAAAATCCCAAGGCCATAACGATGTCCATGTCGCCATCACCATCGACGTCGGCCGGATTTCCGTGAACAGGAAATTTAGACTGGTCGTCCACAAGGTGCTTGGTCCAGGAAACGGTTTTATTGGCGTTCAAAGTTTTTTCGTACCAGATGACCTGATGATCTTGTCTGCTAGTTCCGAGCAGGTCCACATCGCCGTCCCCGTCAAAATCTGCTGCCCGCATGGTGCGCGTTTCTGAAAGTCCGGTTTCAATAGAATACTTGGACCATGTCGCGGATGACGGGTTGCCGGGATTTCGGAACCAGGAAAACTGGTTGCCGTGAATCCAGCTCGAGGCGGACACGTCCAAATGGCCGTCCTCGTCAAAATCGCCAAGCACGACGTCGTAGGCACCTGGAAGTCTGGCGGTTAGCAAATGCCGTTTCCAAAGGTTGAAAGGTTTGTCGGGTTCAGTGTTTTCCAGCCAAATCAGATGACCGTCTAAGTTTTTGACGACGACCATATCCTGATCCCCGTCGCCATCGATGTCCCCAAGAGCGTGCCGTTCCAAGCGAGAAGGATCGTTTTGGTGGATGGTGTGTTTGGTAAAGTTCCCGGTTCCGGAATTTTGATACAAATACATCCGGTTATGGGGCGTATAATCGGCGCTGGTTATATCCAAATCACCATCCTGATCGATGTCGAGTGCCGTTATTCCGTAGGCATACGCGTAGTCGCCGGCGATTAGATGTTCACTGAATCGTATGGCATCACGGGGAGGCGCATGTGTGAAAACATGTTCCACAGCCGCGTATAAATCCAATCGGCGATAGGTAATATTGGTAGATGGATCCGTTACCGGCTTTCCTGTGGATTGCATAATTTTCATGATTGCATGTGGAAGGTCATCCGCGGTCACGGCCCAGTCGTAGCCCGTGATCTCCATGGCTTCGCGAATGATCATGGCGGCACCGCACGCGATGGCATTGGACGATGAAGTCGCAGATGCCGGAACGAGCAGTTCGACTTTGGGATGACGGTCGAGGTAGATTTCGTCTGCAGAAGGCCTGGTGGCGCCAATCGCAAAACAGTGAGGCTGACTGGCAGGCCACGAAATTCCTTTCGTGTAATCATGATTTCCTGACGGCGCGCTGACCCAAATACCGAGTTTGCGAAGCCGTCGAAGCTTCGCATCGATCGCGGTGGCGACCGGAGCACCGTGTTCTTGGTCGTCAACGGGAGCTAAATTAATCGTCGTTATTCGATATTGCTGGTAGTTATCAATCACCCACTGCAATCCGGCGGCTACGGTTGGAGAATCAGTGGTTTTGCAATGACAGCACTCGAGCGCCCTGATGACCGCGAGCTGATTGTTATAGGCAACCCCCCACCTGCCCTGGTAATTAAGGGAAGAGGGAATGCCAATCGTCGTTCCGTGGTAGCCTCGGCCCTCGTGTGCGGGATCAGAATCGCCAGAGACGCTGTCGTGAGTTACCAGAATTTTCGGTTGATTCCCTCCGGGCTGAGACCATTCGGGGCGGGACAGCGTGCAGCCGTCGTCAATCAAGGCAAGCGTTTGCCCGGCACCAAAGGTAAGACGGCTACGGAAGGATTCCCATGTTTTGGTGATACCGGCCTGGTGGAAAGCCTGAGGCTGGACCGGCTCGCCACCATATGTCCGGTGAGAGAGCAACAGAGTGGTAAGGACTGTGATTAATCGTATGAGCATAGGTCTTATTTGTAGGGCAGGCAGTGCAAGTTAGGTCAACAAACGAATAATATAACGATCGCTCGCGCATTCCACTACTAAGAGGCTATTTCGAGGGATCGCTTTCAGGTGTTGCGGATAAATGGATTAAAAACCAATCGGTGACGATTTTAAGCTCCTCGTCCGTGGAAGCCCATCCGTGAGCGGCGCCTTGTTTGATAATCAGACGGTTGGGAACGTTTGCGGACCGTAGTTTCTTAATAAGAATCCGTGATTGCTGCAACGGAACCAGCTTGTCCGCATCCCCATGCAATAACAACGTCGGTGCATCGCCCGGATCGACGTGATGAATGGGGGAAATTGATTCTAAATGAGCGCGATGTCGCGATTTGTCTGTCACTGGAACAAAGGTTGTGGTGCTTCGATTCAGTTCACGGAGTTCAACCGCGCCCCAAAAAGGATTGTTTCCCTCTGGATTGAGGCCGCGGACGACCGTGTCAAAATGGACGTCCGGAGCGCCGTAATTGAGAAAATCGGTGGGAGGAAAATACGCGACGACTGCCTGCACGTGATCACGGCCCTGCAATCCCTGCATCAGGGAAAGATGGCCACCGGCCGAACCTCCTGCCACGCCAATTCGAGTGGCATGAATTCCCCGCCTTGCGGCAGATTGCCGGATGTGATGAATTGCAGCTGTCGTTTGCTCGATGGCTTCTGCTGCTGTGAAACGGGGTTGGGACCCGTGGATAACATAATAGAGGGTGAATCCCTTATCGAGGAATACTCGTGTCATTCCGCCAAAAAACCCCTGTTCAACCGATTTAAGGGAATCATGAGACGAATACCATCCGCCACTTACCATGAACACGATTCCCGCGCCATTTTGCATCTGCGGAGTTAAGATATCGTAGGTTAAAGCAAAGCCATCTTTTTTTAAGTAGATGACGTCACGAGTACGCGTGGCGGCAGTCTTTTTCGGTTTTGACTGCGCGGCGCACCGCGTGGAAGACGCGCACAGAAAAACTGCAATGAGAACCGCAATAATATATTTCGACCCGTTCATAATCACCCTCAAGAGAATCAATGCTCACCGAGTTTAGGACTCGACGAAATCTTGCTGTGTCAGGTGCATTGTCGCAAATGCCAGGGGTGAATGCAAAAAGCGACTAATCCACCCGTAAGCAGATTAGTCGCCTTGCGTATTATTTTCGCAAATAGAGACAGCTAATTAAGCTGTTTCTTTGCGATTGAAGAGGTACATGATGACCCCTAAAGCGATCAGGCCAACGATACCGCTTTCCCCTAAATCGCCGATCAAGCCCGTTATATTACCTACCACATCGCCCGCGCTAGTTAGGAATGGTACCTGATCCCCTAAAAGTAGAGCTAGTACAACACTGAGAGCAAGCAAAAGGATACCAATTTCAGTCAGCTCCTTCACCCAGCCCTTGACGCTTTTAACTAATGATTTGCTGTCCATGATTCGTTTCTCCATTTCGAATTGGAACTTCTGCGAAAACAAGCCACCGTGCTTGTTATAACCGCCTACCTACTGGCAGACCCGCAACGTGAGGTTCCGGTTAATTAGTTACGTTTATCGGCGGGTCAATTTGTAAATGTTTAACGAGACGACCGTCCGGTAGTAATAATACCGAGGCCTAAAACCACCCAAAACCCGCAAACTACCCAGCTTAATGCGCAATTTGGGGGATTAGTATCATTAACCGCAACAGAAATAATGGACGATAATTACCTATTTTCTCTTCAGGACGTGCCTGTAGTCGGCTTTTCCCCCCGGTTTAGGTGGTAGTTAATTGGCATAAATTTAGTTTCTCGAACCGTGAATTATCGCTTAAAATAGGGTTCCGGAAGGACCAACAGCGTCTAGTGAATGTAGGATCGGGATGTATTTACCACCAGAATTTATTGAATTTTGTATTTTTGCCGGGGTTGTGGCCATTCTGATCGGATTGATGAGTTCACGTAGTCGGATCTCGCGGAGTGAGTTATTAGGTTGTTGGAAGCCTGCGGAGGAGGTTTCCCAATTGGTGCAAAACGAGTTTATTGGAAATAGGACGGCGAAGTTGTGCCTCTATGAAAACGGCGAGATGCTGATGGAAACCGTGAGTATTGACGATTTTCGCGACAAGGAGTGCAGAGAGCATAGGCTCGAAGGGACATGGAGTTTTCAGTCACCATTCATATTGTGCCGCAATCTTCCTGATGCGGAGGAGCATGGCACCCAATTGCGGATTAAAGTGCATCAGTTTGATCGCGGCGAGTTAATCCTATCGTCCGGCAAAGAAAGACAACGTTGGGCTCGTTGTGAGGAGTGCAACACTGGAAGTATGGCCAGGGATGTTAATTTGATCCAGTAGTCCGGTATCGGTTCTGTGTAATCCTTCCGATCATGTATACTGCCTTGATTGAACTAGTGTCGGTCTCACTTATCTGGAAGCTCCATTGCGTCTGCAGGGTGGAGTACCGTGAGATATGCCAGAGGGTTCTAGGATGCATTTGAGGAATTTTATCTGTATTTTTTGAACAGGATAGCGTTGAAGATGAACAGAAGTATTCGATCGTCGGTGAAGGGGTTGTTATTGCTAACCTACTGCGTTTCGGCGACGGGCCAAACGAACCACGCCACAAACTCCCGGGGTATGGTGGCCACGGTCAACCCAACGGCCACCAGGGCGGCGGTGTCCACCTTGGAGGGAGGCGGCAATGCTGTGGATGCCGCCGTGACGGCTGCTTTGACACTTGCGGTAGTCGATGGGTACAACTCGGGCATTGGCGGTGGATGTTTTATTCTTATCCGGACACCCGCAGGAGCGGTATACGCGATTGATGGGCGGGAGGTTGCTCCCAAAAGTGCCACGCAAGACATGTTCCTGGCCGACGGAAAACCAATACCGGAAGCATCACGGATCGGTCCCCTTGCTTCCGGAGTCCCGGGAGCTCTGGCAGCTTACGAAAAGGCATGGAGACTCGCGGGTCGCGCGGATTGGTCCCTGCTGTTCGAAAGGCCCATTCAGGTTGCCGAGGAAGGATTTGTAATCCCTGGGAACTTTGCTCAGCGGATACGGGCCAAGGCCAAGTGGTTGGCACGTTACGAAGGGTCCCGCGACGTTTTGTTCGATGATGCGGGACTACCACGAGGTGAAGGGACGACATTAATCCAGAGTGATCTGGCAAATACATTGAAGGGCATCCGCGACCACGGAATTAAATATTTTTATCGAGGTCCGACGGCGATGCGGGTGTCTGATTGGATGACCAAAAACGGGGGATTACTGACAGCGCGCGACTTCCGTAATTATCGGGTTCGCATGCGGGAACCGGTCAAATCTTCTTACCGCGGTTACTCCATTGTCGGTTTTCCACCTCCCAGCTCGGGGGGCGTTCATGTTGCCCAGATGTTAAACATCCTTGAGCATTATGATCTGTCGCATTTGTATTCGAACAATCGTGCGCAATATATTCACATCATTACAGAATCCATGAAGCTTGCATTTGCGGATCGCGCGTATTGGTTGGGAGATCCTGGATTTACCCGCGTTCCGCGGGGACTTATTTCTGCGGACTACGCGGAGCAATTATCGAATCGAATTGATGTCACGCGTGCATCAGAGGTGAGATCGCATGGACGACCCCCTGATCCGAACGCAAAGGTATTCAATCGCCATACGACGCATATCGCCGTAGCGGATGCAGAGGGTTACTGGGTCGCGATCACCGCAACGGTTAATACATCATTTGGCTCGACCGTCATTGTTCCGGGTACGGGCGTCATATTGAACAACGAAATGGACGATTTCGCGATAGCGCCTGGCATTCCAAATGCGTTTGGTCTGGTTGGCTCGGATGCCAATGCGGTCGCGTCATTGAAACGCCCACTGTCCAGCATGAGTCCGACCATCATTCTAAAAGATGGTAATCCGGTGATGACGGTCGGGGCCGCGGGAGGTCCGCGAATAATCACAAACGCCCTGTTGGGAACGATTCGGGTGCTGGATTTAGAGATGACGCCGGTTGAGGCCCTGGCGGCCAAACGATTTCATCATCAATGGTCACCTGATCGTCTTTACATGGAACAAGGGACTGATCCTGAATTAGTTCAATCTTTACGTGCAATGGGGCATCGGGTGACGGTCGGTGGCTCTGCGGGCACGACTCAACTGATCCATCGGGATCCGGCAACCGGGTTATTTACCGGCGTTCATGATCCGCGTGTCCCGGGCAAGGCTGCCGGACCTGACAGGTAGCGGCGGGACCTCTCGGAACCATAGGTATATCATTTCCGCAAGGTTGTACCCGCGCGGACTCCCGTATGTTTCCCGTCCCGGATAGTCAATTGTCCATTCACAATCACATAGGGGATACCGAGGGGGTAGGCAAACGGTTCAGTGTAGGTGGACTGGTCAGCGATGATTTCAGGGTCAAATATGGTGATGTCCGCTGCGAATCCGACTTTAAGCAACCCGCGGTCATGCAGACCAACCTTAGTAGCGTTGAGGGAGGTGATTTTCCTAATTGCATCCTCAAGGGTCAATAGTTGTGTTTCCCGGACGTAACGCGAGAGGACGCGGGGAAACGTGCCGAAGTTGCGAGGGTGCGGATTGCCGAGCCTCAAAGGGCCCGTCACGGAGTAGGCCGAACCATCCGAACCCACACTGCACCAGGGCTTTCCCAGGGCAAGGGTCATGTCGGGTTCTGTGTGATGCGCATATACCGTAGAGATTCCACCCCCGTTTTCTTCCAGAAAGGAAAGGAGGTCATCGATTTTATCAGGCGGATTACCTCGTAACTTAAATACCCGATCCATGGTAAGCCCGCGATACAGATGATCGCCACTAATCAGCATGCGACTCCAGTCACCTCCGATCGCTGTATAATGATTGTACCACTGGTCAACGCCGCTCAGGATATCCCGTTTGATTCGAGCGCGATCTTTGGGATCAGCCAATCTTTTTAATAGTTGTGATGTTCCCCCTTCATGGGCCCAGGGCGGAATGATACTGATTAGATTATTATTTCCCCGAGTATAGGGGTAAACGTTTGCCTGAACGTTGACTCCTCGTTGTCGCGCCTGTTCGATTAGCTGAAGCACTTCGTCCATCCGGTTCCAATACTTTTGATCAGCAATCTTAATATGAATAATGTCTACCGGTATACCCGCTCTTTCACCGATGGAAATTGCTTCTTTCACAGAATCAAATACGCCCAGGCCTTCATTCCGGATGTGCGTTGAGTACAGACCCCCGTGGGATTTGACAACCCCCGCCAAACGCACTAGGTCATCCGTGGTGGCCAGCGAACCGGGAGGCATCATCACCTGAGAAGACAGACCCAAAGCACCCTGTTCCATAGCCTGATCAATGAGAGCTTCCATTTCCTTGAGTTGCGTGTCATTGGGTCGCGCGAACGACTTGCCCATGACGCATTCCCAGACTGCACTTAGACCCACATAACTGGCGATATTTACTGACATCGTCTGGCGATCCAAAACGTCAAAATACTCGCCAAGCGTTCGCCACCTCAGCGGTTCGTCGTTGGCAACCGCAACAAATCCGGGTTTCCGTTGGCCGGAGGCCGGCCCGGCTGAATATCCCTCGCCCAGAATCTCCGTGGTGACCCCCTGACGGATTTTGCTATGAGCGAGACCATCGCGAAGGATCAGTGTATCGGAGTGAGAATGTATATCAATAAATCCGGGTGAGACGATCAGGCCGGTGGCATCGATCTGAATCCGTCCGGTATGGGGCAGAGGACGCCCAATCGCAGCGATCTTGCCATCGGTCACTGCAATGTCGCCTTGAAACCACGGATCGCCCGACCCATCCACAAGACGACCGTTTTCAATGAGTAGGTCACAGGATTGTGCGGTTACATGAGTCGTTACAAGCAGCAGACCGACGGCAGCGAAAAGAATCGAAAGTCGATGCATTGGAAATTACCTCGTTTCAAATGACGGAATATCGGTGATGCAACCCGGGAAACGTTGGCGATTGTCAGGGATTGGGTTGCGTGGCATCCCGTATGTTTAATTCCGTGACGTGCCGAAAAATAATACCTTGTTGATCGCCAATCATAGAATGTAAAAAGCACCGCGGTGGCAGCTTGCCGCTTAAGGTGGCGTTAAATCGGTATCGGCGAGAGAACGCGTCGGCCGTAACGTCAAATTGTGTCAAAATCTTCCCGTTAGCGTCCCGCAATTGCACCTCAACCGTCTGCTCTTCACTAACAGCCTGTGTCAGGAGTAACTGGCCCTGAATGGATTCCTTGGATGAATATTCGGTCTTTGGCAAAGTACATTGACCGATGCGATTCTGGCTGACGACCATAAATGACGTGCTCCCGGAACTGATCACGTTGCCCATTTTGTCCAGGTAGTGACCGTCTATAACGTAGTGGCCATGTTCCAGAACAGGCAATTTCACGGCAATCCGATCCTGGCCCGCGATGGCAATGTCGTTCTCGACCATGACAGTGTTGCGTTCGCTGCGGATTCGGAACCGAAATTCTTTTAAATCCTCGCGCGCGGCCGGGGGAACCACATAGTATTCGCTATCTTCCAGACGGTAGCGGAAGAAACGGCGGACGTAGAGTTCGGAGAAACTACCGGAGGTAACCGCATTTCGATCAATGCCTGGCGTGGGCAGGACGCTTTTTGCGAGAAACGACACCTGGATGGTGGGAAAGCGATCGGCCGAGTGGAGCATGGCCATCCCCAGACTCAAAAACCATGTTTCCATTCTTGCCTCGTGAGGTGCACTGACAGACGAGTACAAGTAGGGTGTCAGAGCGCCGTTGTTGGAGTGGACAACGCCGGCATCATCATAATCCAATGCGATGATTCGTCCATTGTGATAGTTGTGGGAGGAAATATACAAAGGTGCCTGCCTGTACAGATCGCGGGGTAAACCGGGTAGAGTTGCCGCGCTTGCGCGATCGCGAAAATAGACGATGGAACTAAAGCCGTAGGCCGTTCGTGAATACACGGTTTTGTAGACACCTAGTGCATCGGGGCCGGTAAACAGTTGTTTAAAATCATCTTCGCTAACGGGATCGTCATTGATGCGATGCGGCAATGTGTTGGGACTGATATACAATAAACCAGAGCCTCGTTTGACATGTGCGAGAATCGACGTCTTTGCATCTTGGGGAATCGTGCTCCAGCTTAATTTTCCGAGCAGGATTACGTCATACCTGTTGGTTAACTGTAGAGCGGTTTTGACCTTCGCATTGGTTAACACAGCGTCAGACAGATCGGGTTTGACTTTGGGGAATTCCGAATTTGAATTGGACTGCGTCCAATGGAAACGATCAGCTGTCGCCAAAACGGTTGGGGTGATGGCCATTCGTTTCGATAGTTCCGTAACCTGATCGATATTCTGGACCGGTATAACAATTAGCACCTTCAGGGGGCCTTTGGCCAGAGGTTTGAACCAGCTAACGGGGTCGGATTTGTAGGGCGGCACACCTGGTGTCTCCGCAGTGATTTCTCCGCCCGTAAGACACATATTTAAAAATATCGTTACAAGCAGCAAGCAGCAGTTGTCTTTGAAATGGAGCATCAGATAGGTCAAATTCCGATAGTTTGGGATTCGGTCCTGAATTTGGGTCTTGAGAATACGGTCCGACTAATTATTCTTAGTTACATAAAGTTTAGTCTAATATTCTGCGGATAACCAATCATGTGTCGTTTCTCAAAAATGTTGTTATCGTTTGTTTTGATCTTTGGGTTGATACTTGGCGTGGCTGCCGAGGAAGTCAAATTAATATCCGGAATTTCACTTACGCCCGATGGTTCCCATGTGTTGTTTTCATGGCGGGGGGACGTGTGGAGCGGTTCGGTCAGCGGTGGCAGGATAGAGCGGTTAACCGCACATAGTGCTTCGGACGGATATCCGTGTGTTTCCCGGGATGGTAAATGGATCGCATTTTCGAGTAATCGTACGGGCTCCGAACAGGTATATCGAATGCCTCTTAAAGGAGGGAAACCCACCCAGTTGACGTTTCACAGCGAAGGTACACGTGCAGTACAATTTGCTGGTGACGATCAGACCCTGTTTGTTAGTGGCGGCCGGGATGATTGGTGGCGATGGAATACGCGGTATTTTAGCATCTCGGCAACTAAACCACAGTCGGGTGAAATCCTGCAGTTGGATGCCTATGGCGCCATGGCTGCCCAATCACCTGACAACAAATCCATTTTGTTTACCCGCGAGGGAATGACCTGGGCACGAAAAGGGTACCAGGGAAGTAAGGCATCCCAGATTTGGATCAAGCGGGATGGAATCGAAGGATATGAAAAGCTGCTTGGTACCGATCAACAGGATTGTCGATATCCCATCTGGGCCCCTGATGGCGAATCATTTTATTATGTGTCGGATGAAGATGGAACACGAAATCTGTGGGTCTATCGGCTGAAATCAGGCAAGCGAAAACAGATTACGAAATATGATGAC
The DNA here is from genome assembly GCA_036150515.1 of Planctomycetota bacterium. GTDB lineage: Bacteria > Planctomycetota > Planctomycetia > Pirellulales > Pirellulaceae > UBA721. Next base: position 17,226 of record JAYZPA010000216.1, read on the forward strand.
GACGGGATTGTTGCTCCTGCCATTTCACAGGATGGCAAGACGATCGTATTCCGACGACTATTTGACCTCTACCAAATGGATCCCACGAAAAATAAAATGCCCCAATTAGTAAACCTCGTCTATGAGGGGGACTTGTTTTTGGATGACGAAGTGGAACGCAACCTCGTGAAGGCGGACGATGTGGCCTTCAGCAGAACGGGAAAAGTCATGGGGTTTATTTCCGGCGGGGATATTTGGGTAATGGATACGGTGCTGAAAGAACCCGTTCGGGTGACCGACACCGAGGCCTGGGAAACGGATCTGGTCTTTTCAAGAGATGGCAAGACACTCTTTTACATAGGGCAGACGGACGGGCAGGTGGATGTCATGAGCGTACGTCGTAGTGATGATTCCGTACCATGGTGGCGAAACTCAAAATATACATTTGACAAAATCACCGACGACGATGTCGTAGAACATTCGCTGGGCCTTAGCACCAAAGGCAACTATTTGTCGTATGTCAGGTCTCGCGAGGGATTATGGATCCAGGCGCTGGGCGAAGAAGAAAAGGACCCCCGCAAGATCGTGTCGACCTGGAGCGGTGTCAGTTATGATTGGTCCCCGGATGAAAACTGGATAACCTATTCAGCCTCGGATGATGATTTCAACTATGACATCTTTATCGTGAATGTGGATGATCCGGCGCAGATTACCAACGTATCGCGACATCCGGATAATGAAACGAATCCCGTCTGGTCCGGGGATGGAAAATCCATAGCATTTGTTGGACGGCGCGTGGATCAGGAAGTGGATATACACTATGTCCCGCTGGTCAAGGAACTCCACGAGCGAACCAAGAGGGACGTGACTCTGGAACGCGCGTTGAAAGCCAACTCCGAGCTTCAGGGGGCGGATCAATCGCCGATGGAAGATGATGAGGATCAGCCGGTACCGGCTAAAAAACCGCCTCCATCGTCATCACCAAGTTTAAGTCTGGACCTCGATAATTTACACCGGCGAATTCGTACCTTTAGTATCCCGAACGTTAGTGAGAGTGGGTTGACATGGTCGCCTGATTCCAAAACGCTGATCTTCAATGCGAAGATCGACAATAAAGAGGGTATTTATGCGGTACAACCCTATGTAAGTTCCACACCGCGGTTGCTGCTTCCGGTGAAGGCGAAGATTGTCGAATGGAAATCGACCGGAAACCGAATCTATTGGATCAGAGAGGGTGTGCCGGGCTGGGGCGGCGGAAGCGGTAGCGGAGGCGAGTCCTACAGCTTTCGTGCCCGTCAAACATATTCCCAAAGCGAATACCAGCGACAGGTATTTATTGAAGGCTGGCGCACCATGCGCGACGATTTCTATGATGGACGGTTTAACAACCGGAACTGGGATGCGGTGCGCCGAAAATACGAGGACATGGCGGCCCGTTGTAAATCGAATGAGAATTTCGCCAGAGTGATGGCACTGATGCTCGGGGAGCTGAACGGTTCCCACCTGGGGTTCCGCGGCAAATCTGACCCGGTTCCCCCTCTTTCACCAGATGACGTGACTGCGCACCTGGGGGTGATTTTCGATAGCACGTTTGAAGGACCCGGCTGGAAGGTGCTCGAGGTCCTTAGAAACAGCCCGGCGTCCAAAGTGGGAAGTCTCCTGAAAACGGGTGATGTTATCATTTCCGTTGACGGCCTTGAAATTGATCCGGGAATGGATGAGAGTCAGGTGATGAACGGGAAAGTGGCTACGGATGTGCTTTTGTCCGTGGAGAGGGGTGAGATGACGGTGAGTGTTACCATTCGTCCCACGACCTATGCAAGCATTCGCAGTTTACTCTACGAACGATGGTTGGATGTGAATCGTGCGCGGGTCGATGAGTTGTCCAATAATCGTTTTGCCTACCTGCACATAGCGGCAATGAACACATCCAGTTTTCAACGTTTCGAGCGTGAATTGTTCGAAGTCGCGGCCGGCAAGGAGGGCATGGTGATCGACGTGCGCGAAAACGGGGGTGGGTTTACTACAGACCATTTACTGACAATTCTGACCCAGCCGCGGCATGCCATTACGCGTCCGCGGGGAGGTGGTGAGGGGTATCCTCAGGATCGGATGGTCTATGCATCCTGGAACAAGCCGATTGTGGTACTGTGTAATCAAAACAGTCACAGTAACGCAGAAATCTTTAGCCATGCAATTAAAGCGCTCGGACGCGGACGTGTGGTCGGCGTGCCTACCTCGGGAAGCGTAATCAGTACCGGCAGCCGGTCCATTATGGATGCCGGTAGCATTCGTGTGCCTTTTCGGGGTTGGTACCTGTTAGGGGACGGTCAGGATATGGAACTCAATGGCGCCCAACCCCATGTCATCATTTGGCCGCAACCAGGGGCGATTCCCGCTGGCGTCGACAAACAACTGGACAAGGCGGTTGAACTTCTCATCGAGGATGTAAAAAACTACCAATCCAAGCCTTCGCCTGTTTTAATAAAGGCATCCGAACGACCATAGAATGGCGGGGGTCGACATTTGTCCCGATTTGCGGAATCTTCAATAGGAGTTCGAATTTTATGAGTCGTTACCTGTTAGCGTTGCTTTTCATGACAGGAATGGTAAGCACTTCGGGGGCCATCGACAAAACACCGCTGGTCGGAATGGATGTGTTTGAATTGCGTTACGCAAGCTCGCCGTTGATCTCTCCGGACGGCAAATGGATCGCATATACCGTCATTTCGGCGGATGTACAGACGGATCGATTCACGTCATCGGTCGAAATGATTTCCACGGATGGAAAACAAAAACGTGTCATTGCGGAATCGGGAAGCGGATATCAGTCACCTGCATGGTCGCCAAATAGTCAGTCGCTGGCGCTTTCGTATTCAAAAAACGAAAAACACCATTTGGCGATCTACGAACTGAATCGCAAACGACCGCGCAAGGTGTTGTCGACGGAGTCAGCTGCGCGAGGACTGGTTTGGTCGAGAGATGGAACGATGATTGCATTTCACGCTTTTGTAAAAGTTCCGGTTGATCCGATTGTCAAACGTCCTGAGGCTCCAAATGGCGCGGAATGGGCTCCGGCAATGGAGGCGATCGACAAAGTGATTTACCGACGGGATGGCCAGGGTTACGTTAAAGACGGTAATCAACAGGTTTTCATTCTGGAAATGGAACCAATCCGCTTGCGTCAACTTACGAAACAACCGTTTGACCATGCCGGCCGTTTTCAGTTGCTTCAGGATGATAGCGCAGTAATTTTATCCGGGCAGTTATACGAAGACTGGGAATATTCGCCACGGGATTCTAATTTGTATCAGATCAATGTGGAGACGGGTATTGCCAAACAATTAACCAAAACCGATGGACCGGAAAATGAGCCGTCGCTTTCCCCTGACGGAAAACGTCTTGCGTACATTGGTTTCGTCGACGATAAACGCAGCTTTCAACCTTCGGACCTTTATGTAATGGGTGTTAACGGTGGTGCGCCGATTAATCTGACCGAGGGCTTCGATCGTTCCGTCAGTATGCCTCGCTGGAATCACGACGGGAGTGGCATTTACGTACGGTATGATGATCACGGGGTGGGGAAAGTGGGCTTGGTTCCGGTGGACGCCCCCTCCAAGTCCAAAGTGAAATCGCTGGTCGAGAACGTGGGTGGTACCTCCATTGGGCGGCCGTATTCCGGTGGTTCTTTTAGTGTGTGCACTGCAGGTATAATTGCATATACAATCACTTCAACGCAATCTCCCGCCGATGTCGCCGTGTTCAATAATGGTTCAATCTCGCAACTGACGACACTGCAATCTGGTTTGACAAACAAAAAATCGATATGTACGACCGAACGGTTTACGTACAAATCCAGCTTCGACGGAAGGCCCGTGGATGGCTGGATCGTATATCCTCCGGGTTACCAGGCGGAGAAGAGGTACCCGCTGATCCTGGAAATTCACGGAGGTCCGTTTGCAAACTACGGGAGTCGGTTTGCGATGGAGCCGCAACTCTACGCATCCGCTGGTTACGTCGTGTTGTACACCAATCCGCGAGGGAGTACGGGTTATGGGGAAAAATTCACAGATCTGTTGGATAAAAACTACCCGCAGCAAGGGGATTTTGAAGACCTGATGAGCGGCGTCGATGTGATGATCGAGCGTGGTGTCGCTGATGAGGACAGACTATATGTGACCGGTGGAAGCGGCGGCGGGATTCTTACGGCATGGTTAGTGTGTAAGACCAATCGGTTCAAAGCGGCCGTATCACAGAAACCAGTTATTAATTGGCAAACGTTGGCGTTTACGTCCGATGGTTCAGTATATTTCAGCGAATATTGGTTTACCGGTCCCCCGTGGACCCAACCCGAAAATTATTCGAAAAGATCACCCATTACATTTGTAAATCAGGTTGAGACGCCGACGATGCTCATGACCGGGGAACAAGACTGGAGGACGCCCATTTCTGAGGCTGAACAGTTTTATCAGGGTTTGCGTTTAAATCAGGTCGACTCGATGTTGGTAAGAGTACCGGAGTCCTCCCACGCAATTGCCGCACGCCCGAGCCGGATTATGATGAAGGTCGCGCATGTTCTCGCCTGGTTTGAGCGATATCCGTAGCACCTCTTATTTGCGCTGGTCGACCACGCTACGGGTGTAACCTTCGATTCGGTTGTTTTCCAACTGCAGGTTTCCTACACCACTTTGGATCTTAATTCCCGTACGGTTAAGTGCCTCACGCTTTTCAACGATCACATTATTTCGAACCTGAGTGTCACGGGTCTGTCCTTCTATGGAGATGCCAATTCCGTCGGCATCCCCGCTGTTGACGATACGGTTGTTTTCGATGCGGTTGCGATTGGCCCAAAAGTCCTTACCGCGTTCATCGTCCCGGAACAGGATGCCGATCTTACCGCTGTCCTGGACCGTATTGTGACGCATGATGTTGTCCGTATCGCAATGCCCTATTGAAATCCCGTAGTTTCTATTTCGTTGGATGTCGTTGTGTTCGGCGAGTCCGAAACGCACGCCCCAGCACCAAAAGATTCCGATGCCGTTATCATGGATTTTGTTTCGTTTGATGAGGGGACGTTGGGAACCTGAACCCGGATGGATACCTAGGTCCGCATTTCCATAGGAGTGGCAGTTCTCCACCACCACGTCATGACATATCTGGAAGCTAATTCCATCGCCATTGTAGTTTCGCGTTGTAATTCCCCGCATGGTGTATCGGCTACAGTCCTGCAAAAATATACATCCGCCATAGTTGCCGTTCATGTTGACGTTGTTGGATCGGTTGCCATCGAGGACGAGATTTTCAATAAACACATCCTGCGTGCGTTCGCTCGTAAAAAGCGGAAACACGGAGGTTGCGGTTGGATTGCCCCGCAACCACACATTCTTTCGCAGGCCGGTGTTCAGCTTAAAACGGTTTCCCTGTCGTGCGACGAGCGTACGCTTAATGGTCTCCCTTGATTGCGTATGCGTATTTTGAACCTGAATGAAAACTGCGTCGCCTATTTGAAACCCAGCGCCGTCCTTGAGCGTAATCTCCTGATCGTACCAGTCTGAATCCTCCACGATCATCGTGGTTACCGACGGTGGTTTGGTTATGAGCGTGTCGGGACCTGACCCCTGAATACGAATATTCGACGGAAGGGTTACTGAATTACGTAACGTATAAGTACCGGAAAGAATTTTGACCGTTCCGCCTCCGAGGCGGGAAACATAATCGACCGCTGCTTGTAAAACCCGATCAGAATTGCCGTTAATATCTCCTTTGGTGTTTCCCACGGTTAGTGTGAACTTTTTATCCCACTTGGGTTCAAATCGAGAATCGCCATCCGTAGCCCTTGGCCTTAATACGGGGGGACGACCGTCATCCTGTGCTGATGCGGAACCACAGTATGCGGCGGCACATCCGGATGATATGACAGACAAAAATGTTCGGCGTTGAAGTTCTCGATGCATCGTCATAATTAATTTTGAATCCAAGTAGGGTGATGACCGGTGACAGGGCGTGTGATCAGGGGACGAGATTCGCTCAAACACTGAATCGTCACGCCAGTATTAAGTATAGCAAATCATGTTCGCGACCAACAAACAAGAAAAGCACAGCCACAAAAAGTGCATTATCGTACTGCGTCGATTAAAATAGAATAACGTCCCGCCGTTTTACGTCCGCACGCTTCTGGAGTTCGCCGCATGATGAAACATCGAATTTGCATCGTTTGCTTAATGATTTGTCTCGTTAATTCGCCCGTGACCGGAGCGTATCCTCCGGAGGATTATGACAGTGCGATTGCGGCGCAGTTGAAGGTCGCGGGTGATAACAGGGATGAATTGTTGTCCGCGTTACGACAGATACCACGCAGGCAGAAGACGGGCATGAAGTTTTTGATCGCCTACATGCCTGAGCGTGATTTGCGCGAGTTGACGTCGGAATTCCTGTTGCAGCACGTCCGGTATGCATACAAAGCGTGGGAGGAAACTCCCTGGCGAGAGTCGATTACCGATGAGAACTTTCTGAACCATATTTTACCTTACGCGAATATTACGGAAACCAGAGAATCCTGGCGAAAAGATTTCTACGATCGATTTTCCATACTCGTCAAAGACGCCGCGACGCCCGGTGAGGCGGCTGTAAAACTGAACCAGGAAATTTTCAAGTTGACCAATGTAAAATACTCCACGGCTCGAAAGAGGCCGGACCAGTCGCCATCAGAGACGATTGATAGTGGGTTGGCTTCGTGCAGTGGCCTGTCGGTGATGCTAATCGACGCATGCCGCAGTGTGGGGATTCCGGCAAGGTTTGTGGGTACGCCCATGTGGTCAAATAAAAGCGGGAACCATTCATGGGTTGAGGTGTGGAGTGACGGTTGGCATTTTACAGGCGCATGCGAGCCCGCAGGGGACGACCTGGATCGGGGGTGGTTTTTGGGACGCGCTTCCGAGGCCGATCGTGACAACCCGCTGCACGCCATATACGCCGTGAGTTATCGGCCCACCAGCCAGCGATTTCCCGTAGGCTGGGCACCGGAACAGGACTGGGCGTGGGCTGTGAACGTAACCGACCGGTATACACAACTAAAGGAGGTCCTGCCCGAGGGCGTAGTACGCGTCATGGTGCGTTGTGTGCATGCCGATCAATCAAGAATCCCGGCGCGCGTCGTGGTGAGGGATAACGACGGCGGAACGATTTTTGAAGGAATATGTAACGATGAACGGTTTGATACCAACGATCATCTAAGCATCAAGGTTAAATTGGGTGAAAAATATTCGTTGCACCTCGGCCATGGTGACTTGACGACCAGACGGACCGTGACCATCCGTCAACCTGGTGAATTATTTACAATCAGATTGTCGCGCTAGACCTAAGCAAGGAGGTGCACGGTGAGAAATTTAATCTTTTGGATGTTGATGCTTTTTTGCGTCGAAACGGCGGTCGCACAACATGGTTTATCGGTAAAACAGGCGAGCCGAATGCAGGATGAACTCATCGGTTTGCACCACCAACATATTAAAAAGACACGGAGCGCCGAAATGGATCGCCGAGCGGTTCAGATTGAGAATCTGACGATGCCATTTTGGTATAAGGTTTATGGCGACAGACCTGAATCCGGACGGAGCTTGTTTATTTCACTACATGGAGGCGGCGGGGCACCCGCGGCCGTTAACGATCAACAGTGGCAAAACCAACAACGATTGTACGAACCTGCTGAGGGAGTCTATCTGGTGCCACGGGCACCCACGAATACTTGGAACCTTTGGCACCAGCAACACATAGATGCATTTTTTACGCGTCTGATTGAGAATATGGTCGTGTTTGAGGGCGTGAATCCGAATCGCGTCTACGTGTTGGGATATTCCGCCGGGGGCGATGGGGTTTACCAAATAGGCCCGCGAATGGCGGATCGGTGGGCCGCGGCTTCGATGATGGCCGGGCATCCGAATGACGCTCGTCCGGATAGCCTTCGAAATACGCCGTTTTCCATCCATGTGGGCGCGCTGGATTCCGCCTATAAACGCAATCAGGTCGCGGCTGAATGGGGTAAGACCCTGGATGAATTGCAAAGAAGGGATCCCCGGGGATATTCGCATTTTACAAAAATCTATGCAGGTAAAGGTCATTGGATGGATCGCGAAGATCGAGTCGCGATTAGCTGGATGGCAAAATATACGCGTGACCCCTTTCCACATAAGATCGTGTGGTTGCAGGATGCGGAAACGCATCCAAGATTTTATTGGCTCGCGGTGCGGGGAGACTCGGTGCGGGGTCGCAGTCGCATTGTTGCGGAACGGGATGGACAAACCATATCCATCCAATCGTCAAGCGTTCCGGAAGTCGTGGTATTGTTAAATGATGAAATGTTAGATTTGGATCGAAAGGTGACAGTTCGGTATCAGGGGCAGGTGGTGTATTCCGGCAAGCCGAAGCGATCCGCATCGGTGATACGTCGGACATTGAATGAGCGAGGAGACGTTACATCGATCTTTTCCGCCGAAATCCCGATTTCAATCCCCGACTCACAGTGAAGCTGCGTATGATTGGTGGTATGCGGCGGCAATCATCATCTTTTGGAAGTTGGGTGCGTGCTGGAACGCTTGTTCTTTTGCGTTATGGTACTTCGCATTCGATGGGGCAACGAAACATGCGACCGGTGAAACGACATTCACGCTAAGGTGTGAGCGGGGGGCATTCGACGCGGTTTTATAGCGTGCGGGCTGCAACGTCGCAACCAAGAGTTCGTCCCTTGAAAGGGGGATTGGTGTGAACGCCATCACGGATACTTGGGTCGTGTTTCATCATGAAACGGCTGATACCCATGGGGAGGATTCGATAAATGTTAGATGAGCCCATCCTTAAAAAGGGAATCCGACACATCTCCAGGGCGGATAAGGTGATGAAACGTGCGATTTCGTTGGTTGGTCCGTGTTCCATACAGATCGACAACAATGGCTTTCGCATGTTAATACGGAGTGTCGTCGGGCAACAACTTTCCGTTGCCGCAGCGCGCACGATTTGGAATCGATTTGTATCGCTCAACGGAGGACGACGGTTCACGCCCGGAAAGATGTTGGCGTTTGATCGCTCGGCGTTACGGAGCATTGGTTTATCCGCGGCTAAAGCCCACGCCGTACAGAGTATCGCGAGAAGCCTAACCAAGGGAGAGGTGAAATTAAGGCGGCTGCGGGCCATGGATGACGATGCAGCAATCATGGAATTGACACGCCTTCGTGGAATTGGCCCGTGGACGGCGCACATGTATCTTATGTTCTCGTTAGGCCGTCCGGATGTATTTCCGTCTGGGGATTTGGGAATTGTCAACGCGATTACCGAGCTGTACGGACTGTCAACGCGGCCCGACAAAGAAAAGCTGGAGAACGTTGCCTCCGCCTGGAAACCATACAGAACGATCGGGAGTTGGTACTGTTGGCAAGCGCTGGATTTAGTCCGGGATGGAAAATATCTTTAGCCTTGAACGCAATCCGGTCGCCGTGATATGATTCTGTGCGGCAACGCAAGATTCAGCTTTACGCGTTGGCGACGAGAATACTCATGTCGAAAGCAGCACCAAATATGTTGCACCTCCATCAAACTCCGTCCGTAAACCGTCCGACGCTGATTTTGGCCTTGTCCGGATGGATGGATGGGGGCGATGTGTCCACCGGGACGGTCGAGCGACTGGTAGGATTGTTTGACGCCGAAGTGATCGCGGACATCGACCCGGAAGAGTTCTATATTTACAACCTGCCGGGTTCCATGGAATTGTCCGCCATGTTCCGTCCTCATATTGAAATCGAGGAAGGAATCATTCAACGCAATGAGTTTCCTACCAATCAATTCTACTGCCATGAAGCGGGCGATTTGCTGTTTTTTATTGGTAAAGAGCCCAATATGCGCTGGCGTCAGTTTGGGGACTGTATTTTCGATTTTTCGACAAGACTTGGCGTGCAGCGTATCATCTTTGTTGGTTCATTTGGTGGGACGGTACCGCATACGCGGGAACCGCGGATGTTTGCTACCGGGTGTGACGATGAACGACTGACCATGCTGGAGCAATATGATGTGCGCCGGACGGGGTATTCCGGGCCAGGTTCATTTATAAGTTATATGATGACACGTGCCCCTGATGAGGCTATGGAAATGTTCTCCTTGATCGCGGAAATTCCGAGTTACCTGCATGGACGGAATCCCACGTGTATTGAGGCCGTGACACGCCGCCTTGCGAAAATTCTTCAATTACCACTTGATCTGGACACGCTACGGACGGCCAGTACGGAGTGGGAGCTTGAAATGTCCAGGATGCTCGACGGCAACGAAGAGGTGCAGCAGCGCATTCGCGAATTAGAGGAAAACTATGATAATGAACTGATCGGACTTCCTCCGCGTGAACGTGACCCCGGGGAAGAAGGTGATGTCGCGTTTGATAATGATTTGTTCTGAGTCGGTTTCAAGGGTTGTCGGTTGAATGTGGCGAGTCGGTACGGATGGCATCGTGAAAAGAAGCAAAAGCCGGAATTGGGGGATAGCTTTGCCGCAGGTTTCTCGGATTCGTTGCCAGTGATCGGCAGAGCGGCACGGGTAGACCAGCGGAGGCGGAGGAAAAAGCCGTCACGTGTTGGATACCGGGGACCGGAATTAAGATATATTCTAGTAACCAACATCGTTGCAAATAATTTGAGGCGTCATTTCCGTGGAGGAATGTTAATGAACCGAGTCATTCGATGGGTTGGTATATTTGCATTGATCCTGTTACCAGAGTTATGGATCGTATCTGCCGAGCCACCCGCGCTCGAACTGCCGGACGTTAGGGTAGGCAGGTCAAGGCTGGCATTCAATAACGGTGAACATAACGCCTTCACCGATCTTACGTGGTTTCAGGGCCATATCTATTTGACATTTCGATCCTGTCCCGATGGGCACATGGTATTCCCCACCAGTCGGATTTTGGTGATGAAAAGTACGGATGGTAAAAAATGGGATCTGGTCCACGAGTTTTCAGTTAAGAATCGTGATACTCGAGACCCACATTTCGCCATCCTTAACGACACATTATTTATTTACACAGGCACGTGGTATTGTGGTCCAAATAAATCACCCGAACGCAATTTGAATCAGATGGTAGGTTATGGGGTTTCAACCAGAGACGGTGTTGCCTGGTCCGCGCCCAGCATTCTGGAGGGTACGTATGGCCACTATGTTTGGCGCACGGCCACCTTTGGCGATCGCATATATATGTGCGCCCGCCGGATACGGGGATTTCAGGAGGTTCGTTCAGTCGCAAAACGCGCCCCTTTGATGCGTTCGCTGATTCTGGTGAGCGACGACGGTGCTCATTTTCAGCCTGCCGGTGTGTTTCAGGAAACTCACGGAGATGAAACGGCATTTATGTTTGATTCCGAGGGAAACGTGACGGCGGTTGGGCGTCGCGGACGCGGCAATGCGGAGTTGATCAGACTGTCTCCTTCATTGAAAGTAACCGAACGTGTGGATTTAGGACGATATATTGGGGGTCCGTTCATTCGATCTATGGGCGACCACATCATCGTCGCGGGCCGGAATGTCCGGAATGATAAACCGGTAACCACCGTTTGTTGGTTGATAAAAAACAGTTTGGTGGATTTGTGTATACTGCCTTCCGGGGGTGATTGTTCCTATCCAGCGATGGTCCAATTGTGTCCGGGATGTATGCTGGTCTCCTATTACTCGAGTCACGAAACGGATGAGAACGGAGTCGTGCAAACAAATATTTATTTTGTAGAGTTGGAGTATTGAACGAATGATGCGAGTTGGGATGGTACTGTTTTTCGCCGTGTTCGTCGGCAGTTCGTACACGATCGGCGCGTCAGACCGTCCGAATGTCGTCATTGTGTTATGTGATGACTTAGGCTACGGGGATTTGGCGTGTTACGGAAATGCGGTCGTTCAGACGCCGAATATTGATGCGTTCGCTTCCGGGGGTATGCGTTTGACGCAATGTTATGCGGCAGCACCCAATTGCTCACCCTCCCGAACCGGACTGATGACCGGTCGTACGCCGTACCGCGTTGGTATCCACAATTGGATTCCCTACGATTCACCGATGCACGTAGCGGCCAAAGAAATAACCGTCGCAAAATTATTACGACAGGCCGGATATTCTACGTGTCATGTGGGCAAATGGCACCTGAATGGAAATTTAACGGACACGCGGTATCCCCAACCCAAGGACCATGGATTTCAATGGTCGTTCGGAACCCAAAACAATGCCATCCCCACGCACAAGGACCCGGACAATTTTGTGCGCAATGGAAAACCCGTGGGTCCGCTGGAGGGATTCGCGGCCGATTTGGTCACCGACGAAGCTATTAGCTGGCTTTCAAACACGTATGATGGCACCAGCCCGTTTTTTCTCTATGTGGCTTACCATGAACCACATGAACCGATCCACACGTCCCGGCAGTATGTGGATATGTATCCCGCATCGGGGAAACCGAGCAGATATGATCCACAAACAACAACGTCGCAGGCATTTTTCGGTAATATTACGCAGATGGATACCGCCTTCGGGCGGCTCATCGGGCATCTGCGAACCACCGGTTTGGACAAAAATACCCTGATCTTGTTTACTAGCGATAACGGGCCGGCGATTACAGGGACGCATCCCCACGGAAGCACCGGGGGGTTTCGAGCGAAAAAGGGGTATCTTTACGAAGGTGGAATTCGGGTGCCGGGGATTATTCAGTACAAAGGCATCACTCAACCGGGATCGGTTTGCGATACGCCCGTTAGTGGAGTAGACATGCTGCCAACGTTGTGCCGTTTGGCGGGCGTCCGATTGCCCAGAAGTCCGGTGCTAGACGGCACGGATGTCTCCTCTGTTTTCAAGGGTCGCCCCATGGTTCGCCGAAAACCACTTTACTGGCAGTTTCACCCCACGCGGGGAGAACATCAGGTCGCATTACGCGAAGGAAACTGGAAACTTGTCGCGTCGATTGAAGGGGGAGGTATGCCTCTGTTTGGCGATATCCGCCAGGAGGATCAATTCGCAATCAAAAATGCAATTCTGGCTGACTTTGCGCTCTATGATCTGACGAATGGGCAGGAAATGACAGATCTTTCCGGGGAAAACTACCGGCAATTTCGCCGGATGGAACGGATGCTGCGCCACCGGTTTAGTGCAGTTCTGGAGGAAAGTCCGGTCTGGCCAAACTGGAAATGGCCTCAGTGGGAGGGTAAGCGGATCAATAAATTTGTTGAGGACCTCAACCAGGACGGTTAATTTGCTAAAACCGTAAACTTGTGTATTCGATCCAGCCTGAATTGCTTTTCAAAGTCATCAATATGGCAGTGTGCAATCAGGTAGTAGACTTCCTTCACCCGAAAAATGGATATGGGGGTCACCCGTCGCGGCTTGCCCCGATATTCGCCATATTCCATTTCTACCAGATGTTCTTCTTCGATTGCTGCCTGCAATTCTGAGAAGGCTTGCGGGGGTCTGGCCTGAGAAAAATTGCTATCACTGAATTGAAATGGTTTGGTAACCGACAAAAGTTGATCGGTCGTTTTGAGATCCGTTAGCTCCGCGAGTGCAAGATTAAAGCAGTTCATCAGAAGGACTGAGTCAGCGAGCCCGCGATGGGATTCGTCATCAATGAGATTGAGGTTGCGCCCAATGGTTTCGAGCTTGTAGTTTGAAAACTCGGGCCACGCGAGGCGAAACAATGGAAGGGAACATATGATGGGGTTGGTGGGCGAGTCCCGACCGGTCAGAGCGTAGGCGGCGGCCAGAAACCCTCGGTCAAAGGACGCATTATGGGCAATAAGGATGGGCGTTTCGAATTCGATGAACTGGTTCCAGGCGGGCAAAATCTCGTCGATGTTAGGTTTTCCCACGATGTCCCGGTCGTAGATTCCGTGGATTCGACTGACCGCAGCAGGAATAGACCGTTCAGGATCGACGAGTTGGTCAAAAATTGCATCGACCTCCTGGTGTGGTCGAAAGCGAACGGCGCCGAATTCGACGATTCTGTCCATGTGAGCGCTCATGCCCGTGGTTTCGAGATCAAAGGCGATGAAGGATGTGTCGGTTAATAACGGCATCAGGCAGATCCATTACAAGTTCATGGATTGGTTTATAATATTATAATGAAATTGGGCAAGGGGAAGGCAGATTAACCGCGGCTTGTTGGTTGCAAGGTTCGCCCGAACGCTCTAGGTCGACGCCCGTGCGTTAACCGTAATATCCGTTTCTGGGGAGGTCATCTTGATTCAGTGGCAGATCATAGGGGGGCTATCGGAAATCGCGTACGTCGACTGGGTGGTTTGCCTTGCGTATTTGCTGATCGTTTTGTCATTGGGTGTTTGGTTCTCCCGCTCGCAGAAGACCAACGATGACTTTTTCCTTGGTGGGCGGAACATGCATTGGCTGCCGGTTGGGTTGTCCCTGTTTGCGACGACCTTCAGTTCCAATTCGTTTGTAGGGTTACCGGCAGAAGGGGCGTTCGGAGACTATCATCAACTGTTGGCGATTTTATTTATCCCGTTTATTGTTCTTCCAATCACGTGTTATTGGTTCATTCCATTTTATAAGCGGCTTGGTTTTGTAAGTCTGTACGAATATCTCGAACGACGTTTTGATCGGAAGATACGCCTGTTCGCTAGCGCCGTCTTTATGTTTTATTCAGCGGGATGGATGGCAACCATGCTCCTGGCGGTATCGCGTATTCTGGAGGTCGTACTGGAGACCGACTCCACATCGCATACATTGATGATGATTGCAGCGGTGGGATGCCTCGCGACAATCTATACGGCCGTAGGCGGGGTGAAGGCAGTTATTTGGACGGATACGATTCAGGCGTTTGCCCTAGGGGGCGGAATGCTTGTCTTGTTATTCTTTCTAGTTGCGCAAATACAGGGTGGGTGGACTGGGTTAGTGGAAGTTGCGCAGGCACACGATAAGACAGAAATGTTTTCCACGCGATTGGGATGGGGCCATCGTAATATCTATTCCGCCTGCGCGTATGGTTTTTTTATCTATCTAGGTGGGCAAATCGGAGCGTATGGCGCATTTCAGCGATATGTAACGGTCGACACGATCCGCGACGCGCGGCGTAGTTTGGTGGTTAAGGGGATCTTTATTCTGTTTGTGTGTACATTGTTTTTTATCGTCGGTACGGCACTATTTGTATTTTATCAACAGACATCAGAGACCGTCGGGGTATTTGAGCAACTCAATAACGGAAGGCTTCGCGATCGGTTGCTACCGCATTTCGTGGTTCATTATGCCGGGGGATATGGCATGACCGGTTTATTGTTAGCAGGACTATTTGCTGCAGCGATGAGTAGTCTGGATAGCGGAATTAACAGCATGACGGCAACGTTCGTAACGGATTGGTATCACGGAAGGGAGGTTGGTACACGCGTGAATCGATTATTGACTCTGATGTTTGGTGTGGCGGTTACGGGTGGTGCGGCCATTCTTATGCTGGTCGACCTGCCTGTATTTGATATTCTGTTAGCGATTGCCGGTGCATCGTACGGATTGTTGATGGGCGTTTTATTGATGGGGATGTTTAGTTCGGTAGCTAATGTGACGGGCGTTGTTTGCGGAATGATTTCTGGAGTCGCGGTATTTGCATTCATCCGGGTTTACACGAGTGCTTCAACTCCGGAGCAGTTACGGTGGCTGGGTGGTCTCGCGGAAATCCGAAATAATACCTGGTGGGACGGGATGTTCACGACCGTCACAACGATTCTTGTTGGATTGTTGGTAAGCTATTGCACAAGGCGACCAACACCTGACCGATTAACGGGAATGCTTTTATTGCCGGAACGGCGTGGAACGGTTGCCACATCCATTTCAGGGAAGACGCGGGAGGATTGAACGGGCATGCACATCTTGGAAATCTTTACGGACTATATATGCCCATGGTGTTATCTGGCGGATTTCCAGATGAACAAGGTCATCTCTGAAACGAACATCCGGACTAAATATACATTCTTTCCTCTTCATCCAAATACGCCAGCGGGTGGACTTACGCTGCAAGAATTGTTCGCAGGCCGCGGCGTCGATGTTGCCGCGAATCAGGATTTGATTCGCCAGCAAATGGTTGACGCGGGATTACCCTATGGGGTGCGGACGCATACCTACAATAGCCGTGCGGCACAGGAATTGGGAAAATGGGCGGAACAAAAAGGTTGTGGCGCGGAATTTCGCGAACAGATGTTCCGAGCCTATTTTGTGGGGGGTTCCAATATCGCAGATGAACGGGTCCTGGCCGGGGTGTGCGAGGCAGCGGGACTTGGCGCAGTAAATATTAGTGAGGTGCTTGACGAGAGTGAACACCGCAGCGCGGTGGATGCGGACTGGTTGCGGTGCCGACAACTCGGAGTTCGGGGGGTCCCATGCTTTTTGTATGAAGGCCGCTGGCTGACGGGGTGTCAGTCCCCCGATGCTCTAAAGCAATTGATTCGGGTAGAGTGAATTGATAAAAGCGTATACGATTCGTTAATGAAACTAGTTAGCACAATCGGCTTTGTGTTTTTGTGGTTGATTCTTTCTTTAATGACTGCAGATGCATTTGAGCCAAGTAAAGAGTTCCGTCAATACTGTGGTTCGTGCCACGGCCCTGCAGGCAATGGCCAGGGAAAAGCCGCGAGGTATCTTTACCCTAAACCGCGAGATCTGGTTAATGGTCGAATGAGGTTTGCAACGAGCACGAATCTAGTTGCGTCTGCCGACGACCTGAAACGCGTGATTAAAAACGGCATACCGGGGACGTCTATGCAGAACTGGAGTGTATTGAACGACGATCTGATTGATCGGTTAGTGGTAGAGATTGGGGAAATGCAAAAGTTGGGGGCGCGTTTGCGGGCGGAAAACGAAGTTCGTGAAGATGGTAACTACGTGGACGCGAACGGTACGGTCACGAAGGCAGGTGAATCGCTGATCCTTCGGTATATAGAAATGGAAACGGTGCCCGGATCGATATGGAAGATTCCCGAGATAAGCTTGTCTGGTTCAGATACTGAACAAATTGCCGCTGGACGCGCAGTTTATCTCAAACAAAACTGCCATAAATGTCATGCAGAAGACGGATCCGGAAGCTGGGGGCTGGATCTTGTGGATGGCAGGGGTTTTCCAACCTTCGCTCGGGACTTACGGCGGGATCCCCTTAAAGCAGGCCATGAAATAGAATCGATGGCACGAGTCATTCGTCTCGGCATGGCAGGTACCGCGATGCCAAGTAGTGATAACCTCAGTGATATCGATTTACTGTTTTTAGTTAAATACGTACGTTCTCTGGGTACGGAACCGAAGCTTGAATTAGGAAATATTCAGCGATACCACCGGGCGATTGGATTTAGCCCGGAATAAATAGGTGTTACGAGGACGATTGACGGATAAATCAGCGTTTTCTGCTTTTGCGAATTTGGTTACACTCTACGCGAGCTCGCAGGTACCGTTACGATCGCAAATGGCTGAGGTTACAACGGAGGTAACGATGGCCGGTGATGGAATCACCATTTTACACGCTTCGGATTTTCAGTTGGACGTTCCGCTTGGGGGGGTTCGCTGGATTCCCGAAGCAATCAAGCAGGAATTGCTGGACGCGCCTCGGAGTGCCGCGCAGCGTGTGTTCGATTCTGCCGTGACCCGACAGGTGGATGCTTTGGTATTAACCGGCAATCTGGTTGCACCCGAGCGTGCCACGGCGGCGTCACTGGACTTTATCCAGTCCGAGCTATTGCGCATGGAACAAAATGGAATTGCCGTGATCTGGGCTACGGGGACAATGGACTCGATCACGCAATGGCCACGTTGTATGCGGTGGCCGGAAAGCCTTATCCGATTTGATGCTGGCACAGCACAACGCAGGATGTTGACGCTAGGCGGCCGTGAAATCGAGGTGCTTGGCACGGGTTGCGACCAGAGCGGAATTGTGCAACCGGAATGGTTTGCCGGCTTATCACGAGGGGACCCCGCATTGGTGGTTTGCGGTGGGGCTTTGGCGAATCATCCACAAGATCCTTCAGTTCCCTTGTGGCTGCTCGGATCCTGTCGGCATGCCTCTGCAGAAGCGGTGGGTGATTCAATGCTTGTTCACTCGGGGACTCCGCAGGGGCGGGATCTGCATGAATCCGGATTGCACGGGGCACAGCTGATCACGATGAATGATCGGATTGAGTGCTCAATGATTCAATGCGCGGACGTGATATATGAGCGCATTCATCTAAACGCGGGTCCCATAGAGGATTTAGACGATCTTGAGATGCAGCTTTTGCATCAATGTGAATCCCGGGGCTGGGACGCCAGCCAAAGGCGTCTGGTGCAGTGGCATGTGGATGGTTGCGAAGACAGTCCGCTTGTTCGTGACACGGATCCCGCTTTCATCGATTGGCAAACCAATCTCGGAAATGATTCTACGCTTACTCAAGCGGGTGTATTTTCCTTGGGTGTCGCAGTCAGTTGTAGAGATGCAACCGTGAATGCGGAGCAGGGAGCAGATTTGCTTGGCGACTATCTCTTTACTCTGGAGGCACTACGGGAGAACGGCTGGGAGGGTATCGAGTTAGGTTCCGTTGGATGTAATGATGGCGTTCCGCCGGACTGGGCCAGGATCGAAGAAGATCTTGCCGGGTTGCGAACTTTACAATGTGCGGCGAGGCTCGGGGAGTTACTGCTGGGATCGGAAACGACCGCGGGCGATTCTCATCAAGAGGAGGCCGCCTAGTGATCATCCGAAATGTATCGATCGACCGATACGGCGTTTGCAATGATACTCAACTGAGTGAATTGAAGAATGACGTTATCGTCATCCATGGTCCCAACGAGGCGGGGAAAACCACCTGTATGGAGTTCATCCGGGGCATATTTTATGGACTGGCAGGTAATGGTCGGGAGAAATATGTACGGGGAATTGGGGGCGACCGTTTTGGGGGCAATCTCACGGTGGAAACCGACGAGGAACAAGCATGGCGGGTTCAACGTGAACATGTTGTGGATAGTCCCGAAGAGTTGGATCGTCTTGAAATTTTGGTAGACGGGCAACTGCATTCTGCATCGACGATGAATCGGGAATTGTTACGCGGGGTGGATCATGAGGTGTTTAAGAACGTATTTACCGTCGGTTTGGGGGAACTGCAACACTTAAATCTACTCAATGCTACTGAGGCGGCCGAGCACCTTTACGAAATGACGACGGGAATCGATCGCGTTTCGTTGGGAACCGTATTGCGCACGGTTGCCGCAACGCGACGGGATATTTATGCGGGACCGGATGTAGCCAGTGAAATTGTGGCACTGCATTTGCGAGTGGGCGAATTGCAGAAGTTGATTCAGGGTGATTATTCCCAGTCACAGTCATGGGCCCAATTGCAAAATGAGTTGTCGTCCGCAGCGCAGGACATATTGTCCATCGAGACCAGAATGGAAGCGATGGAGGTTCGTAAACGAGTTTTGGAAACGGCGTTTCTCCTGCGTGATTCATGGCGTGAGCGAACGCAACTCCAAAAACGTTTGGAAGGGATGTCGGTCCCGGCGCGGGCCATCGCTGACATGATCGCCGAAAATTCCATGATCCGTTTGCGGTCCTGGAATAGCGAGGTGCAGACCGCCTCGGAAAAACTCGATGACTTAGGGGAACGCCGCAAACAGCTCAAATCTGATTTAGCAGCCATTGAAGTCAACAGAAGGATAACGGAAAACGCTGCGCGAATTCAGGCAGTTTGTGAGCATTCGAGCTGGCTTGCGTCCCTGAGAGATCAGATAGAGTCGTTAAGCCGCGAGGTCTCAGAATTGAAGGAAGATGCTCAGCGTGGACTGGCCGACGGGCTGATTGATCAGGTGGCGGGCTCGATGCCGGTGGTTGATCAGCAAACGCTGCGCGCCTTACGACAGCCCGAGTCTGAGTTGCGGCACGCAGAGGAACGGATGTCGCAGTGTGAGAAGGAGATGGATGTTGCTGCTGATGAACTAAGACAGATTGAAAATGAATGGTTCGAGGCGCGTTCTCAGGCCGCGCCCGAGCTTCTTGATGGCGGGCCGGCGCGCGGCGTTCAACTGGAAACCCGAATTTCTGAGAATGGTCGTTTGGTTGCGAATCTTCGTAAACGGATGTCGCTGGAACAACAGGTGGAACGCCTGGATCGAGAAATTCAGGCAATTGATCAACGCCAGCTGGGGCATGCGGATGAACTGCCAAGTGCCAAAACTTTGATCATTGCCGGTTCCATATTCATGGCAGGATTTGCACTGCTCGTAACCGGTTTGATTTTCGGCGATTTGTTTGCTCTGGAACCGGCGACAGCTACCTTTATTGCGGCTTTGGGGACGGCGGGGCTTGTAAGTGGCGTCGCGTATCGATTTCTTGACTCATATAATCGCGCAAAATTTGCGGAAGTTTCGCTCCGGCGGCGGACCTTGCTCAGGCAACAACGTGAACAATCTCAGCAGGAGGTTGAAGTTCTGGCTGTGGCACAAGCGCCCGCCGGAGCACTGCTCGACGTTCAATTGAGAGAGCTGGAGAAAAAACAGGTGATGCTGGAATCCCTGATTCCCCAGGCGGCGCGGTTGCGCGGAGCGCAGGCAGCTCAGCAACTCGCGCAGTCGAGACTGGAGGAATCAATCACGTATCGGGATGACGCGATTTCGGTGTGGGAGTCGGCGCTCAGTCATCAGTCGCTTCCGGCAGGAATGCAGGTAAACGATATCCATACCATATGTGATAATTCGGAATCTCTCGCGACTCAAAAACGGCGACTCGATGATCGTAAAGCCGAGCTCCAGCGTCGACAGTCGGATGCCTGCGATCTTGCGTTACGGATTGAACAGATTCTGTTTGATCTGCAATTGGAACCTGAATCCTCTGATCCCGCTGAGCAGATTCGGCAGTTGAATCGCGTCCTTACGGAACAACGGTTACTGCACAAACAGCGTAAAGGGGTCAAGAAAAAAGTACGTCGTATAAAACGACAGATGTTGGAAGTTACTGGCAAAATGCAACAGGCGCAAACTCAGATGAACCGCGTGTTTGTTTCGGCCGGCGTGACGGATCTGCATGAAATGGAGTCGTTGGCCCGGGAATATGCCCAGACTTCCCAATTACAACATCATTGCCATTCCATTACCGAACATATTGAATCCGTGTTGAAGCGTGAAAACCTCGAAGTCAGTGACCTGCAGTCGTCGATGGATGTTCACGATGAAGGTAGGTTGCAGGACGAGTTGGAAACCGTGATTCAGGAACTGGGGGATTGCCGGGGTATGTTGGCAAACGCCCATGAAGATCAGGGTCAACGAAAACTGCAATTGAAACAACTGGCGAAGAATCAATCGCTGGCGGAAGCACGCATGGAACTTGCTTGTGTGAACCAGCGGTTGCTGGAAGCGCAGAATCGATGGCGGATATGGGCCGCTGCGGAATATGCACTCGAACAGGTGCGTCGGGTTTACGAGAACGAGAGACAGCCCGCGACACTGATTGACGCATCCAAATGGCTTGAAAAGATGTCGGCGGGCAAGTACGTGCGAATCTGGACGCCCTTGGATGAAGATGCTTTGTATATTGATGGAGCGGATGGCCAAACATGGGGTCTGGAAACACTTAGTCGCGGAACGCGTGAGTCCGTCTTCATATGCCTGCGGTTAGCTTTAGTGAACAGCTATGCGAAAAATGGCGTGCAGCTTCCCTTGATACTGGACGATGTGCTGGTTAATTGTGATACGGATCGAGCAGAACATGCCGTTTCGATGCTAACGGACTTTGCGAGCGACGGGCCTCAGGTGTTTTTCTTTACGTGCCATCAGCACCTGGCGGAATATTTTGGTGCTGCTGGTGCCGATGTAAGAAGCCTTGAAATCCCGGAAGTAATAATCGCACCCGCGATACAGCGTTCCAGCGATCAAATGTTGATAAAGGAACCGGATGACGTTGCTTCGCCGCACTTAGCAAGGGATGAGAAACTGACGCAGCGGGCTGCGGATGAGTTAGTCGAGGCATCCATGCAGTCGTGCGATGTGTCGCACTCGGGATCCGCCACGGCCCCCCCGATCCCGTCTGAACGGAATTCTGGTGGAGCTCAGGTCGACGAAACCCAAAGCGGAGTTCTCGATACGATGGAGAATCACGATGATCCGGTTAGCGATGGCGGACTATCCACTTCGGAAGCCATCGAGCAGGTAGAACAGTTAATCGAGTCGGTTTCCCTTGGTCTTAAGGAGACAGAAACAAACCATTTCGCGGTGCCCGCTGACGAAGAGGACGCCTACGATGAAATAGAGATTATTGAAGAACCAGAATATGAAATTGAGATGATTGAAGCACCCGTGGATGTCGACGATGTTTCCAATCGTGTTTCGGGCCGCGAGGATGGCGTATCGGAACAATCCAGCGATACACGATCGAGTGAGTCGGAAGACGAATCGGCTTGGGATGAAGATGAACTAGCAGCTTAAGTGATTATACAGGGGTAAAAAAATGGTTGGCATAACGGCAATTTTAATTGCGAGTGTCGTTGGTGTGGATTACGGATTGGTTGAGGATCCAGACCGTGGGTCAACCTATGTAATTCAAATCGAACCGGAACTGGCACAGCAGCTGGTCGAAGGTTTTGTGATTGAAAGCGTCATCCCTCCGGAGCTTAAAGGAATTCGCCGTTTTCGAATACAAGTTGGGGACGAGGATTTACCAAAACCGCCCATTCCGGTGGATGACAAAAATGCCATTGACGACGAATCAGAGGATCCGTCGGCTACTGATTTGACGGAACAGGCCTCCGTTGATTCCACGGATAAAGACGCGTTTCCGTTAAATGCACCGGTTGAGCCGGAACAAGAGGATTTGGATTCGTTTCCTGTCATCTTGGAGGAAAATAGTGAGGAAGTTCCTCCTCCATCGATCATACCGGACGAGACGGTGGTTCCCATGCGTGGATCGGGGGCGGTTGCAATTGCTGCTCCGTCACTGGACCCGCAGGCCATTGACCTTCCGGTTCTGGGCGAACATGAGGAACCGCTTGTCGCGAAAGACGCACCTCCAAGGGTCGATGGGAGCCCGCAGATACCGGAATTCGATGCGCCCAACGTCCAGGAGATTGACGCACTGCCGACCCCGGCGGCAATCCCAGCAGAGGATCTTATCAAGAAACTTGACCCGCCTTCGCCGGTAATCCTACCGATCGGTGAGGTTGAGCCGGCCAAGGGTGTTTCGCAAATCGCAGCGGAAAGCGGAAGCGTTGAGCCAGCGCTTCTGGAACAAAAAGATACCGGATTCGTGCAATTGGCGAGCAGCGCAACCCCGGCGCCCGTCAAATCTGACGGAACCGCGGAGGGCCACACGGCGGTCTCAGCCGCAGCGAAACGGTCGTGGCCCATGTTTACTGCAGTCGTGTTAGGATTACTGCTGTCCTTGGGCGGAAACGTTTATCTCGCGATGACACTCATGGGACTCTATCGTAAACTCAAAACAACGTCGCTTGGTGGTTAGTCGTCGACGCGCGGTTTCTCGGTTGTCGCGTTCTGACCAGCAGGATCTGTCGGGGCTGTATCCGGCGTTTTGTCCGTAATAGGCACGGTTTGGGTTTCGTCATCGATGGACGAGAGTTCCCGATGTAGGATGTTGAGTAGTGTTTGCAGGAAAACAACGACCATGGGGCCGGTCAGGATGCCAATGGGCCCTAAAGCCTGAACACCGCCCACTACACTAAGGAGAGCCAACATGGGATGTAATTTAGACTTGTTTTGCAGAATAAAAGGTTTCACGATGTTATCTGCCATGGAAACGGGGCCAATTCCCCAGATCAAAAGAAAAACACCCCACCCTGGCGAATCTCCGAATACGATCAAATAGGCAGCACAAGGTGCCCAGACGGCCGCTGCACCAATGAACGGCACTAAAGCCAATAACGTTGCTGCGACAGTTAGCATCATCACCGACTGTAAACCCGCTACCCAAAATCCCAAGCCTGCCAAAATACCCTGTGCGAGCGCTGATAATAAGGTTGCAATGACGACGGCGCGGCTAATGGAGACAAATTCTTCAATTAGGGTATCTTCATAGTCCTGTTTCAGCGGGGATAACTTTGTAATCGACTGCACCATGCGGCTTCCATCAATCAGAAAGAAATACGTGCCGACCAGCATGATGACGATCCCTGCGATTAGTTGCAAAGAGAACCCGAGCGTATTTGCGCCGACACTAAGCAATTGGTTGCGTACATCGCTGTCGAAGAAGTTGCTGCTGTATTGACTGATTTGTTCGGGTGTGGGGTTAACCGCTTCCACGATGGCGGCTTTGAGGGTTCCACCAAGCAATGTTGTTTTAAACTGGTTGTACCGTTCATTGATATTTACGAGACCCGCAAGGTAGGGAGGGGGGCGTGATGACATAGCCTGCCCTTCGTCGGATTGAAGCACGGTCTCGACGCTTGTTTCCAGTGCCTCAAGTTGATTAAGAAGATGGCCGTCGCTGTTATCCGTTGTTGGGATTTCCCCGACGAGCTGCAACAGAGACTCCAACGCTCTTAAGTTTTCCTCGGATGGGGTCTCGGCCGTCGCGGCATCTGCGATCAAAATATCCAATTCCCGTTCGAATTCATCGAGAATTGGCTGGTTTGGTATATCGAGTTTAAACTGGTGCCGGACCTCAGCCAGGCTATCCGCTATAAATGCCGGGGTAATATTACCAACCAGATTGCTACCTTCAATAATTGCAAATGTAATGGTGACAACGATCGGCAACAATACAACCAGTCCAATAATTGACGTGGTGGTTAATGCAGCGAGTCGTGGTTTGGCGTTGTATTGTTTGAGTATGAAATTGTGAACCGGGGCAAAGACGACAACCAGTACCGTTGCGAGGAATAGCGGCAGGACAAATGACGCCATAACTTGATAGAAAAGGGCACCGCTCAGGATGATAATGGCGAGCAGCACCAGGAATGAGATAAGACGTCTATATTTATTGTTGTCCATCGCGGAAATACCCAGCCTGTAAAGGTCTGCAAACGGTATGTTATAACTACGGCGGCTGTTGTTTGTCCAGTTTAGCTCGTACTGTTGAGTAAAGGAAACGCAGGATTTTAGACGATTGTATTCAAAAATGGATTCGATCGGGGTATGCAACCAAGAGCGATATGTTTTGCCATTTGCATGGCGCCTGTCGGGAGAAGGATAATGGCGGAAAATCGTGATGGCATCGGGCGAGTTTCTCATCTCAAAATGGTGATCAGGCTTGTGATCGCGATCCTGGTGGTTGTGTGGGTGGGAAAAACCATTGCAGGTAGCCGCAAAGAGATTATCGAACAGGGACTTGTGTTGACCGATTTCAGCGCGATTGCGTTGCTTAGCAGTGCTGCGTGCTATGTAGGCGGCCTAATGTGTTTTGGCGTTTTCTGGCATCAGGGTCTGGTGGCGATGGGCCAGCGGCCACGTTGGACGGAGTCGTTGAGTTCATATTTTGTTAGTCAGTTGGGAAAATACGTTCCCGGAAAAGCGTTGGTCGTGGTGATCAGGAGTGACCGCATCGCATCGGAACGTGTGACACGCAGCGTTGCAGTTATTGGCGTGTTCGTTGAAACACTGGGTATGATGGCCGTCGGTGGAATCATGTCGAGCCTATTCGTTAGCATCCGTTACATTCGGACGGGAATCGGTTCCGACCTGGTTATGTTGGCGGTGCCGTTGGGGATTTGTGCCGTTATCGCGGCGAGTCCGCCGGTATTTCGTTTGGTGTTGATGGCACTCAGTCGGCGGCGAGGTATGGATTCCCTTTCGGATGCGATTGCAGGTTTGACCTGGAGTGTCGTTCTGCGGGGGTGGATAATCTCTTGTGGTGGTTGGGTATTGTTGGGAATGAGCTTAGTGTTTGTTTTAGAATCATTCCCCGAATCCGGCACGAGAATGATAGCCTATTCGAACTATCCACAGATTTTGTCAGCGGTGGCGCTGGCTATGGTTGCCGGGTTTGCTTCTTTATTACCAGGGGGTGCGGGAGTGCGAGAAATGGTTATCGTGAGCCTGTTGTTTCCTGTGGTGGGTGTAGCCACGGCATTGCTTTCCGCTGTTGTGTTGCGTGTGGTTTGGTTATTATGTGAGTTGTTGGTTTCTGGCGTGTGTTATGGTTGGTACCTCGGAACGGACAATGCCGAAAATGGAAAAACGTAAAAATGGGAGACACGTATGCTTTCCTTTGTGATTCCGGTCTTTAATGAAGAAGAAAGCCTGTCGCCGTTGCTCGATGAGATTGATGAGGTTACGCGGCATAACGATTATGCATCGGAGGTGGTTTTTGTTGATGACGGATCGAGTGACGGATCGTGGGCTACCATTGAACGGCTCCATCAGGAGAACGACAATGTAAAGGGAATACGATTTCGCCGTAACTTCGGCAAGGCTGCTGCTTTGAATGCTGGATTTGGGGTGGCACAAGGCGAGATTGTTTTTACGCTGGACGCTGACTTACAGGACGATCCGAATGAAATCCCAAAATTCCTGAAGGCGTTGGAAAGTGAAGATATCGATGTTGTTAGCGGATGGAAAAAAAAGCGTTATGACCCATGGCATAAGGTAGGGCCATCGAGAGTTTTTAATTGGATGGTGAGTCGACTTACGGGCGTCACTTTGCACGACCATAATTGCGGTTTCAAATGTTATCGCAAGGAGGTGTTAGACGAAGTTGAACTGTATGGCGAAATGCATCGCTTTGTTCCTGTCCTGGCATCTTCCCGCGGGTGGAAGGTGGGAGAAGTGGTTGTGCAGCATCGTGAGCGTCAGTTCGGACATTCGAAATACGGAGTCAAGCGAATTGTTAAAGGGTTTTTGGATCTCCTAACGGTTCATTTGCTGACCGGCTACGGTAATCGTCCGCAGCATCTTCTTGGTTCGTTAGGCATGGCCTGTTTCGGCATTTCCGGTTGTGTGATGGCCTTTCTTACGGGATGGTGGTTTATATCCCGTAGCGTCGAGGGAATGGAACACCTGGACTTGCACACCCGCGCGCTGTTCTATTTTTCAATTGCCGGCGTGATTGTAGGAATACAGCTCTTGACGACAGGGTTTATCGCAGAGCTCGTTACAAAACGAACCAGCAAAGATGACCAAATATATTCGGTCAGAAAAACCGTGGGCATGGCAAATGTTTTAGATGAGAAATCTCGGTGAAGACACCGGTTACCCGGTGGGCGGCAACAGGATCATGGCACTTTCTCAAGAATATCAAGCCCTCCATTCACGCGAAACCAGAATTCGCATCACGTTATGGGTCTTAATTCCAGCACTGCTGCTTGTGGTTGTCCGAACGCTGCTATGGCACCAGTACTTCGATGAGTCGGACAAACGCGATCGCAAATTCATTGATGGCCGCGAGGCAGTGACCGGCATGCACTGTGCCAACGATCGAAGTCGGTGGGCGGCGGTTGTAGCTCTCGTTAACTATGGCACCTGGGAAATCGACGAGGTCGACCGATTGCGTGGTTCCCGCGGAAATTGGGGGACAATTGACAAGGTCTACCACAGTAATTCCGAGGGCGAGGAACATTTCTATTCGAGTAAGCCGCCTCTTTTTTCCCTTTTGATTGCGGCACAATATTGGCTGGTTCATCAGGGGCTTGGTTTGGATCTTTTGAAGAATCCGTTATGGATTATCAAGAGTTTGGTGTTTTTAAACCACGGTTTATTGTTTGGTGCCATGATTTGGGCATATCTCTCTATTGCTATGCGATTTATTGAACGTCGCGGAGTTGTTATTTGCCTGGGACTGGCCCTGGGTTTTTGTACATTTCTCTCCACATTCGCCGTGTCATTGAACAATCACCTTCCAGCGGCAGCTTGCGTCCTAGCAAGTCTTTGCGTGGTAATTCGTATCGTTATGGATAAACGGGATACGCCGCTTAACTATTTTCTGGTTGGTTTCTTAAGTGCGTTAACCGTCACGTTTGAATTACCCGCGTTGGCTTTTTTGGGGTTAATCGGCTTATGGATGCTCACCCATAGGCCTGGATTGACGATGGCCTGTGGAGTCCCGGGTGTGATTGTCGTCACCGTATGTTTCCTTGGCACAAACTACTGGGTTCATGAATCAATTTGGCCGCCTTATGCGCACCGAAGTGACGGTGCGGTGGTTGAGTTAATTGACGCGGATGACGCGGCGACTCTCATTTCCGGAAGGGTTCCGGAGTCGATGACGATGTTCTCAGAAACGATGCCGGGGATGGGAGATTTCTTAGTGGAGTCCCACCCGTTGGTTGGCCGATGGCGAATTTATGATTTTCAAAACAGCCAGCGTTTCGCTCTTCAGCGCGTTGGTAATCTGTATGAAATCAGACAGTGGGATAATTGGTACGATTACGAAGTTAACGGTCGACCTAGTTATTGGCTACCCGGGATTGCCAGCGGTGTTGACCAGGGGGAGTCGTCGCGCTGGCTTTATCTGTTTCATATTACCTTTGGTCACCACGGCATTTTCTCGTTAACTCCGATTTGGATGTTTTCGCTAATGGGAATCGCAGTTGCATGGCGGGATCCGGAGATCTTCTGGCGACGTCTGGCCATCATAACCCTTGTGATCACGGTGGTTCTATTGGCTTTCTATGCATTTCGCCCCATTCAGGATCGAAACTATGGTGGTGTTGCTAGTGGATTTCGGTGGTTCTTTTGGATGACTCCCCTGATGTTGATGATGCTTGTTCCGGCGTGGAAAATCATGAAACGGTCGCTGTTGTTAATGTTTCTATGGTTCGTGGGCATGGCAATATCCTTCTATTCAGCGACCCATGGATTTCTAAATCCCTGGCAGCATCCATGGCCTTTTTCTGACACATAGCGAATTGAGGAGAGTCGTCATGCGTTCCCCCTCGATTGTAATTGTCTGATACCTATAAAAAGCCCTATCTTTTAAGTGTTTTTGCCCCTTAAAGAGGAGTGGGGACAATCGTTAGGTTTTAGTGGTTGTAGACGTCGACGATAGGCTGTAGAATTCAGCATCCCAAATTCGTGGAACACAGAAGAGTGCTCATCAAAGTGTTTAAGCGGGAGGCGGTAAGAAACCGCGTGCGACTCCCCTCATGGATCTGTAACAGGAGTCTAACATGCCTCAAACAACATTTTTTGTAAAAACCTGCCCGACATGCAGTCGTAAACTTCAGGTTCGCGTGGAATATTTGGGTCGAGAGATGGTGTGCAATCACTGTGGTGGTGACTTCGTAGCCGGGGATGCTCGCGAACAGGAAGCTGAACGCACCGATGATTCCTCGGAGGGTATTTTGCTACGGGCCGACGAGCTACTGGACGAAACCGACCGCGGATTTACAAAGCCCCGTTAAACGCCAGAAATTAATGTTTCCAGGTCATTAAAAAAATTCGGGTACGTTTTCCGACAGCAATGCGGATTGAGAATCTGCACGCCGGGTATACGCAACCCGGCGAGAGCAAAGCTCATTGCCATGCGGTGGTCATCGTAAGTTTCAATCGAATCACCACGGTAGATACCGGGATGAATCGTTAGCGAATCGACGGTTTCTTCGACGCGCGCGCCAAGACGGCGGAGCTCCGTTGCGAGGTCGGAAATCCGATCCGTTTCCTTTTCGCGGATGTGCCGGATATTCGAGATTGTGGTCGGTCCCTCCGCGAAGAGCGATACGACCGCAAGCGTTTGAACGGTATCGCTGATAGCATTCATGTCGACCTCAATCCCCGAAAGCGGGGCTCCGGTGACCCGCGTTGAGTGTTCCAGATATTGGACTTCGCATCCCATTTGCGCGAGGCAATCACAAAACTGGATATCCCCCTGCAACGCGTTGCGGGTTAATCCATGAACGGTGACCGCACCTCCGGTTATCGCTGCGGTGGCGAAAAAATAACTGGCCGCCGAAGCGTCCGGTTCGATTTGATAGGTAATCGGCTTGACCGACTCGCCCTGAGGAACAACAAATGTCTTGTAGTTTGAATGTTCGATGGTGACACCAAATGATTGAAGGACACTTAAGGTAAGGTCAATGTAGGGTTTGGAAACAAGATGGTTCTGAATCTCGACGGTGATTTGGTGAGATGCATTGGTTGCTGCTATTAAGATCCCACTGAGGTACTGGCTGGAGAGGTCTCCTGCAATCGTTGTAGTTTTGGACCGAAATCCACCGGCATTGATTTGTACCGGCGGGCAGCCATTGGCGGCACATTGCACGGTAGCGCCTAGTTGATTTAGGGCTACCGTCAAATCACCGATTGGGCGCTGTCGCATCCTGTCGACGCCGTCAAGTGAGTACCGACCCGACATGCTGGATAAAACCGCGGTTAAGAACCGCATCGTCGTTCCGCTATTACCTACATGTAAATCAGCCTGAAGCTCGGGAAACGCGTTTCCCGTCCCGTGGACGTCTATAACGTTTTTCTGATGGTCCCAAATTACCTGCAGTCCCAATTGACGCAGCGAGTTAACCATGATTTGAGTATCTTCACAATTCAGGGCTCCCTGAAGTGTGGACGTGCCGTTGGCAATCGCTGCGCACAACAGAGCTCGGTTCGTAATCGATTTGGAACCCGGTGGTATCACTTCGCCGTTGACTGGGCCTGTGACACATCCAGTCATATACGGCTTCGACACGGAGGTACCTTTCCAGCAAGAAATACAATCAGCTAGTTTGAAATTCGCCAGAGATGTTTGTCACTGCGAATAAACAGCGAATTGCCGGCGGCGGCTGGAGTCCCCAGTACGGGTTCTCCCATCTCGAACTCGCTGACGAGTTCGGCCGTTTGTTCCTCCGGGCCCCCGGAGAGTTTAATGATATGTACCTGACCATCCTGGTTAATGCAGTACAAATGCTGGTTTGAATAAATGGGTGATGCCCAGAACCGTCCCCGCAGTCGTAATTGCCAAAGGACTTGGCCTGTGGATGCATTCGCGCCCTTGATAATCGATCCCGAGATGCCGTAGAAGATACCGTCGTGTACCAGTGGACTGGTGGCGTTCAGGCCGAGTTTGTTGGCCGACCAGATAACTTCGGGATCGGTTGAATTACTGGCCAGATCAAGCTTGGTAGTTCCTTGCGAGGCAACGTAGAGTTTATCCTGAATGACCAGGGGAGAAGCGATGGTTCCGCAGGAAATTCCCAGTTTCCAAGCAGGTTTGCCGGTTTCTGCATCGAGGGCAGTTAACCCCGACCCGGATTGCAATACGACAATGGGTGAGCCATCCGGATGGACGTAGGTTGTCGGGGAACACCAGTTCGCTCGTGCGTCGCGTGGAATACGCCAGATCTCAACTCCGGTTGTCTTATCGATTCCACATGCAAACGAGTCGCCTTGATTTTCAATTTGAACAATCACGACGTTGCCTGCCACGACTGGCGAGGCGGCCATTCCAACATCGTTACCCGCTTTCGGATAATCATGGGCAAGTCCGCGAAACCATTTCAGGTTTCCATTCAAATCTAAACAAATCAGGTCGTTGGAGGAAAAAAATGCGAATACGGACGTACCGTCACTTACCGGGGTTGGCGCTGCGTTGGCGCTGGTAGGGTGACTGTAAGTTCGACCCGTAGCCCAAAAATTCCGCTTCCAGACCGGTTTCCCGCTCTTTTGGTCAAAGCAAAGAACGAATAGTCGTTGCTGATTCACACCTCCACTGGCCGTGACAATGATTTTGTCCCCTACGGCGATGGGGCCTGAGACTCCACGCCCGGGTAATTTCTGTTCCCAAGCAATATTTGTCTTATCTTGAGTGTTCCAGTTCAACGGCAGGGTTCCGTCATGCACGGGATTACCCAGCGGACCCCGAAAACCATTCCAGTCGGCAGAATAGAGGGCGCCCGGAAAAGAAACCGCGAACAGCGTGAGTATTACAAGATGATATTTCATTACATTGCCTCTCTGACGAGTGATTATTCTTTGATTGCCTGTTTATTTACGGGCAAAATTGCTGTGCCATTAGAATCGCATATTCGCAGTTGGAACTGCCAACGCTGAGCCCATTCTTCTTCCTGCTCGTTTTGGGCGACCTTCAATAGAATGTGGTTTAGACCTTTTTTCAGGGATGCCTTTACGATGTATTGATCGATCATCATCCCGGCATGATAGACATGATTGCCAGTTAAAAATTTATCATTAAGCCAAATCTTATTTCCGTTGATGCAACCAAGGCGTATTTCAACGTCTTGATCTGAATCGCTGAGGAAGGTCGTATGGGCGTAGGCAATCGCCCCTTTATATTTTTCCGGATAGACGGTGTTGAGATCCACAATGCCGAACCGATCATCATTTTGATGCCGTTTCCACTGGACCTCGCCATCCTTCCCCTCATGGGGCTGCTGAAGCCGCAGGGATTGTTCCGGTGAGTACGCCTTATCATATCCGGATTTATTTGCGTTGTTAAACGGCCCAATCAGATCCCAGTTCTGAAGGAACCCAAAATGTTTTGGGAGGTCAACATCTCCACCTCGTTCCTGGATTTGTTTTGCCGCATCGTTGATCTGATCCAGATCCCGAGCATGGCCGAGAGCCTTGACGTAGACCTTAATCGCTTCAGCCTTGTCGGTGGTAGCAGTTGCTTTCTCGAGTAATTGGGCAACAGCTTCCCTTCTTAACTCAAGGGAACTATCGTTTAAAAAATGGGGTAACAGTGATTCCTTTGATTGGGGATCGACCTGCAACAACCATTCATAGGCAGACCGGCGTGCGAGAGGTGCGTTGTCCGAATCCAGTAAAAAGGATCGCAGTGCATCGCTGGGAAGCTTCCCTGATCGTTGAAATTCATTTTCCGCAACGGTATCCACCGCCGCGCGGAGCCAGTTAGTTGCAAGTACATTTGCCCCGTCGAAACCTTTCAGGATGGCGAGGAGTTGACTTGCGTCCTGTTTAACCAGTTGATTCCATGCATGGGTTGCAGCGGCATGCCCTTCCCCTTTAGGGCCGACTTGCTTAATCGTTGAAATCCATTGCTGTACTTCCGCCGCGTATATGCGAGGGTTCCATGCAGCCATCGTTATTAGGACAACGGGGAGCACAACACGAACATAACGGGAAACGCAAAAAGTTGGAAACATGGAATTCGCCTTGCTAAGGGGAGTGGGTACGCCGGGTCAACGATTTGTGGCATCTTAAGAAAAAGCATTATAGCACATAGAGAGTTGATGCGACGAGGGGGAGGTGCACTTCGTGGATTAACATTCGGATCGTTAATTAAAATTACCCACGGCAACCCACGAAACATGATCAAATTTGATATAGTGTGAATCGGCTCAGGTCTCTGCCAGAGGTTGCTGAAGCAATCTTGAGAAATAGGTTACAGTGCGGTTTCTAATTGTTGTTAGGGTGAATGTCTTTATGAAATGGGTTTGTGTATTTTTATTAGTGTTTACCGCTGCTCAGCGAGTGGTTGCAGAGGATGAATCGGCATTGATCGTTTCGGGTGATCGCGTGGTTCTACTGGGGGGAACATTCGTCGAACGAATGCAGATCCACGGATACCTGGAAGCAGAGATTGTCAGTCGCGTTCCGGGTGTCAAGCTTCGCAATTTAGGATGGAGCGGCGATAACGTATGGGGCGAGAGCCGTGCAGTGTTCGGGTCGATCGATCAGGGATTTGACCGACTCTTGCGGGATATGAGAACGGCAAAGCCAACCGTGATTATGGTTTGTTATGGGGCTAATGAGGCTCATCACGGTGTTCGCGGGATTAAGGTATTTGAAGAGGGGATGTCTGAATTACTTAACGCGCTTTCTGAATTTGAGGCGAAAGTCGTTTTGATTGGCGCACGTCCTTATGAACGTCTGGGATCTCCGCTACCCGACCCGGCGGTTTTTAATCGTGATCTGGCGTTATACACCGAAAGCATCAAACGCATTGCTTCCGCGAGAGATATAACCTTTATTGATCTTGCAATTGTCTCACCGCCCGTACAATTGGGGATCCTGCAGGAACGAGAACCGCGTAATTGGCGTGTTCTCCCCCATCACGAGGGGTTAACTGACGACGGTCTGCATTTCACGGCGAACGGATATCGGGTCCTTGCCTCGCAAATTGCATTGGCGCTGAAATTGCCAGCACGTCCGGCATCCATATCGCTTGACGATACGGCACATATGATTGGCGGTGAAGTTTCTGACTATCACCGGAATGGGGATGAGATTCGGTTTTCATTTCGACGTGACCAGTTGACGTTGCCCAATACCCAAACGGAAAGAAATCCTGAGGGATCGGATGTGACGGTTAAGGTACATGATTTGCGACGAGGTAAGTACACATTCACCGTAGATGGCCAACACAAAAGAACTCTAACAAGCGGTCAGTTACGGGGGGGTGTGGTTGTAAGTCATAAATTTACAGAAAAACAGATCAAACAGCTTCAGTATCTAATCGTGGAAAAAAACATGTTGTTTTTCCATCGCCATCGCCCCCAAAACGAAACGTATTTGTTCCTTTTTCGTAAACATGAACAAGGTAATAATGCGGTCGAAATACCACAATTTGATCCTCTGATCGAATCAGTTGAGAAACTTATTGACGATTATGCGGACCCAAAAACCCATACGATTCGCATCCAACCTTTTAACAAGTGATGTCCGGGGCTC
Organism: Planctomycetota bacterium; assembly: GCA_036150515.1. Lineage (GTDB taxonomy): Bacteria > Planctomycetota > Planctomycetia > Pirellulales > Pirellulaceae > UBA721. The sequence goes on from JAYZPA010000216.1 coordinate 51,736, forward strand.
AGCCCCATAAATCGAACCATTAAAACTAACATTGACTTTTGATGAGGGGATATATGGCATTCAGGCAATTTACCGCTATTCTAATTATTTTTTGTGCGACAGGCGGCGGGCAACCGTGCTATGGCCAACGCGGCCTGAAGGATATTCCGAGTTCCGACCCGATGGTGGAATTAAAGTCCTTTTTGATTGACGAGGGACTGGAAGTTAATCTATACGCATCTGACCCCCGGATGGCTAAGCCCATTCAGATGAACTTTGATGCGCGGGGAAGGTTGTGGATTGCGTCCAGCGAGTCTTATCCTCACATCAAGCCGGGGGAAAAAGCAAGTGACAAAATTATCGTGGTTGAGGACAAGGATCGCGATGGAACCGCCGAAACGACGACAGTATTTGCGGACGGACTATTAATTCCGACGGGTGTGCTTCCAGGCGACGGGGGTTGCTATGTTGCCAATAGCTCTGAGTTACTGCACTTTCAGGATACGGACGATGATGGTCTCGCTGACAGACGCCGTGTGATCCTTTCGGGATTTGGTACAGAAGATACGCATCATTTACTTCATACGTTACGCTGGGGACCTGACGGTGCAATGTACATGAACCAGTCGATCTATATACATAGTCATGTAGAAACGCCCTACGGGGTTAAGCGGTTGTTGGGTGGGGGAATTTGGCGATTTCGACCCGAAACAATGAAACTGGAAGTTGTGTGTAACGGATTTGTGAATCCTTGGGGTCATCATTTTGACAAATGGGGTCAGTCATTCGCGACCGACGGTGCTTACGGGGAGGGGATCAATTATGTTTTTCCCGGAGCGGTTTACGTCACAGCGCCGGGCGAGCCTCGAAGGCTTGTGGGCTTGAATCCTGGGAGCCCGAAACACTGTGGGCTGGAAATATTAAGCGGCCGCCATTTGCCGGAAAGCTGGCGTGGCACGATGATCGCAAACGATTTCCGAGCGAATCGGGTTTGCCGATTTGTGGTTACGGAGGATGGTACGGGGTACAGTTCGCGACAGGAGGCCGAAGTGATTAAGTCCAGCCATGTGGCCTTTCGACCGATCGATGTGAAAATGGGACCGGATGGTGCGATCTACATTGCGGATTGGTACAACCCGATTATTCAGCACGGCGAGGTGGATTTTCGAGATGAACGTCGTGATCATGTGCACGGGCGGATCTGGCGAGTCACTTTTAAGGACCGTTCACTCGTTGAGCGGGTTGAGGTGCAGGATAAGCAGCCTCACGAATTGCTGGAAATGTTAAAGGTGCCGGAGCAATGGGTCCGTCTAAATGCAAAGCTTGCAATGAAAGATCTGCCGGTACAGGACGTGGTTCGAGAGACATCGCGTTGGATTGACAGCTTAGATCGAGACGATCCGAATTTCGTTCATCATGCACTGGAAGCAATGTGGGTGTATCAGTGCATTGACCATGTGGATGTCGATCTGCTCCAGAGTCTGTTGACGCAATCCGACCATCGTGTTCGTGCAGCCGCGATTCGAGTTGTGTCGGATCAACGCAAACGTATTCCGGAATATCGGGAAATTCTGCGGTCGGCCGTTCGGGATGAACACGGGCGGGTTCGATTAGAGGCGGCGCGGGCGTTGTCTACAGAAAACGACATCGCCGCAATTCAGCAAATTGCTTCGGTATTGGACTATCCGGTGGACAGGTTTCTTGATTTCGCGCTCTGGCGTTCCTTCCGGCAATCGAAACATATTTGGATGAAGCAGGTGGAATCCGGGGAATTTACATTCTCCGGCAATACCGAAAAGCTGCTTTACGCTCTGGACTCGGTGGATTCCGGTAACGCCGCCCCCACACTTGTCAGAATATTGGAAAGTAGCTCGGTTCAAAGCGGCGGTGTGGCGAGGATTATCCATGCCATTTGCCGCAGCGGAGGGCCGGAGGAGACGGGAATCGCTTTGAGATGGATTCTGGACAATATACGTGCCGAAGACCCACGTCAGGCTGCAGCATTGATGTCCGAAGTAACTGAAGTGCTTCACGCGCGGCGCGTCCGGCCAACGAATATTGAAAACCTAGTGCGTGACATGTCGGTGGTCGGTGATGAATTCAAAGCATCGCTGTTGCAAGCGGCCGGTGTCTGGCGATTGGAAGACTATTACGGGTTGGTTCGCGATTCAGTGAATACGGTTCCCTTACGGAGTGCGGCTATTTCGTCATTAGGGCACTATGCAACCCCCCAGGCAAAGGAAGACCTCATGCAGATTGCCATGGGCGATCATCTTGACTCGGCTGCTCTGGCTGTTGATGCATTGTCCACGTTTGCGGTTGGGGCGGCGGCCAAAGGTGCGGCCAGACTCCTTGAGAAATCAAATGTCAGTCCGGAGCGGATTTTGACGGGAGTATTGCGGCAAAGGGATGGCCCCGGTTATCTGGTAAGTGAATTGTCCGGTCGTAAGCTTTCCGCGGATGTTGCGAAACTTTCCATTCGGGCGACACGGCAAATGGGAATCACAGATGAGTCGATCATTCAGGCATTACGTCAGGCGGGAAATATTGACGACTCCGGGTGGAAGTATTCCGAAGCATTCATACGCGAAATAGCTAACGCATCGTTGCGTTCCGGAAATCCACAGCGAGGGGAAGCGATATTTCGGCGAGCAGATTTGCAGTGCTTGTTATGCCACTCCATTGGTGGAGCAGGAGGTAAAGTTGGTCCCGACTTAGTGAGTATTGGAGGTGCCGCACAGGCAGATTATCTGGTTGAAAGTCTCATCTCCCCGAATCGAAAGATAAAAGAGAATTTTCATTCGATTCAGATCCTTGATGTCAACGGAAAGGTGTTTACTGGTGTCCCCGTCAGATCTGATGATAAACAAATTACAATCCGAGATGCGAAAAATCAATTGGTTTCAATCCAAAAGAGCGATATCGATTTGCAAAAAGAGGCACGTTCGCTCATGCCCGAAGGAGCCGTGGATTCGCTTACCCGCGATGAGATCGTGGACCTGGTGGCCTTTATGGGACAACTTGGGAAAATAGGGGAATTCGAGATCAGCAAAAGGCCATTTGCTCGAAGCTGGCAGCAGCTCTTGGGGACCGAACAGGGGCACCATCGTTTGAATCGAACAAGTGTGGATACCGCGGCAACGTCCGATCCTGAGCTTACATGGAGTCCCTACGTGGCTACCGTCGGCGGAATGGTCGTGGTCGAGGAATTGGATATATTCACGCCACGAACCGATGGGGACGATCTAAGTATTATCCGGACTCACCTGGAAGTTTCCAGGGCGGGGAACGTTGTGTTCGCGTTTAACGACACGGTTGGAGTGACGCTGTGGATTGACGGAAGCCCGACGCCATTGAGTGGCAATATGGCGAATGTGAAACTGGACGCAGGACACCATCAGGTTACGGTTGCTATGAGCCGTAAAGTGCGCAAACAGAACCTAAGTCTCCACTGGAAGGCGGGTGACAGTAACGGCCGTGCTCTGTGGAGCACACGATGACGAAACGAAGGGACAGAAACGCCGCGGTGTGGAACGTCGATCATTAATAGCCAATCCCTGCGCGTAGCATGATGGTCGATCCGGGACTTAAGTTGTCAGCCGGATTATTCTTGTATATGACCTTTCGGTCGAATACGATCCCGGCCTCGATAAACCCAATATGGCGGCCTTCCCGTAATTGCTCAGGCAATCCAAACTCAAACCCTGTCGTGATTCGAAGATCGTTTATGTCGACCTGATTGGAAACACCGGACGTCCGTTTTACCGTCCAGCTGCCGCCACCATATTCACCCCCGACGTACCACCAGACATCATAATTGTTGAGGGTCGTAAAATACTGGCTTAGGCGGGGGCGTGGAAAAAACAGATCGAAACGGGTGTCCTCGTTGGGATTCCAGAAAATCCCCACTGCGGGAAGCAATTTGATATCGACCCGGTCGAAATATACGATACCGAACCGTATGGTTGTTTCTTCGGTGATCGCCAGATTGGTTAAGGCGTGCCCGGTGATCCGGAGACTGTCGGTAGTAAATGTGTCGAAATCCGTATGAACCCCGATGGTGACACCCAAATCCATATATAGGCGCTGTTGCGGATCGGAGGTCCATAACATGTCTAAATAGCCGCTATAGGTTTGCCCGGGTAGATCTTTGGTGCGGGGTCCACTGAGCGTTGTGAGAGAAAATGTGGGTGCGACATAGATAGGCTGTTCGGACGCAAGAAAATTGGGAAATGCAAATACAATGGACGCGTCCAATTCGCCCAATGAAACAGATGAATTACTGCTGCCATCCGGAATCCACGCGTATTGAAACCGGGGCGTTTCAGCAAATCTAAACAAATCCGCTGCACTTGAATCGATGTTTCTATTGAACAGACTGCCACCGAAAAGGGATTGTGCCGGAGGGTCTTTCGGGGCAGTATAGGCAGGGCCAAACCAGGGTTTGTCAGGAGGTGTGCCTAGCCCTTCCCCGTTTTGATCGAATGTCGGCGGCCGGGGTGCACCGCTGTTGGCGTAGGGATCAAACCCCGGTTCGCCCAAATTCGAGTCTTGATATGCGATAAACTGAATTCTAGCTGGTGCGGGTTTATCGACAGCAAAACCAGACGACACGGATAATGCCAAAATGACAAGCGAGACCGCGCAGACTCCGATCCGCCGATTGAAAAAATAATGGTGACTTGTTTTGGTCATTTCCCCAGGCCGCAAACAAAAGTTCCGGATGTTTATTTTGGATGACCGTAATTACCTAAAAAACTCGGTATGCGTCAAGGCGGATTAGATCTTTATAAAGCGGGGCCTTTTGGCAAGACAGGCAAACAACGCAGATTATGCGTTTCATTCAGCTTGCTCTAATTATTCCGGTTCTGCGTGGTCGAATGAAATCCATAGACGGTGATTCATCTCTTTAGATGGACGAGTTCGTTGAAAATCGGTTCTCAATTTTGGGGGAAATTGTTTATGGTCGGCAGAATACCTTTGATTCGTCTAATCGCAGTTGCGTCGATTTTGAGTACGTGTTCCTGGTCAATGGCCCAGGATGGAGTTCTTAATGGTCAGCGTAGTTACTATGATACGGTTCCGCGTTCCGCTAGTTATCCTTTTCTAGGCGGTACAGCGCCTAGGACGACGGTGGTTGCACCGCACGAGGTACATCATGTCGAAGGGCAGATTGAATGCGGCTGCGGTTTGGCGATTATCCCCGCTCTAGCACAGGGATTGCGGGACACATTAGATTGTTTATTCCCATGCCGCGGGTTGAATCGTGGACGCGGATTGTTGTTCTCGCACCGCTTTGATAATGGCGGATGTCACGGGTGCGGACGCGTAGGGCATGGAGTTGTTTATGAGCATGACGGGGATGGTGAACCGACCCCGGCCCAACCGGCGGAGATTGTGCCAGCCACTCCGGCCGCGGGCCTGCGTCCGTATCGTGTGCCGGATGATCAGTCCGCATTCAATCATCCTCCGACACGTCCCGGGGCGTCATTGCATCCGGAAAACACGGTGATTCGGCCTGCAAACTTTCGAATTCCTGTTACGGTTCACGCGATTGAGCGACCGTTGATCCCGGAAAATCCCTTACGGAGGTAGCAGATACGGGCTTAACAAGGAGTTTAAATAATCACCCCTTGTTGAGTTGAGATTACGTCAGTAGAGTAGGTGCATAGGGATTTGTGGCCGATTGCAGCCTTTTACTGCTAAAGAGCCACGTACCGACTGCCGCAGACCACGGCGGCACGGTGCGGTTTGAGCATCCAAGCATCATCTGCTTTTCCGTCGCAAATCTCTTTGGCGCGGATTTGTCTGCAACGGCGTCTAACTTTTGGCATTGTAGCGGACGGCATAATAAACCCTGACTTTATTAGATGGCAACGAACTAATGGCACTAGAGCCTGACGAGCAATACGGCAAATCGACAGAAGCAGTACACGGTGGGGAGTCTCATCAAAAGGCAATGGATTCCATTACCGATCCGATTGCTTTGGCGTCGACATACACGTTTCGTGACAGCCAGTCGATTATTGACTATATCGAACAGTCCCAAGCTCGGGATGAGTATGGCCGTTACGGAAATGCTAGCGAATCGGTGGTGGAACGAAAGCTAGCATCCCTGGAAGGGGCAGAAGAAGCGATCATTTATTCCAGCGGAATGGCGGCGATCGTCGGATTGATCATGTCAAAGCTAGCCACTGGCGATGAAATTGTATTTTTCGATGAGTGTTACCATCGAAGTCGCGAGTTTTGTAACAGGCATTTAGCGCGGTTTGGAGTGGTTACACGCCAGGTGGAAGCGTGCAATTATGAGGCAATGGAGGCGGCGATTAATGGAAACACGAAATTGCTGGTTAGTGAATCCCCTACGAATCCCCATTTGAGTGTGGTTGATATGGAGCGGTTTGCGGATATCGGCAAACGATGTGGTGTTGAGACCTTGATTGACGCGACGTTGGCGACACCTTTTAACATTTGCCCCCGTGAATATGGGGTGGATTATATTCTACATTCGGCAACCAAATATCTGGGCGGGCATAATGATTTACTCGCGGGCGTCATTCTTGGAGACGAGGCAAAACTGGAGGAGGTTCGTTATTTGCGTGGCATCATGGGGCCGGTTAACTCCGCTCACAATATGTATTTATTACAGCGGGGGCTAAAGACATTTGCATTGCGAATGCAACGGCACAATCGAAATGGACAGTTGATTGCCGAATTCCTGGAATCGCACCGTCGTGTGTCGCGGGTCTATTACCCCGGCCTGCCCTCGCATAAAGACCATCAAATTGCTTCCAGCCAGATGGCGGGGTTTGGCGGACTTGTCACCTTTGAAATAGACGGGGCCGATTGGCGAGCTACGGCCGATGTAGTGGATCGTTGTCGGATCCCAAAGATAGCTCCTTCGTTAGGTGGTGTAGAATCGCTGATTGAACAACCAATGCTCATGAGCTATTACGAATTAACACCGGAGCAGCGGCAGCAGTACGGGATCCCGGATAACATGATTAGGATGTCGGTAGGGATCGAAGACAGTGCGGACCTTATCGCAGATCTGGATCAGGCGTTGCAATAACTAACTTGAAAATGCCTGGAGGAAGTCGGTATGAAATTTCAAACTCGAGCGATTCATGTTGGGAACGCTCCCGATCGGGAAACAGGCGCTGTGGTTCGTCCACTGCATGTGGCGTCGACGTACGTCCAGAAGAGTCCGGGTGAGTGGGGCGATTATGATTACGGTCGCAGCGGGAACCCGACAAGGGACGCTGCGGAGACCACATTGGCGTCGTTAGAGGGTGGTTCCGACGCGTTAGGATTTGCCACGGGAATGGCGGCGACGCATTGTGTAACGATGTTACTTGAATCGGGCGATCATATTGTGGCAGGGACTGATATCTATGGAGGTTCCTATAGATTGTTTCACAAAATATGTAGCCGCGCAGGGATTGGAATCACGATGGCGGACTCGACCGACGCGGAGACGTTAACTGAGGCGATTCAGGAGAATACCAAGCTGATTTGGATTGAGAGCCCGGGCAACCCACTGATGAGTATTTCAGATATTGATGCCTGTGTGTCCGTTGCTAGCGAGGCGGGTGTCTTGCTCGGAATGGATAATACCTTTGCCACGCCCGTATTAACCCAACCCCTTACGATGGGCGTCGATATCGTGATGCATTCGGCAACCAAATATCTGGGAGGCCATTCTGATGCCAGCGGTGGGATGCTGGTTGTCAAGGATCAGTCACTTTTCGATCGGTTATATTTCATACAGAATGCCGTTGGGAACTGCATGAGCGCCTGGGACGCATTTTTGGTGAGCCGTGGAATGAAAACGCTGGCTTTGCGTGTTCGTGAGCAGAGTCGGTCCGCTTTATTGGTGGCTGAATATCTAAACGCCCATCCGAAGGTAAAACGGGTTTTGTATCCAGGTTTGGCGTCGCATGCTGGACATGAGCTTGCGAAAAAACAGATGCGTGGAGGGTATGGTGCCATGTTAAGCTTTGAAGTGGATGGTGATTTCGAAAGTGCGCGCAACGTGGCGGAGCAAACCCATTTATTTCAACTGGCGGTATCTCTTGGAGCGGTGGAATCTTTAGTGGAACAACCGGCTTCCATGTCTCATGCGAGTTATGATCGAGAAGATCGGTTGGCCAGCGGTATTACGGATGAATTGATCCGACTTTCGGTAGGCTTGGAGGATGTCGAAGACCTGATAGAGGATCTCGACCAGGCGTTGAACCAAGTTTAACTGGATTATATTCAATCGCTATAACATAATATGTTTGATTGGAGCCACGTGTTGGATTTGAGGGTTGAAGGTGTGAGATTATGAAAACGCTGTATTGGATGTGCTTTTGCGTTTGCCTGCTGCTATGGAATGTTGCAGAAGCGGGAACCCAGGAAATTGAGAATGCCGCGACCCATCGAATTGACGAATTGATTCAACAGCTGTCGGACCGAAAGTTTTCTATTCGTCAACAGGCAATGGGTCAGCTGGTGGCACTCGGTGGCGAAGCAATCCCCGCATTGAAGTTTGCAATTTCTGATGGGAACCGCGAGACCCGATTTCGTGCGCTGCGTGTTCTGGATGCCGTGGAGGAAAACGTTTTCCAGCAAAAACTGGAGGAATTCCTGCAGGCCGGCGTTGGGGATGACAAAGTAAGCCTGCCGGGTTGGCGCCGTTTTTGTGAACAAATTGATGAGACTAGCGAATCTCGAAGATTGTTCGTCACGATGAGTCGTTCTGCCCCGCGGGTAATGCGGTCGGTGGACCGGGGAATTGGCGAGACGGGGGCGGCGGTCGACCGCCGGTGTATCGAGGTTCAACTGGAAAAGTCCAAGGGGCGCAGAGCCCTCATCCCGGTGGGAACGGTTGCCGCGTTACTATTTGCTGCTGGAATTGAAGATGTCAAACTAGCGAGAAATTCGATAAAAACAGTATTCTCCGTTTGCAACTATGAGGCGTTCCGTGCCGAAATGTATACGGTCATCTCTACCAACCGAATTCGTTACAAGTCAACCCCTCGGTCCAATATGCTAAGGGAGCTTTTTGCAGGATGTCTTGGCCAATGCGAAAGCTGGGATGCGCAGATGGCATTGAGTCTGGCGATGAGATATAACATCCGCCAGTGTGTTAAACGCTCACTCTATCTAATTAACGACAAGAAGACCCCCTGCCACGTTGTTCAGATAGCGATGATCGCCGTCGGTAAGTTTGGTGAGCTGGAGCATATACCGGTGCTTGAACAACGTATTGATGACACGGGTTTTTGCGGCACGATACAACGCATTGAAAACGTACAATACCGAACACAGCTGCGTGATGTTGCCATTGCTGTCATGTTAACGATTGCCGGAGAAAATCCCAAGGAATATGGGTTTGTTCGCATGCAGTATTCGACCACTCGTCAAGTGAACTATTCCACCATTGGTTTTGCTGAGGAATCGAAAAGGATGGAGACCCGTGCAAAATGGGATGCGTTTCGTTCGGACCTGGAATTGCCCGTCGCTGAAACTGCCGACGGAGAAGAAAAATAGCGATGGATCTGTCTGAATTTGGTTTTCCGGTTTCCGCACACACGTCTACCCCGGAAAACAAAGCCAATGGATTGTCAGCCACCGATCTCGCTCAATATGCGGAACAGGGATTCATTGCGGGGAAGGATCGCCTTTCGTCCGACGTCGTCGACGGTTTGCTTGAAGATCTCGCGTGGCTAATGCTTGCGGGGCACGAGGGCGAGCAGTTTTGGCATGAGTATCATGCGAATGAATCAATCTCGGACGAGAAAGTTTTGTTCCATGCGCTGGGAGCATGGAGAATCTCGGAACGATTCCATGATCTTTTATGGGAACCCGCGGTCACGGTTACGGCGTGCCAGTTATTGGGTGCGGATGTTCGATTTTGGCATGACCAGTTGTTTTGTAAGCCTCCCCATGAGGGCGGTGGCGTAGCGTGGCATCAGGATTTCTCATATTGGACTCGCACCAAGCCCATGGCTCACCTGACGTGTTGGGTTGCTTTGGAAGATGCCACGGTTGACAACGGATGTGTCCATTACATCCCCGGAAGTCATCGCTGGGACCTTCTGCCAATTACAGGGTTGGCAGGCGATATGAATGCGATCAAGGAGACACTCAGCGAGCGACAGTTTGAGGCGTTGGACAACCCGATTCCCATGGAATTAAAAAAAGGCGAAATGGTTTTCCATCATCCATTAGTGGTGCATGGAAGTTTCGGGAATCAAAGCAACCAAAAGAGACCTGCGGCGGTGATTAATATGATCGCCGACGGCGTCATGTCAAATAGCAATTTGCCGTTGCTTGACGGAATCCCTGTTATAGAAAAAGGAAACCAGCTCAAGGGCCGATTTTTCCCGTTATTGCGAAAATTGTCCACTGCACCCTAACAAAGGTATCGCTGTGTGATCTGATTTGTTATTTCAAATTGCATCTTGCAACGTTATGTTGATATGGACATAGCTTACGAGGCGTTGAGGTAAAGCCGCTACGATTAACCCATGATGACCAAAATAGCCTTTGTCGGGAGACCCAATCATTCTACAATTCAAAGTGTCGACGTTTCCTGTAAAGGAGTTAAGCCATTGACTAAATTCACGTTTGCGGCCTTGGTGTTATTGATACTGCCTTTGGCGGTGGGGTGCGATTCTGTCGGATCCGACCTTGCTAAATGGTTACCTGAAAAAGATGGCCCTTCAATTGGAAATGGTCAACTAACTCCCTCTGGTGATTCCTCATCGATCGATCCGAACCGGATTGGTGGCGGGAACCATTCGTCAATGGCGCAACCTGCCGCCCAGGAATCCGGTAACGGTCGCAACGGCGCGATGCAGGGGTTCGTAGACCCGGCTATGGGTGGTGATTACGCAGGCATGATGGAAGAAGTTGACGCGCAGGTGGGCCCGAATGGTGACGCGCAGGAGGGTGCATTTATGGGAGTGGGTGAATACCAGCAATCAATAGCGCTTGAGGATCCTGCTAATGGCATTGAACAGGGTGATTTAACGGCGGACTATGCCGCACAAATGGGGGAGTTCAGTTTCCCCACTTTGGGTGACTCGGACGGGTTAGGTGATGACTATGCTGCCAGCATGGGGTTGACAGATCCAGCCATGGGATTGTCGGGCAATGACGATCCGACGGCGGGTTACCTCGCCGCCAACGGGATTGGTGGGAATCCTTCCGGCAGTTTAGATAAGCCCAAGGACACACGGGCGCCTGCAAAACGGCCCCCAGCGCGCCCCGGAGGAAAACCTAACATTCGCGATTTGCCTCCAAAGAATCAGCGCGATCAAACCGCTCCCAAACGTCCGGTTCCACCCCCAGCCAATGTTGCACCGTCGGGCAAGGATAATTCGCCATCGGTGCAAATTGGAATTCCTCCGCAGGTATCTGAACCAGCTTTTGATGTAGCCAGCGCAGTCGCGGTTCCGATCCTTCTTCAGAAGGGGACATCCATGTCGTTTGGAGCGGAACTATTACCTTTGCGATCGCTACCGGCGAAGGGCACTGTTTTTTGGATGGTTCATTCGAAACAATTCGGTTTCAATCGGTTTGCCGTTCCGGTGACGGGAGGCCGCGTAAACGGAGTGGTGCCCAAGTTTACGCCTACCTCAGGTCCGTTTAGGACATTTGTTGTGCTGGTAGAATCAACTGGAAAAGTGCATTATTTGTCGCGAGCGGTTGATATTGCCTGGAATCCATAGAGTGACCGAAAAAAGAGCGGTAGTCGAATCACTCGTGGACCCGGAGTTGGTGTTGAGGCGTCAACGGAAGTTCAATCGGGCGACATTCGATAATTGGATTGAGTGTGAATCGCACCGCCTGATGGTTATGGATTGTCTCTTGCCGGATGGGATGGCGAAACGGATTACGCTGACAGGCATTGGCAATGGGAATGATGTCAACCTTGAACGTTTGTCGCGGCATTTCTCCGTAATGTCCCTTGTCGATATCGACCGTGAAGCGATCTGTCGGGGTCTCTCACGGCAAAAAAACTTAAATTCGCAGGCCCGCGTGGAAATTGTGGATTGCGATTTATCCAAGGGGGCATGGATGAATGTCGGGAAGTCGGATGTAACCGCTTCGCTATGCATGTTTTCACAGCTTGTTGATCAAATGCACGTGGTTGATTTAGGGAATCGTCATCACGTGGATGAATTGAGGCGTTCTCATCTGCGAATGCTACTGAACAACACGAAACCCAAGGGAAAGGTTGTATTCATTTCAGATCTTGTCAGTTCGGTAACGGCACCTGATTTGGTTACGCTGGAGCGGGCCGCACTGAAGGATCGGATACCGGAGTTATTAGCGAGCGGTAATTTCTTTAAGGGCACAAATCCGCAACATGTCGCACAGGATCTGAGGGATGATCAGCGAGTGGAATCTTTGGAGGTTCGTGATCCGTGGCTATGGCGATTTGGTAAGCGTTGTTTCGCTGTTTATGCGATCATCGCCCGATTATCGTAGTTGATGCGTCAGAACTTATTGCTTGATACAGAATAGATGCCCGGCGGTTCGGATGTAGATCGCGCCATCGGTGGCTGCGGGCGACGCGAGCGTACGCTCACCCAGGGAATTTGTGGCGACCATTTCGTAACTAGCAGAGGCTTTTATGACGGTGGTATCGCCCTGTTCACTCGTAAAATACACCAGCCCGTTGTTAATGATGGGGGAGGATGAAAAGTTTCCGCCAACGCGTTGTTGCCATAGGGTGTCACCAGTGCCGGCATCCAAACAACTTCCAATGCCCCGGTCGGATATCATGAAGATGCGTCCCTGTTCCAGGATCAGGGATGATGTATGGGGGATTTGGCGCTGGATGTTCCATCGGACGTGTGTCTCGGTAACATCCCCCGAACCACTCGGGTCGATACAGTAAAGGCTTGGTGAATCATACCCGGTCGAAACATATAATAATCCCTGGTGGAACACCGGTTTAGGTATCACGCTGTAACCGTCATAACGCACCTTCCATATCAGTTGCCCGGTCTCTGCATCTAGGGAGTGCACGACATTACTTCCTGGCGAGATAATTTGCGTTTGCTCTTTTAGCGTGATCACGGCAGGAGTCGAAAATGAGAATTTCCGGGGTGCCGTGGACTCTCGGTCAAACTGCCAGTTCGTCTTGCCGGTTTTCCCGTCGAGGCAAATCACGCGCGTCTTAGACTGGCCATCAACACTAAAAATGAGTCCTCCCTTAACGTAAACAGGAGTACCTCCGTTTCCGTGTACAGGTGAATATTCCATCGGCAATGTTTTCCATTTGATTTGCCCGTCGAGGGTCAGGCTTGCCGTGCCGAGATGACCGAAATGTACAAAAAGTCCATCTTTGGTAACGATGGGTGTGGGACTAGCATGACTATTCTTTGAATGCACACGCGCAAAGTTGCTTGGCTCTTCGAATAACTGTGTGGTCCAGATAATCTTTCCGGTCTTCGCGTCAATGGCCAACGCGTTCAATAGATAAGGTGGCTTCTCGGCGTCTGACTGCTTGGCAACGGCATTTGTGAGGTACAGAAGTCCTTTTCGAAGCACTGGTGATGACCAACCTTGCCCCGGTAGCGGTGTTTTCCACGCAATATTGTCCGTAGGCGACCATTGAACGGGGAGATTTTTTGAGGCGCTGGAACCGTCACCCCTGGGTCCACGAAAAACAGACCAATCCTGTCCGTGGAGTCCACTGGCGAACAGCAAAAGGAGTGGTGCGATTGCGCATGTTGTACGATTCATTGGAAAGTCCCCGAGTCAATTAGAATTGCGTATGGTTAGCGACCGGTATTCTACCCTAATTTAACGCATGAGGTACAGTAAGACGCATCCAAACACGTGCCGTATTAGCGCGTGAATTCCAGTAGTGGCACGATGGAAACAGGATCAATATTCATTCGTTGCTGAGTCGGAGACGGCATAAATATGGACAGGCCCTGTTTGCGCGTTTGAGGATCAGGCGGGTCTAAATAGACACATACCCAGTAGGGATCGTTTATCAGTCGGTCCAAAAGCACAGGGCGGCTGAGCAGTAACGAATTGCCCAACATTAAGATCGGCATATTTTCCTGATTTGCTACCAGGACGGGGCGAGCCATCAGCGCGTCGCTTTCAAGGAGTTTGGGTATTCGCTGGAAATCCTTCAATACCTGAATCGAATTGGCCTCGAGTCGGGCATCTGCGTAAACCCGTTTGGTGTTCCGTGAGTCCGCGTGGTAACAATGATAAATCACGACGCCGGCCATCCCGAGGCCACGGTCGTTGACATAGATATTCATCGGGCCTGGCAGGCTGTCTAGAAAGATCGCGGCATCGTGCTTGTACCATGGATGCTCATTAAACCCGTATCGCCGAAGCGGAAGTTCGGTCGTGTTTTGCAAGTTATTTTGGTACAGATCATGGACACTTGAAACCATGGTCATGGCCAACGTTAGTAGCACCGCCCCCTTGATCAATGGCAAAATGGTGATGGTTTGGTCGGGGTTGGATGACCGGTTCCCCGGTGGTTCTGATGATTGTCGGAAATGATTTACTAGCAAAACGACATTCGTCAATAAAACGTATCCATAGACGATTGCAAAGAGGTTGGAGTTTCGATTCATTTGCCATGCGAGGTATCCGAAGCCAACGATCAGGCAGCAGTGGTAGACCGCGAATTGCCGACGCACGATACACGCGAGAATTTGACTCCCCAACACGAAAGTGGTGGTTACCAACAGCAAAAGGGTGGTGTTATTTTCGAGAATAGAAAAGATTCCATAGCGATCAATGAATTCTGCCATGCCGGACGTCTCGCCCGCGAGTTGCTGAAAAAATTCACGTTGGTCACCTGTCATTTTCGCCATGAGCTCAAATGGAAACAGGGCTCCACGTAAACCGTAGGGATTGACCAGGCTTGCGATTACAGAGATGAGTAATACAAGTGCGACCGTTCGAACACGGCGAACGTTTGTGCGGTGCCGCAACAGGGTTAAAAACTGTTCGAGCAAATAAGCGCCTAACACCAGATGTTGCAGGATAAATAGCCCCTGTGTATTTACCCACAGTAACTGAACCGGTACGAGCATCCAAAGGGCCCGCAAGTCGTCCTGAGAACGATGGATTATATAAATCGTCGCGGCGAGCAGCATTAACGATATCATCTCTGGACGAACGTGGTATCTTGCAATGAAGATATAGAGAAATGGAGCCAGGCATACCACGACGATCCAGCCCGCAAGCTTCCGCGTGGTTGTCTTCATGATCAACAGGAACGTCGATGCGCCCATGAGCGATTTGGTAACGATCAATCCGGCGGTCCCGTAATTTTTGTATAGAAACGCCACCAAAATCTGGAAACCCCAGTGAAGATCAATCCAGATCGATTCCGGATTGGTATAGGTGAACGAATTATGTGTGGGAATTCGCCGTTCCGCCAGAATCAATTCGCCCGCTTTCAAATGCCACCAAATATCCCCATTGACTAACCAATAGCATCCGTAGACAAACGTGATGAAAACGAAAGGAAGCACAAATCCCCACCAGCCATATCCATGGGACCCAGGCGAGCACCTGAACTCTTCAGTGGATGAAAGTTCGTTCGTCATTGGTCGCCTCGCGCAAGAACGCGTACGGTTTCACCAATTTTGGACAGTTTGTCGTCCGACAAATACCCGTATCGGTTGATCCATACGCGATTATCCGTTCCTTCCATTCCGATTTGAAACCGTTTGATCATATCCATGACGGGGCCATATCCGTGGACTAGCGCAGCGATCGGTGTGGAGCCTGCTGCGCGTTGCGCGTTGGTCAATTTATGCAATTGCGAATTGCGACTTTCAAAATGGCGATCATGGGGCCCCGGATAACGAACATCCTCAATACGGGGCGGCGGTGGGGAATCGGAAATGTCCAGTAATTTAAAAACGGCATCCACTAATAACGACTCACCAAGGTGAGGGTTGCACCGGGAGATTTGATCTAAATAGAATCTCGCTATCATGGCCCAATGCATCGTATAGAGTTTCACGGGGATGTGGTCTGCCAACGACGCGACCTGCGCATAATCCAGCCCACTCATAACGTTAAAGGGCGGCGGAAAAGCATGTGGAACCAACACCTTGTCCTGATGGCCATAATTATCCAGCGATTCACGCATCGTTGCAATGAAGTTCGTGACGAGTTTACTCTTTAGCCTAAGCCAATCCGCGATGCCATAGTCGTTGAAAAGACCCTGCAGGACCGACCACGGCGCGGGACCGTCCACAATTGCTCGCAACACATCATCCGTTAACAGACGATCACCTTTCCCATGCAAACGATCATAAAAGTCTCCGACGGATTCCAAGATCTGTTGAAATTCGAGATTCGTGCGATCATCGGCAAACCTTCGCACATGCGGGGAAAAATCGAGGAACACACTGTCCAGTCGGTAGGGAGGATATTCCGGCCAGTCTACGCGAATGCCAGTAAGTTCCGGATATTGATTGCATAGATCGACGATAAGCGCGCAGTGGTACTCGAGGATTTCCCGGCTGGCTAGCGATCCGTTAATTGCGACCCGATCACCCACGGGTTGCTGGTCGGGAAGAAGCGGTAAATCCTCGGCCCTAGGCCCCCCAAATTGAACACGATAGCCTGGTGGAATCGCCGCCTGAACCTGCATGTAGATCTGCAAACCCTCCATGGAGGCATGGGCAATTGCCTCATGCAGGTGGTGACTGAGTTTTGAGGTTAACTCGTCTGCTGGTGGGGGGAGATACGATAATCCTGCGTACAGTTCCATATTGGGCTCAAACGCCGGAGAAGTACGTACGAATAGCTCATGTTTACCCCAGAGAGGCCGATCGAGCAGTCGTACCGCACCCGCCCCTGCATCGAGGGGGGGTTCCCGTTGTCCGCTGACCGCGTCTGCAACTTCCATAACGTACGGCGACGTGGTAATTGCATTTGCACAGGCCTTTTCAACGCAGTTTGCAAGTACCTGATCTACGCCTTCGGCTTGAAAATATTCGGGCAATACCGTTATTCCCACCAGATGATCCATTGTGGATGCCATTCTATGGACACTTTTTCAATATATGTATAAGATTATTTTGCTCAAACGCGTACAAGTGATACAGTTTACTAGTTGCACCGATGCCAGGGCTAGCGATTCGCTGTGATTCGTTAGTGCACCGTAAACATAGGTTATATGTAATTCACGGCATTCTTAGGAAGTCCTGTAATGAATGATCACATGAAAAGCGTGAAAAAAGGCCAGCGACCGCGTTCACAACGATGGAACAGACGGATCGGTTTTGAGTCTCTGGAAGAGAGACGGCTTTTAGCGGCGGATGTATTTGCATTTCAAAATCCGATTGAGTCACTGGACGTCACGTTTGACGACAATGTTTCGCCGGCGGATGTACTAGCCATTATTAATCAACTCAATGGCTATGACTTATATGGTGATCGGATCGGCGCGTTTTTGGATACATCGGGCGACCATATCGTGGCGCCGAACGACGCCTTAAGTATCATTAACGAATTAAACGACGCGGTTGTGACTACCCCCGGGGTCACGGCGTCGGAACTTAACGGAGCATCTGCTTTCCTGTCCGACCATTTTGTTTCGCTTCCAACGGAACTGCAGGGCGCCGCACAAACGCTGATCGACGCTGCCGCTAAACGTAGTGATTCGTTAATCGTGTTAGATTATCAATTGGAGAAATTTCTGGATTACTCTGTCGAAAATACCGCCGCCATCGCGGCGCGCTATGGTGAAATGGAAATTGCGGCGCGAGTCATCGACACGGTATATCATCAGGACTTGCAGGAACTGGGGGGTGCTCTCGACGGCATCGTCTCAGATATCTACCCCGATTCGCCTGATTCAGTTGATGAATATCCGGATGAATATAATTTTGATCCCAATGAATATACGGACACTGAAGATGCATTTGATGATCTGTTTAACGAGCTGGATGATGAATTAGTTGATATTGAACTACCCCAGTATGACGACGTTCTTGAAAACTTCGACGAAGTCTATCAATCCTATGACGACACCGTATTTGAATTTGATGATTACGTTGAAAATTATCTATCCACCGACGAGTATGAAGAATTTGTTTTGGAAGGCGGGGACTTGGGCGAATTGATGGATGAAATTCATGACGCTTACCAACACAATTCGACTTTGGAGGATTACGTAGGTGAAAAATTCGAAACGGAAGGCGATTTAATTGATTTGATAGATGGTTTGCTCGAATCCTCTTACATCGGAGAACTGATGTATAACGATACGGCAGCGATTGGGGGCGAAACAACCGGTTCCGTTGTTGTACTTGGCGATGGAAGTGTTGTGGAGATCGATTTGGGTGACGACCCGCTCCTTATTGAACTGGCGCTTAAATACGACAATGCTACTGTGCTTGTCGAAGGCTATCCGGAAATTGTCCAGGGTGTCGAAATACCGAATCGGACGGTGATTGACGTCGCCGCGATGGTGGGCGCTGACGAACTCGCATCCTTTGAGCAATTGTTTGTTGGCAATACCTCTGCTCTTACAGATTCCTTATCGGCGCGCCTGCAGGATATATTATCAGTTTAACAGCGCGTCGCACTCGAAAATTCATGGGGCGACAACCGGACTATCGCAACCGTTGTGGTGATAACTATAGATGAAACGCATTGGAATATTAACCGCGGGTGGAGACACACCGGCACTTAATGCCACGTTGCTCGGCGCGGTCCACAAAGCCAATGAACTGCGGATCGAGATGATAGGTCTTCAAAACGGTTTTCAATCACTCTATTGTCCCCGGGTTCCACACGTACATCTAAATCCAGCATTTGAACCGATCCCCGAATTGGACGCCACGAGCGGTGGGACGATTTTAGGTTCTTCCCGAACCTATGTTGATGAACGAGATTCGACTGGCCTGGACGCCGTGTACAGTCGATTGCGAGGCCTTAAGCTGGACGGCCTGGTTTGCGTGGGGGGGGACGGGACCTTAAATGGACTTCAGCCACTATGTCGATGCCTTCCGACTGTCCTGGCGCCCAAGACAATCGACAATGATCTAGGGCTCAATTATCCAGGAGAAGCGGCCCAGTGGGAGCGTGAAGAACAAGCTGACACATTCCAGTATCGTCGCGGCAAAGGTGATCCACGAGATTATGACGCCCTCGAGCTCGAATCAATGATCAATTACGTAACCCCGGGTTTTGCTACCGCAGTATTTGTTGCCGCCGGCGGGGTTCGTCGTGTGCGCACCACCGCGGAGAGCCACCGACGCGTAGCGATCGTCGAAGTGATGGGTCGCCATTCCGGTTATCTCGCGATGGGATCCAGCTATGGGCAACCGGACATTGTGTTAATACCGGAGATCCCGGTGAACATTCAACGCCTGGCTTCCCGTGTAGAGGATGTTTGTCGACGTCAAAAACACGCGGTAATCGTTTGCGGGGAAGGGATTGTTAACGCACAAGGGGATCCGTTTGGTAACATGCACCGCTCAAGCGATCCGGCGGGAAACCAGAGGTTTGCCGGGGCGGCGGACGCGCTCAAACAGGAATTGATAAAAACAATACCGAAAACCTTCCTGTGTGAACTGGGTGGATTCGAGGATCCCGATACAGCGATTTTTACGAGGAAAGTTGGCCATACGCAACGCGGGGGGAGACCGCTGACATTCGATCGCTTCCATGGATCGCAGCTGGGAGCGCATACTGTTGAAATGTTGGTTGCCGGAGAAAATAATCGCGTTGCGACACTGCAGTGGCATGGTCAGGACGTTGGTTTTCTTGTGGAATCTCATGATGCGGAAGAATTCCGTGACCCGTGGGGGGAAATTCATCCCCGAACCGTACATCAATCGATGTACAATCAGGAGGAAATGCGAATTTCAAAAGTGGCCTATTCTTACCTTAGGCCAATTTTTGAATCTGCAATTGGGGCTGACGATACTGAGTCAATCAGGCAGACGCTATTTGACTCGGGCAATCTGGCACACCCTTACCAGAGTGTCAATGTTTTAATGGCAAATCGGACTGAATATTTAAAGGAATCAAATCATGGCGGGCCATCGTAGGACGTTATCACGACGCCGCTTTTTGCAGACGGCGGGTGGTACGGCTGTTGCCGGTTGCCAAACGATTCAGGCTGACCGTTCGCAGACAGCATTTGCGCTGAACTATATGTTAGCGTCCTCTATGTACGGCAAGACGGACGTAATTGAATGCATCCGCCAAGTGGATCGGATTGGAGCGAGCTGCATCGACCTCTGGCCTCCGTCTCATGGTGATCAGCGGGATCAAATAGACGAAATCGGCCATGACAAGTTCGTGGATGCGTTGAAGGACGCCAGCGTAGGGTTAGAAATGACCACCCGGTATGACCTGGGACCGTATCGCCTGCAAAATGAAATGGAGATTGTAAGCCGCCTGGGGGGGAAAATGATTGTGTGCGGGTCCCGAGCAAAGACTGATGCACCTCTGAAAACTCAAGTTAAGGATTTTGTGGAGTCAATGAAACCGCATGTAGCTAAAGCGGAAACACTTGGTGTAACCATAGCCATTGAAAACCACAGCAGTGCCTTGATTAATTCCCCGGATTCGCTGAAGTTTTTCGCGGATCTCTCACCTTCCCCCAATCTTGGAATCGCATTAGCTCCGTATCATTTACCACAGGATGCTGCGTCAATTGCTGCACTTATCAAACATTGTGGTACGTCGATCGTGCATTTTTATGCATGGGAACACGGATTGGGGTGCCATCGCCCCATGCCAAAACCCCATGAACTGATGCAATTACCGGGTTTTGGAACGTTGGATTTTGTGCCCATAGTACGTGCCCTGATGGAAATCGATTATCAGGGATTTACAGAAATATTCATGCACCCTACTCCGAGAGGGATTCCTATCATGAAAACAACCGGAGAGGTCAACTCCGTGATCAATCGTTCTGCAAATTACCTGTCCCGTTGTATTGCACAAAGCGCAGCGGGGGCCATGTGATTACGCAATTGCAGATGGAACAGTTTCAGGACGAGGGTTATTTTATTCTTGAATCTGCCATGGATCCCGCCACGCTCGATTTAGTCGGGTCGGCGTGTGACGAGTTGATCGAGCAAATGCATTGCGAGATGGATCGATTAGGAACGGATCATATCCACATTAGCCATCGTAATCAGCGATATCACATTGCAAAAGAATACGATACAATTCCTGGCCTTGATAGATACGTGTTTGGAGAACTGATGGCAGACGTTTGCAGAGCTACCCTCGGCTCACAAGCCTTTCTGTTTTACGATCAATACGTCGCAAAAGCGCCGGAAGTGGGCCGCCCCTTTTCATGGCACCAGGACAGCGGTTATCTAGGATTTGATCATACCCCATACGTAACTGTTTGGGCGGCCATTGATGACATGACAGACGAAAACGGGACCGTCTCACTATTGCCCTATTCCGAAGCCGGCACCGATTGCCTCGTAGAGCACCAACTGGATCGAGAGTCGGGAGACCGCGTCGGATATTTTGGAAATGCACGGGGCATTCAGGCAATCGTTCCCGCGGGATCTATGGTCGTGTTTAGTAGTTTGGTCTTTCACTGCAGCAGTTCAAATACGTCAGATTCAATTCGTCGAGCCTATGTAACCCAGTATTCCCCGGAAATTATCCTCGACCCGGTAACCGGTAACCCAAAACACCTGGCAGTTCCGTTTTTGATTGATGGAATGAGGGTGTAAAGCGTTAGAAGATGTTAGTTCCAACGCGCGGTGTTACAATAGAATGCGTATATTTGAAATTAAAACTGGATTGTTCTGCGACTTGACTTGTTAGGAGACGCGACGTGTTAAGAAATACAATTTGCCTGGCGATGGGATCTATCGCGTTTTTGCTCACTTCATTGTCCCTCACAGGCGATGATGGTTTCATCCCAATATTTGACGGAAAAACACTTACCGATTGGGACGGAAATCCCGATTTCTGGTCCGTAGAAGATGGGGCGATTACTGGAACCACAACTAAAGAAAATCCAACCAAAGGAAATACGTTTATCATTTGGCGTGGAGGAACTCCGGGTGATTTCGAATTGCGTCTGCAATTTCGTATCTCCGGAGGAAACAGTGGAATTCAGTATCGAAGTCGTGAAGTTAGCAAATGGGTGATTTCAGGCTATCAAGCAGATTTCGATGGGCCGGGAGCGTGGACCGGGACTCTTTATGAAGAAAAAGGCCGGGGGGTTCTTGCTAAACGCGGCAATCGAATCTCGATTGATCCCTCCGGTAAACGGCTGCAA
>JAYZPA010000217.1:0-5192 GCA_036150515.1 Planctomycetota bacterium
TTCGTCCATCAATGCCTCAAGCAGCGCGGACGCCTCGGCATTTTGTTGATTCAAAAGTGAACGCAGCATAAATCGGCGCGTGTCAATCCTGGCCTCTTTGTTTTTAATAATCTGCAGAGCACGCTGAATCGCCTCGGTGTCTCCGAAAAGCTGTGCCAGTTCCATTGAAAACCGCCGAACGTCGGCATTCTCACTGGTAGCCAGCACCGGGCTTACCTCGCTCCAACCAGGCGGCGCTTCTAAATTCCGTCGACCTTCGAGGCCGTCGAGCATCCCCCGTAACAGTCTGGCACGAATCGAAGGGGCATCGGTGGCTCCAATAATCTCCACCAACAACGCCAAATCATCGTTCATTGTCTTCTGTGCCACCTTCGAATCCTGTGCATCGAGCGGATGCCCCAGGAGCATTACGACGCAAACGGTCGTTATTAAAGTTCGTTTCATCACACTTCGTTTCGATAGTAATCAGGAGGTTTTCTTCAACGTGAATTCCGGCAATGACACCAGCTCGCCACCATTCATAGCCGACTGATGAGCACAGATCCCAACGCAGGTCCAATTCGCCGCGGTTACCGCATTAGGCCACGGTTCACGATCCTCCTCGAGAGCAGAAACCATTTCATGCACCATATGTGGGTGAGAACCTCCATGTCCCCCACCCTGGACGAAAGAGAGGTGTTCCGAATCGTGGATTTCTGTTGGCAAAGTAAATTTTTGGATCTCCGGTGGTAACAGATGGGCGTAGTCAGGTACTTCCACTTTTTCCGGGATCTCCGGTTCCGGCTTTTTGGCGGTATGGATCACATGTGGTTCATTTTCAATGAGCGTCCACTCAAAACTTTTCTTCGTACCATACACGTCAAAGCTTTCACGATATTGCCGCGCAACATCATATAGAAACCGCCAGATATGAGCAGCCACATCACTGTCCTGAAGCTTAATGTGGCATGACTGTACAGCGAAGGGATTACCAGATTTCTCGGCGATATCTTCCCTGACGGTCCCTGACCCAAAGCAACTGACGGCCTCAGCCAGAGAGTCCATTAACCCCAGGCAAGGACTAACAACATGAGTGGCGTAATGCATCGGGATCATTTCCTGCCAATAACTCGGCCATCCATCCATATCCTGTGGGTGGGAAGCTGCCAGGTGCTGGATTTTGCCGAGTTCCCCTTTATCGTACATCTCCTTGATAAAAAGGAATTCACGACTGTAGACCACCGTTTCGGCCATCATATACTTCAATCCAGTTTCCTGAACTTTTTCCACAATTTGACGGCATTCTTCAATGGTCGTGGCCATCGGGACGGTGCACATCACATGCTTTCCGGCATCGAGGGCTTTTAAAGACATCCAGGCGTGATCGTCGATCGGACTGTTGATATGGACAAAATCAATCTCCGGATCCGCCAGCACATCTTCATAGTTGGTATAACGCTTCTCAAGCCCGAATTGATCGCCCACCAGATTCATGGCATCCTCGTCGCGACGACAGATTGCAATCTGATCCACGTTAGGAAGAGCCTGATAAATCGGTATAAACTCAGCCCCAAATCCGAGGCCGATCATTGCTACATTAACAGTTTTAGTCATGATTTCATCTTTCTCTAGCCGACTCAACTGAGCGATTGTTGTGAGGATGGTTATTTAATATTTTCAGTCTTAACGTTGCCCGCCAACATCCTGGCGTACCGTTAGCATGTCATTATACATACTAACGGCGAAAGTGTACGCTCTTCCATGAAACACCTTACGCTACTCTATTTGAACTTTCAAAGTCTAGTGATCACTTGCCTCGGACTTTGACAACCGGTAAGCATTCGCCTCTGTCAGCCACAGACAAACAGCGATTATTTTTGATTTTCGCAGCCCAGACTTTTCCCCTAAAGTTGACCTTTCCCATATTGCAGCGATACTTAAAAAAGGCAAAGTCTTCTCAATACGACCAATTTCCTGTGATTCCCAGGTCCGTAAATAGCATGATGAAAAAGCGACGACGTAATTTATCCGTCAGGAACCAGAACTCTTCCAAGTCATTAATGCGGCAACTGGACTTTGAGACACTGGAAACCCGTCGTGTCTTAGACGCCTCAGCGCCTGCAATGTTGCAATGGTTCGAAACAGATTATGAGGTGATGGAGACCCGGCTTTCTGATGTCTTTGAAGCCGGATACGGATCGATCTGGGTCCCCCCTACCGGCCGCGCTGATTCTGGTAATCAATCAGTTGGTTATGACGTTTATGACCGCTTCGATCTAGGCGACCATGCAAACCCCACGCTCTATGGCACGGAAACGGAATTGCGATCACTAGTTCAAATGGTGCACCGTTTAGGTGGGGCTGTCTATGTAGACGCCGTGATCAATCATAATGGCTTTGCTGATAGTAGTACTCAGGACTTTCTCAATGCCGGCGGTTATCCCGGCTTTGTGCTAACGCTGGACAACGCGGTGGACGGTGATTTCCACAGTGCTTTCGCCGGGGGCGACATCGAAGGTCGTCTGGCCGGTTTAATTGACATTAACCACCGTACGAACCACCAATTCATCCGCCACCCTGTCGCTCCCGATGATCCCTCCAACCTCCCAGGCCCCGCACCCTCTTACAACGGCCCCAGAAAAGCCAATGTACCAATGGCCTCCAATACCCAGTTCTATCCTGATCGCGATTTAGATCCCATCATGCTTTTTGACCCGACAACCGGGGAAAGCGACATTGCCGTCTATCCTTTCAATCCCGACTGTGGTACCTGCGGAGATCCGGTCTCGGAAAACGGGATGGGTTATTTAATGCGTTATTTACAGTGGATGGTCCAGGACGTGGGTGTGGACGGTTTTCGCATTGATGCGGCTAAACATGTCCATGGTGAAGTCTTAGATTATGTAGACCGCGCGGTTTACCGCTCCAACCCACGCACACTTCTCGACGGATCCACCCAGCACGTCTTTAGCTTCAGCGAAGCCTATACAGGTGATCGACAGGAATTACTAAACCATGTCAAGAAAACCATCAATCCCGACGACCCCGGCCGTATTGGCGGGAATCGTGATGCGCTGGATTTCAGTGTGTTCTTTGCCGTCCGGGATAACCTCAGCTCAACGGGAACCAGCAATGCCTGGCAAAACATCAAGTCCGCATCACTCGACGATGCGGATGACGGCCTCCGCAATGGTTCAGCCGGAGTTCTGTTCGTCCAAAGCCATGACGAACACGGACCTACCGATTTGAGCAACGTGGCCCATGCCTACATGCTGATGCAGCCCGGCAATGCCGTGGTCTATCTTAATGGACATCAGTTTGGCGACCACCGCGAATTTCCAAAGTCGGGACGCGGCGATGCACTTGGCGGCGTCTATGGTGACGCTCTGACCAATTTGGTGGGCCTGAGAAATACGCACGGGCGTGGTGGTTACCTCGAACGCTGGATTGATACGGAAGGGGTTTTCGCCTTTGAACGGCAATCCAGTGCTTTAGTCGGGCTTTCCAATCGTGGTGACAATGGATTTGACCAAAGAACCGTCCAGGTTGCGGTCGCTCCAGGCACACACCTTATCGAGTTAACCGGCAACAGCGCAAATCCCCTCGTCGATCCTCACGATGACATCCCCGAAGTCCTTACCGTTTCCAATGCCGGGTCGGTCGACTTACGTATTCCCCGTGCCAACAATGCCAATGGGGAACGCCATGGACAGGCCTATGTTGTTTATGGGCTGCCCACTCCTCAGTCTGAAAACGGATTGGAAATACTTGGTGTTTCACAGGTATTGGCTGGTGTCGAACCGGAAGCGAGCAACTTTGCCAATGGACGCACCCGCCTCAGTGATCTGCATGTCATTACTGACGATAGCTTTCAGACACGGCTCCAAACTAACGAGGTTCGGTTACTTGGCTCCGACGCATTAAGGGACATCTACGCAGACGGCGATCACGCATTACTAAAGCTCGATGGTGGCATTGACCTCAACGGTAATGGTCAGGTCGATTTTGTGGATCCGACTGATGTGAGTTATGGCTTTGAGGCATTCACTGACAAATCCAGTCCGCTCATAGGCGCCAATGGGGTGACCGGCGATCGAGGCGATGGCGAATTCTTACAAACCATCGACACGTCGAATCTGGCCGAAGGGGTGCATTTCCTGGAGGCACGTGCCTTTCGGCACCGTACCGATTCAGGACCTGCGGTGTTTTCGGATTTCAAAAAGACCATTTACGTTGACCGACTAGCTCCCGAATCAGACGTCGCCAGCTTTCACCCTCGTGTTGAAGGTGTCAATGAAAACCGCTCACTAGAAATCAGATCCCTCGATGGAACCGCGAACAGCGTTCACGTCTTTTTAGATTTACCCTCCGGTCTTTCAGATGCTTCGATTATTGAATTATCCGAACAGGGGGAAGGGACGACAACTAAAACTGATCGGGATCTATTTCAAAAGGATATCGATTCGGTGACGCATGGAAACCATGCGGTTACGATCGTGACCTTTGAAATTTCAGGGAACGTTAATGTGCAACGCTACGGTGGTGTTTTTGCGGACACGATCTTTGGCGCAGGACTGGGGGATCTGGATTTTAACGGCGAGATAGATGAGACCGATATTGGATTATTCGAAACCTTGTACCTAAATCGCACCTCCAGTTTCAACGCTGCTGCTGATTTCACCGGCGACGGTCTGATCACCTACAACGATCTGGTGCAATATCGTCATAAATTAGGTCAAATTGAGGCTGGCGAAGAAACAACTTCTGCCTTCAACACCTTCCATCACTCTCTGTTCGCCGCCGTCGCCGATACGTTTACGGTGGACGTCAATGCCGCCTTACAAATACCCTCGCCCGGTTTGATGATGAACGATCTTGACCCGGGGATGGAAAGCGAATTAGCTGTCGTCGAGGACCATCAGGTTACGGGATCGCTGGGAAGCACCGCTCAGGTGTTTGAAGATGGTCGCTTCAACTATACCGCCGCCGAGTCCTTACGCAGTCTGATGGCGGGCCAACAGGTCACCGAAACCTTCCCCTACCAACTTTCTGACGGTTTAGGCTCGGTCTCTAATGCCACGATTGACGTAACCATCAACGGCGTCAATGTACCACCCACAATGTCCTACCTGAGCGACCTTGTCATCCCGGAAAATGCAGGCCTTCAAACCATCGATTTGCGGCAGATTTCATCCGGTGTGGGAGACACTCAA
>JAYZPA010000218.1:0-5311 GCA_036150515.1 Planctomycetota bacterium
GGCAGGCGGTACATAGGTCGCGTTGCCGAAGAACTGGACGGCTGGTTAGAAACGGTGGATAAACAGGAGCCGCTGGGTGTATTGTTTTCCGGAGGCATTGATAGCGGTGCAATTCTAATCCTACTGCATCATTTACTATTACGACGAGGTGAATCCCCTGCGCGACTCAAGGCGTTTACCTTGAGTGTTGATGGAACGTCATCCGATGCCCGACAGGCACAACAATTTGTTGATGAAACGGATCTAAGCATGCTGCTGGAAGTCATTCATGTATCCCCTGATCAGGTGGATTATCGTGAGGCGATCCGCGTCATTGAAGATTATAAACCGCTGGATGTCCAATCGGCCACGATGGCCTGGGCCCTGGTGCAGCAGATACGTCAGCAGTATCCCGAGTGGGTTTATTTACTGGACGGCGATGGGGGCGATGAGAATCTAAAGGACTATCCGATTGAAGATAATCCGGAGTTAACCATTGTCAGTGTTCTCAATAACCTGATGCTTTACCAGGAAGGCTGGGGTGTGGATTCGATCAAACACTCATTAACTTATTCCGGCGGACAGAGTCGTGGGCATGTCCGATCGTATGCTCCGGCAGCGAAGTTAGGTTTTCGTGGATTTAGTCCGTTCGCGCTTCCCCGTGTAATTGCAGTCGCTGAAGGAATCCCGTTCACTAAATTGACGGATTGGGATCATGAAAAGCTCTATCGGCTCAAGGGAGAAATTGTACGGCGAGGAGTCGAAGCGGTGACAGGAATCACGATGCCCGTATTTGAAAAATGTCGCTTTCAGCATGGTGCTGTCTCGGGCGATGGTTTTGATGATTTATTTCCAGCAGACGAGCAGACCTATCGGGATGCCTTTGCAGATTTGTTTATTCATTAATGCATACTGTCCTTCCGGTTTTTTCTGACCAACAAATCATTGCTTTGCGGCCCGCTCGTAACCGAGTGGATCCGGGGCACCCCTATGCCTGTATGGTGGAACAAGAGTGTGCTGCGGATCAATCGCTGCAGGGAGTGGTTACGGTTTTTCTGACGAGCAACGAATGCGCATTTCGTTGCACGATGTGTGATCTCTGGAAAAACACACTGCCGCGTGATGAGGCGGTTAGCTCGATACCCCAACAAATCCGCTGGGCACTGAATCAAAAACAAATTGATCCTCGGGCTCCTGAGCAGCAGGGCATGACGGCAATCAAGCTATACAACAGCGGTAACTTTTTTGATCCTCACTCGGTGCCTCCATCCGATTGGCCTGAAATTGCGGATCTGGTTCAAGGGTTTACAACGGTCATTGTTGAAAATCATCCGACATTGTGCGGTGATGCCTGTTTTGATTTTCAAAACATGCTGTCCGGTCAGTTGGAAATTGCCTTGGGTTTGGAATCCATCCATCCGAGGATTTTACCCTGGCTGAATAAGCATATGACGTTGGAGGATTTCCAAACGGCCACTTCGAAATTGGTTGCCCGGGGAATACGTATTCGTACGTTTATCCTGCTGCGTCCGCCGTTTCTGACTGAAGATGAGGGAATGGACTGGGCTATACGCGCAATGGAGTTTGCCTTTGACTGCGGTGTGGAATGTTGTTCTTTAGTACCCACGCGGAGCGGCAATGGTGTGATGGATCAACTGGAAAGAGACGGGTTGTTTACTCCACCCCAGTTGAAATCAATGGAGATGGTTCAGAGAGCCGGTTTGGAAATGAAACGGGGTCGGGTGTTGATGGACCTTTGGGATGCGGATCAATTTTCGATGTGTCCTCATTGTGTATCACAACGTGTGGCGCGGTTGACGGAAATGAATCATACTCAGATCATTCGACCAGGAGTGGTTTGTCGTGAATGCAGCTAAGGGTGTAACGGAGCGGTTTCTGGTGGTGGGCGCCGGGTTTTCAGGATCGCTGATTGCTGCAATCCTGACCTGCGGTGGAAAACAGGTGACGTTGATTGATCGACAGCGACATCCCCGATTTATGATTGGGGAGTCGTCGACACCGACGGCAAGTTTAATCCTGCAAAAATTGATTGATCAATATGATTTGTCAGAGCTTCAACCACTAACTTGTTATGGCGATTGGGTGCGGGAATTGCCCGGGCTTGACCGAGGTGTGAAACGCGGGTTCAGTTATTTTTTTCATCAAGCAGGACGCGAACTCTCGATTACGGACAATCATGATCACGATTTACTGGTAGCAGCCAGCGCAACCATGGAAGTTGCTGATACGCAATGGTTCCGCGCGGATGTAGATCAGTTCCTGTGTGACTACGCTTCACGACTTGGTGTTCAGGTGCGACAAGAGGTTGCGCTGATTCAACTCGAGCGGGGGCAGATGGACGATGGCTGGATAGCCACCCTGAAGGGGTCCGATGGTAGTACCGAGCTGATAGAGGCTGACTGGATTATCGATGCATCGGGGCATAGTGAGGCAATGACGCAAATTCTTGATTTGCCACGTGGTCAAAATGACTCATTGCAAACGAATACTTCGACAGTATTCAGCCATTTTGAACATGTCCGCAGTTGGGATTCACAACTCACCTTGATGGGGCAATCCACAGTGGATTTTCCATTTCCGTCAGATGATGCGGCTCAACATCACGTTTGGAAAGATGGCTGGTTGTGGTGTCTACGTTTTGATCAGGGCAGAACCAGTGCCGGAATGGTTTTAAATCACCAGAGTGGTGAGCGATTCGATGATTCATGGGATGCGGAACGTGTCTGGAATACGGTACTTGATTCGTATCCGGGGTTGCGCCGGATGTTTCAATCTGCTCAACTCAGCAAGCAACCGGGTGAGTATATCAAGACGCAGCGACTGCAACGCATCGCGACACAGGTTTCGGGACCAGGATGGGTGAGTTTACCGCACACCGCGGGGTTTATTGATCCCCTGCATAGCACGGGAATTGCACATGCCATGAGTGGCATTGAACGACTGGCGGATATTTTTTTATCGGCGGATGCGTGCGTACAAAACAAATTGGATCGTTATGCAAAACAAGTGCTCGAGGAATTCCATTTAATCGATTTACTGGTGGCAGGATGCTACCGGGCGCTGCCATCAAAACGGCACTTTGAAGCATTTTGCATGCTTTACTTTGCGGCTGCCACCAGTTACGAGAATCGATACGGTAAGTCCGACGCCGATATTTCGAGTCACCAAATATTTCTGGCGGAAGATCAGAAATGGGTTGCGTTGGTTCAGGAAGCGTATGAACAGATTTGCCAGATAGCTCACTCCCAAAACTGGGGGGAACCGGCCACATTTGAGTCATTTATTCGGGAAAAAATAAAACCCTATAATCATGTTGGTTTGTGTGATCCTCAACGGGCGTCCATGTATCGTTATACAGCTTTACCGTAGGCCGGGATGGTTTTGTACAATCCAAACAAAAGCACAATAAAGCTGTTTTTGGCGTGGGTAATCGAGTTTGACCTGAGTCCGGAAGAGGTAGTACAATAAGGTGTGTAGTTAAGGCCGGCTGGAAGAAAGGTGGCCTTTTCAACTCTGATTCGGCGATCCAAACCCCCACCTTTCGCCGGCGGTGATGAAAAACGACGGTTGCTTTGGATTGGCGACAGGACGGTCATTTGGCATTTTAGATCCGCATGGTTGGTATTAGATACAATCCCACCTTTAAAATCGTTAACAAATCATGAACCGATGCATCCTCTATGTTGTTCTTTGCATGTTGTGGGCTGCGACCACCAGGGGTGAACGTCCGCTACATGAACGAATTGATGCAGCTGTGGAATCTCGTCAGGCGATCCGAGTGATGGACACGGCAAGTGATGCCGAGTTCATCCGACGGATCTATTTGGATTTGCTGGGAACGGTTCCTTCGTCTACCGAGACGAGGTTGTTTTTGTCAGATGTCTCAGCTGACAAACGGCAGCAATGGGTCGATCGGATCATCGAAGATCCACGGCTGGATCAGCGATTAGCCAATGTATTTGATGTGATGCTGATGGAGCGTACACCGGACGGTCAGGTTAAGTCGGCCGAGTGGTATCAGTATCTCTATGACTCTTTTGCTGCGAACAAGCCTTATAACGAGCTGGCGCGGGAAATTCTATCTGCCAGTGGCGCTCAGGATTCCTCACGACCGGCAGCCCGGTTTTATCTGGATCGAGCGGGTGAGACAAATCGGTTGACCCGCGATGTTGGCCGGATGTTTTTGGGCATGGACATGCAGTGTGCTCAGTGTCACGACCATCCGCTGGTGGACAGTTATTACCAGCGTGACTATTACGGCCTGTTTGCTTTTCTGAATCGAAGTTACATTTTCACCAATACAGCGAAGAAGAATTTCTTTGCAGAAAAATCGGTAGGTAACGTTTCCTTTAAGAGCGTCTTTACCGAAGAAGCCGGTGAAACCGGTCCTCATCTCCCTGGAGATGCCCCGGTCGCTGAGCCGGTACTGAAGAAACTGGATGAATACAAAATACGTCCGAGGACCGATACGGTTTCGGTTCCGGCGTTTAGCCGGCGCGAGCAACTTGCGATGGCGTTAACCGGTGGCAAAAACGAAGCGTTCAACCGCAACATTGCTAATCGGCTGTGGGGGTTGATGAATGGGCGGGCACTGGTGATGCCGGTTGATCTCCAGCATGTTGATAATCCACCACTGAATTCCGAATTGATGGATGTATTGCAACAGGGGATGGTCGAACTGGGCTTTGATGTGAAAGCTTACCTTCGCCAAATTGCACTCTCCAAAACCTATCAGCGGGGCTATCAGTTAGATATTCCGGCCAAACTTTCCTTGTCTGAGATCCAGAGCCGCATTGATTTGATCGTGACCGAATGTGAACAGCGAGAAGGTGAGGTGGACGTTGCAAGGGAAGCCTGGGAGCAACTTCGACAAAAGGTACTGGATCATAATACGAAATGGGCTGAACCAAGGGCGGCTTATATTAAGGCGGATACTGCAGCCACCGCCCAACTGGATAAATATCTAAAACAGGATGGTGACCGAATCACTGCATCGGAGAGCATCGCTGTACGGACGCCCAAGCGTGATGCGTTGGCGGTTGCCCATGCTGAGATCTCCAATGCATTGAAGACGCTTCCGGAAGAAAAATCATTGCAGGATGCCGCGGCCACATTCAAGAAAAAACTGGATGCCCTGAATGCAGAATTGACCAAACTTGAAGATACCCGTACTAAAGCAGAGGCAAACGCAACGGCGGAACTGGAAAAACTGACGCCCTTACAAACAGCGCTCGATGAAGCCTGGAAAGTTTGGGAACCGGGAAAAAAAGAAAGTCAATTAATAGCGATCGATGAGCAAAATGCGAGAAAT
>JAYZPA010000219.1:0-26165 GCA_036150515.1 Planctomycetota bacterium
TCAAAACGCTTTATCGGATGGAATGATAGGAGAATATCTCGTGCCAAATTCAGTCCTGGATGCAATCAAGATGGGGATATGGGACTTTGAGCCCACAGGTCAGCAAGAAGATGATTACGAACCGACGGCGTCCCTGCCGGGTTCAGGCGAGAAGCTGGCAATTCTATCTGAACGTGTTCGTGAGGGACTTCCTCTGTGGCACCCGGAAGATCGTCGCACTTACGACGACTCTGCGAAAATTCCTGAGTAGCGTACTGTGATCTCAGGGCAAGGCCAGAGGTGACCGGGTGAGTTGCCATCGGCTTACGGCAAGGCGCCGCTGTCAGGGACGGGCAACCGTTATTTGTAGTTGCTTGTCATCTACCTTGAACTGGAGTTGACCTTGCTGGACAACCTGCTTTAGCAGTTCGGTAAGTGGCAGTTCTTTGGCGGTCAAGGTTATCCTCTTGCCCCACCGTTGCATTGCGGCAGCGGTTACGGTGAGTTCCAGTTTTTCGTTCGCGGCGATTGCCTTGAGTACGTCCTGAATGGTCTGATTAGTTACGGTCAGGGTATAGACCTGCATGGAGGTCGTTCCGTTACCCGGTATGGTGACTGTTTTTCCGCGTAGTAATTGGTCAAGTTGTTCAATGTCCTCCCACCGCCCGCGGACGACGAGTTGGTTGGTGTTTTCGAGGATTTCCAGCATAGGAAAACTGGTTTTGATACGGGCAAGGTTGGCTGTCGCAACGGGTTTCAGGAATGTTTTTTGGATTTTGGCCTGTTCTGGGAAAGTGACCAACGTGATTGAGTGATCGTCATTTACCTGGTAGGTAAGATTGAATCCGGCCAACAAGAGCGTGAATCGATGTGCAAATGGTAAGGCCGGCAGCCTGTTTTGGTCCCATAAGTCAAAGGGTATGACTTCCAGATTGGTGACTTGAGCACGAATCGACTCGGCGACCTGCTCGACAATTATCCGAGGCTGACTGAGGCGACTCCATTGGGTTGTCTGCGGTTGGAACAAGCGAGTTGTTTCCGGCCCCGGACGACGCCGGTGATTTTCGGCTTGGATTTCCGCCAGCGTTGCCAGCCATTGCGTGGTTTTGACAGGTCCGATGTATACGACGTTGCGCACGATGCTGATGCGCGAATTACATTGTGCGGCGAGTTGATCGAACGCCGAGGTCAGTTTCGTATCCTGGATTTTGAGTTGGATTGTTTGTTGCGGGTCGATCCGCCGATCCAGGAAAACGGCGACGTTCTGGGTTTCCCGGATCGATTTAACGATATTGGATAACGGTAGATTCCAATGAACGGAAATGGTGGTGTTCAGTTGCTTTTGAAAATCCGCATTGGATAATGCGGTTGGCCGCGGTGCCTGGCTGACAAGGGTCGATGGAACCGACAGGATCAGGATCGTCAGGAGGAGGGATTTTCCATTGAACGTCATGCCAGCAGTTTCCTCAGTTCCTGTTCCAGTGTTTTTTCC
This sequence comes from Planctomycetota bacterium, assembly GCA_036150515.1. Lineage (GTDB taxonomy): Bacteria > Planctomycetota > Planctomycetia > Pirellulales > Pirellulaceae > UBA721. Next base: position 1,472 of record JAYZPA010000219.1, read on the forward strand.
AAACGTCCGCGAAACATGGACATAGCCAACGGCATGGCTCCCTGGATCGTCACCGCATCGTCGGTAACCTCAAGTGATCCGGTTACCTGCATTCCCATGGTTACAAGTTTGAAATCCAGGCAGTTCTCGTTCCATGTTCCCTCCATCGAACTAATCGAATCGGCGTATTGCGTTGTGATCTGGTCGATGAATTTCTGTAAACGTAACTGGGCGGTGGGTTGCCCCAGTTGATGATCGATGGCGGTTATGAATTTCGGCATGGAAATATCCTGTGCGGTTTACGATGCCTTTGTTTACCAAATTTGGTTTATGATTGCGAGGTGATATTGTATGAACTCACATTGATTTCAATACCGCGATAGGGTGAGTGTCTGAATTAAATTCGATTGGATGCGAAATGATCATGCGTTGATCTCGTTTCTCTGTATAATTGGTTTCATCAGTGTCGATGTCAAATGGTTATTATGCGGATTTATGAGAGTATCGGGGGGTGTTATGATGAGATTCAACAAACCTCTGATTGTTCTGGTGTTGTTATTCGGGGTCGGGGTTACGTTCTCGTTTGGACAGTGGCGTTGGTGGATTGGAAATTATCCGTCCGTGGCAGACACGCCGCAGTCCCAACTTGGTTATTGGTTGGTCTTGGTGGATCTTGACGATCAGGATGAATCGTTAAGAGAAGAACTGGTGGATCGTTTTCAAAAGGAATTAGGTTCCGGTTGGTCACCGTTGGAGGGTTCATCGGCCTCGTCCGGCGGAGTGAATCAGGCATTGCTGGAAAAGAACATTGATGTGTTGACGCAGCAGTGGTTTTATCAGCGCAGTGCTCAGTTTCATCAGTTGGAGTCGATGCAACAGCGGCCATTTCTGGAAATACAACTGGCGACGGTCATGCAGTGGGCGGATATTCACCATCAGATTTATTCCCGTTCTTCGGGAACGGCGGAACTGAGCCCTTTTGCATTATTCGATCGCATCGAACCCTGGGTACAACAGGCTCCGTTGGTCGAGCATTCGTCGTTGCGTAAGTCGATCCACAATGCGGTGCTCTATTGGTTATGTACCGAAGACGTATTAAAGCAGGATCTGCAAATTCGTCGGGAGCTTGCAGAGCGTTTAGCCGAGGCATTGGATGAACATGCGGGCAATAATACGGTCGATTTACAGTTAACCGACCAGCATCAAGCTGTGTTGAGTTCCAATGCGTTTGCTTTGGTCGAGGTTTGGCTTTTGAACCGAGCGGTTGAGTACATGCGATTGTCGGACTCTCAACGTGAGCCGTATCTGGATGCACAATTGGAAACGGTTCGCAGTTGGGAATTGGAAAAGATGCTGATTTCTTCCAACGCATCCACGGATGAATCCATTGCACAATTAACCAAGGTGCTGGGAAATCTGACGGTCTGGGCTGACCGTGCTCCGGTGCCCCATCGCGAAGCATACCATCTGTTTGCGCGGGAGTTACAGCAACATGTATTGAAGAAGTTACTGAATCTTTAAGGTCGGCTCATTTCAAAAACGGTGACATAGGTTTGGGTTTTCCCGCGTTTGCTGTTACCTTTGAAGATGTGCCGGCGGGCGTCTCTTTTTTATCCAGATCTTTTTTAGCAAGTCATGGCATTACAACTCATGTTGAAAGACCAGAAAACAACAATGCGAGACATGAGTGCCGAGTTTTTGGGCACGATGGTATTGATGTTATTTGGGTTGGGAGTGAACGCTCAGGTTACGCTGGGACAAGTCAGTATTCCTCTATCGAATGAGGAGCCGGGCCGAGTGGTTCAGCATATTACGGAATACCAATATGGCGACTACCTGACGATTAATTTTGGATGGGGAGTGGCGGTTATGTTAGCCGTTTATGTCGCCGGTGGTATCACAGGAGCACATATCAATCCTGCGGTTACGATTGCGATGGCATTTCGCAAAGTGCTGGCATGGAATCGTGTGATCCCATTTGTTACTGCGCAAATGCTGGGTGCGTTTGTAGCATCAGCGATTGTGTATGCGGTTTATTTTGAACAGATCCAGAATTTTGAAGCGGTTGCGGCCGAAGCAACGGCCGTGGCGGTTGCCGAAGATGGATCCGTTGTTCCATCACAGGATCTAACGTCGGAGAGTCGCCATACGATGGCCACGGCCGGGATGTTCGGAACCTATCCGCGGTCTTTTCGCAACCATAATCCCGAGACGGTGAGTAACTGGACCGGGTTGCTGGATCAGATTATCGGCACCGCTGTTTTATTGTTGGTTATCTGTGCTGCGGGAGATACTCGTAATATGGCACCGACGGGTAATTTGGGCCCCCTGGTCGTCGGTGCATTGGTTTTAATGATCGGTATGTCCTTTGGTTCCAATTGCGGGTATGCAATCAATCCGGCCCGGGATTTGTCACCGCGGGTGTTTACGTTTCTGGCTGGCTGGGGTTCGCAGGTATTTAAGGATCCCAACACGTTATGGTATTTGGTTCCTGTGGTCGGCCCGGTGATTGGGGGTATTTTAGGTGTCACTACCTATGATCAGTTGATATCCCGCTTTCATAAACCGGACGTGCTATCTCACTCAGATAGCCCATTGTAGTTCGACAATCTGGGAGTGCCTCTTGATGACACAAATGGTATTAGCTTTGGATCAGGGTACGACGTCGAGTCGTTCGGTTTTGTTTGGGCATGAGGGTGTGGCCCTTGCCATGGCTCAGCAGGAATTCCGCCAGATCCTTCCTTTCTCTGGTCACGTTGAGCATGATTGCCATGACATCTGGAATACGCAGTTAACAACGGCTCGTCAGGCCATAGAACAGGCGGGGATTGAAGCATCTGATATTGCGGCGATCGGCATTACGAATCAGCGTGAAACGACGATTTTGTGGGATCGAAAGACAGGCGAGCCCGTGGGTAATGCGATTGTGTGGCAAAGTCGGATCTCTGCGGATATATGTGAGGAAGTACGGGCAGCAGGTAAGTTACCCGTAATTCGTGAAAAGACGGGTCTGTTACTGGACGCCTATTTTTCGGCAAGCAAGATCAAATACATGTTGGATCAGGATCCCGCTGTGCGGCAGCGGGCAGAGTCCGGTGAAATTCTATTTGGCACGGTCGACTCATTTTTAGTGTGGAAGCTCACCGGCGGTCAAGCTCATGTGACAGATTACAGTAATGCTTCCCGCACTTTGTTGTTTAATATTCACACGCTGACGTGGGATGATGAATTACTGAAAATATTTGATGTGCCGCCGGCGGTTTTGCCAAAAGTGGTGGAGTCAAGTCAGATCGTGGGTACCACGGATCCGGCATGGTTTGGTGCGGCGATTCCCATTGCGGGAATTGCCGGGGATCAACAGGCCGCTACCTTTGGACAAGCCTGCTTCGACCCGGGTGATGTGAAAAATACGTACGGCACGGGTAGTTTTATTTTGATGAACACGGGCGAAACACCAGTGGAAAGCAAGAATCAATTGCTGACAACGATCGGCTGGGGCATCAATGGTAAAATAACCTATTGCCTTGAAGGTTCTGTTTTTATATCAGGTGCTGTCGTGCAATGGTTACGCGATGGATTGCAACTGATTCAGGATTCCAGTGAAGTGGAATCTCTGGCAGCGCAAGTCAAAGATTCCGGAGGTGTTGAAATTGTGCCGGCATTTGTCGGTTTAGGAGCGCCGTATTGGGACCCTCAAGCGCGAGGAACCATCGTGGGAATCACTCGTGCGACGACGGCAGCCCATTTTGCCAGAGCGGCATTGGATTGTATGGCCCTGCAGACGATGGACGTTGTTCAGGCGATGGCAGCCGACGCGGAAGCGGAGATCGGTGATTTGAAAGTGGATGGAGGCGCCAGCGTCAACGATGGGCTCATGCAATTTCAGGCGGATATGCTGGATGTGACTGTCAAACGACCTCAAGTCGCTGAAACGACGGCGCTCGGGGCAGCCTATCTGGCAGGTTTAGCCGTAGGGTTTTGGAATGATTTGGAGGACGTTCGGAATAATTGGGCGCTGCAGAAGGAATTTAACAGCACGATCGATGAAACGACAAGGCAACAACGCTATCAACGCTGGAAACGCGCCGTGGACCGTGCTTTGGCATGGGAACAGCAATAGTCGGGCATAGAAGGTACAACTGGGTAGCGATGAGTATGACACCGACGGCAATTAATCGTCATGATGAACTTTTGGAATTGGAAGTGCAGTGGCCGGATAAAGTCACCACTCGATTAACCTACCGGAGGCTTCGACTGGCCTGTGGTTGTGCCCATTGTGTCGATGAATGGACGGGCAAACCCCTGCTGGATCCAAACAGCGTACCGCTTGATGTTGCCGTACAGAAAATCAGTCTGGTCGGCAATTATGCCGTGCGGATAGCATGGAGCGATGGCCATGAGACTGGTTTAACGACGTGGAAACTTTTGGCAGAGTTAACTCGCGATGATTTGGGAACTTAGCGAGTATTGGCCATTGCCTGCTGTGCAATTTGGGCGTATCGATCGGGTGCCTGCCAGAATGCCTTGAGCGTTTCAGCATTCTGAAACAGATAAATTCGTTGTCGGTAAGAGACTCCATATCTCCTTTGCCCGTCAATTAATCTACGGTAATCGGCATACAGGACAGGGTCATATCCGGAAAGTACAGGGCTGAATTTATCCGGGTTGGTAAGGAATAATTGCAACTGCAATGGTCCTGTAAACAAATACAGTCGTCCTCTGTGTTTAATTCCAATATTGGGGTTGCCTTTAATCCAGGATGCTCCATTGCCGCCGAGGTTGGTAAGCGATACCGGGCAATAGCCGTCCAGGCCCAGTGCGATTCGGTTGGTTTTGCCGGGGATGAGAACCTGTGGAACCTGCAGTTGGCTTTCTGAAGGAAGGTGCGGTGTTCGTTGTGGGGGTTCCGGACCGTGAACGGTACGCGTTGTGGGATTCGGCATCGATGGTTTCTTAGAAGGGGGTGGAGTTGGTGCGACTGCCGGATATGGTGCCAATGGAAAGCTTGCAGCGACGACCGTGTTTCGCCTTCGAGGTGTAGTTTCTTCCGGAAGGACAGTGGGATTAAACTCAAAACCATCGGAAATGGTTATTTCGTTGATGGATGCTGTCGTTATCGAAGTCAGAATGCTGGCGAAGTTTAACGGATTCAAATCGGTTTTGCGTCGCAACAGTTCGGTGCCATCTGTGCCAAGAATAATGTCGGTCGGCGTGTTCTTGATGTTGAACCTCCTGCGTAGCATCGGGTTGTCACTGAGATTGATTTGAACCGGAATGAACTGAGTATGTAACGTATCGATCAGCCTTGAATCCTGAAATGTGTAGATTTCTGCCTGAAGACAGGCTGGACAGTCATCCTGGATGAAATGCATAAACAATGGCCGCTGTGACTGTTGTGCGAGCTGATTGGCATGCTGGATGTCTGTGATCCATAGTACTTTCGGTGGTGATCGGAATGGGGCTCGCTTTGTTTCATTTGAGGGTGCCTGAATGTTCCTGTGGATGGGAAACGATTGTCCGTACAGGGGGCCATAGATACAACATGTCAGTAATACAGTGCATAGAATCAGATATTTGAAGATGGAATTCATCGACTTATAATTTCTGTAAAACGAGACTAAAAATAAGGTGTATGGAGAGGAGTCTGAAAGAATATTCAGCAACACGCTCATATTTATCGTCGTGGATAAGTGGTAAAATGTACCAAAAGTAGAGGTTTTGTGGATTGAGCAAGAAAATTGCTCAAGATTGGGAGTAGGAATCACAAAAAGCGGCGAAAACGGTTGACAAGTTAGTCATAGTGGTTAAATTGTCGGATGTGCTTAACGGATTGCCTGCAAACGTGATTTTGCCGGATCTGCAACATAACCTCTTATGCTTTGTCAGAGTACGGTATTACGAACAGGCAACTCAAAACATCCAACAAGTGACTTTGGTTCAAACGTTTGGATTCTGTAGTGGTTTAACCTCAACATGAATCGTTGTTTGTTCGCCTGCCAGACGGTTGGTATCTTGGCTAGTCATAAGTTTTCAGTGGATCACCATTGATTTTTCCGGCGTGTTGCGGATACAAACTTATTAGCTAATAGTTGCTTGCTTTAACGGATTATGTGAATCTTGCTGAGCTTTTGAAGCGATTCATGCTGTGCTTTTTCGCAGAGCGTATGAAACCGCTGACACAGGAATGGTCAGGGATACACATAAGTCACAAAACATCAGCGTCCCAGACGCGTTCTAGATTAGGTTCACTGTTTTACGAACTTGGATTACAAGTTCGAAACAGAACAGGTAGCCTGGTTTTCAATATCGCCTGATTACTGGTAGGAGAATTCCTCCGGTTGGCGGAATTATAAAAGGACTTTTTCTTCAGGTATTTGTGATATCTGGTTTATACAGAAGCGGACATTGGCTTGCAGTTTAATGCAAAGGTAAGTGATGGGTAGGAATCGAAATAATCGTTCTGACGGCGGCGGTGGTGGCCGTGGTCGAGGTGGTCGTGGACGCGGTGGTCGTGGTCGAGGTGGTCGTGGTCGAGGTGGTCGCGGACGTAATTATCGAAGTCGACCGAACGAAGCTGATTTACCAGATAGTGGTACCGGTTTAGTTGAACCCGGATTTGGTCTGCTGGAGCTTCATCCCAATGGATACGGTTTTCTTCGTAGTCCGACGCAAAATTATTCACGAGAACGTTCCGATCCGTTTGTTCCGGGCACGTTTATTGAAAAATACTCATTGCGTGAAGGGGTGATGATTCGCGGGTTAGTGGAACATGCACGTCGCTCTCAGGGACCTCGTTTGAAAGAAGTTGTGGACGTCGACGGTCTGGCTCCGGAGGACTATCCACAAATCAAAAAATTCGAAAATTTAACACCGATCAATCCGGAACACTGGTTACCGGTTGAAACAGGTAAGGAACCCTTAACGACGAGGGTCATGGACTTATTGACACCGTTAGGGAAAGGTCAACGAGCTCTGATTGTTGCTCCGCCTCGTACGGGCAAGACGGTGATGTTGCAGCACATTAGTCAGGGAGTCGCCAAAAATCACCCTGACCTGAAGCTGGTCATGCTGTTGATTGATGAACGTCCGGAAGAAGTAACGGATATGCGTCGCAACGTCGATGGTGAGGTGGTAGCTAGTAGTTTGGACCAGGACGTCGAGAGTCACGTACGTCTCTCTCAACTCATGGTTAAACGATGTCAGCGACTTGCAGAAATGGGACAGGATGTTTTTCTGCTGATGGACTCCATTACTCGTTTAGCTCGGGCATTTAACAAATGGGTTGGTAATACCGGTAGAACGATGTCGGGTGGCGTAGATATCAAGGCAATGGATATTCCCAAAAAATTGTTCGCGACGGCTCGGGCATTTGAAGAAGGTGGGTCATTAACCGTTGTGGGTACGGCTCTGATCGATACGGGTAGTCGTATGGATGAGTTGATTTTTCAGGAGTTCAAAGGGACCGGGAATATGGAACTCGTTCTGGATCGGAAACTTGCCGACCGACGTGTTTGGCCGGCGATTGATATTAATCAATCCGGGACTCGGCGTGAAGAACTGTTACATCCGAAAGACACCTATGAAGCGGTCAGTATGCTGCGACGTACACTGTCCTCGATGCACCACATCGATGCGATGGAACAGCTAACAAAACAACTGGATCGTTTTGACACGAATGAAGAGTTTATTAAACTCATCAGTGGTGCCAGCTTGATGGACTAATCTGGCAGATCCCTGTATGCGGCTTCTCCTCTTAGGACCGGCATCTGCAGGGTAGCTCCATCGAATCGTGACCAGGACGGGTTCGATTTTCCAATCTGGAGATTGTCACGATCACAAAACTTGGAGGGTAAGCGAATTGGTTAGCAGCGTCATTGGAAATGACGTGCCCCTTTATGGGGTTGCGGGTTCGAGCCCCGTGCCCTCCGCTCTTGATGTATTTGCCCCCTGCTCTTTTCAGGGGGCTTTTGTGCGCAACTGACAGAATCGTGGAATTTCACGGTCTAAAATAGCGACGTCATAGGATTAGGGGATTCCATCTGGTGTACTAATCCAGATGAATGGGGTGGAGCGTTACCTGCCGCTCAATTCGCTGAATGCGGATGACAGTAAAAAGCTGCGTAGCAATACCCGCGGTGAGTACACAACTCGCTAGAAAACTACCGGACTGAACGATTGTCACAGAACCACTCTTCCATTCCGGAAGTGACCAGCAATAACCAGCCAACCCCAAAAAAAACAGACAACTAAGGATCCAGCTGCCGGTGAATTTTCCCGCACGATTTCGTTTGTCCATGATGATGACCGTTGCCGCACGAACCATCGTGGTTATGGAGGCGACAGGAATGCCGACGACCGTTCCAACGATTAGGCCATAAAGGGAAGACATGCCTACGGCCATGGCCTGAGCAACCGGCGTGAGTGTGGCATGCTCATCCTGTACGTACATCCAACCGACGATCGTCGTGTACAGAGCTCCGCAGATTCCTGTCGCGACAATCCCGAGACAAGTACAACTAAAATGTAAGGCGCGGTAATGAGCAAGCGGAAGTGCAGCGGGGGGCAGCCTGGTAGTTCGTTTTTTCGCCATGGGAGTGATCCAGTTTGTCGTTAAGGCAATTCGCTAACGTTGGCCATGAGTGAATTGCAGTATTGTATCCGGTTCGAGCTGGTAGTCCTTATGAAAAAACCGAAGGTGGTATTTTACTTTCTAGTGGCAGGTAACGTAGTCAGGGGAGGTGGTAGTTGCAGGGTCTGTCGATATTTGTCAGCCCGGATTCGCCAGGGATTTGTCCGGTTTTCCGGGTGAATGCTGGTTTTCCCCGGTAATTTATGGAATCTGCCTGTGCCGCGAGATGCGGCTTCGCCCAGGTTGTGGAGATAACGCGTCCAGATTTCTTCCATGGCTGCGCGGCCTGCGACTTCGGCGGCCACATCATTCAGCACACCGTTGCGTTGTTCCCATGCCTCCGTTTCGATTCGTACCCATCCACTGTCCTGCTGGTATACCCGCCAAATCCGGGCTCCCACTAACATGTGTTTTTCCAGTGTGACTGCAAATATCTCGTGGTCTTGCGGAACGTTATGGATTCGAACGGCAACGGAGGGTTCATTTACCATCAATTGCAGTGTGTTGAGCAGACTCCAAAACGGATCCGTCAGCATTGTGTCCGAAACGATATTGACCGTGAAGACTCCAAATCGTTGCCCAGCGACCATGGGTGAATCAAGAACGCCAGGTTCATGAATGGCAACCGTCGCAATGTTGCCATCATCAAACCGGGAAAACCGCTCCAGCATCTCATAGATCTGTGGAACTTCCATCAGCAAGTTGTCCGGTGAAATCTCCAGCGTCTGAATGCTGTGTACCAAAGGGCCCTCCGCCGCATGCCAGTTTTCCTCCAGAGTCATGTACTCCAGTAAACGGGGATCAGTCCCGGCAAGTGATCCGACGGGAGCTCCCAAGCCAACACGCGGTCGATGAAGCGTATCACGCATCGGGCCCGTGCCATTGTTATCCATGTGCTCAACCACGATCGGGGATATGTCAGGATGGATCGGTCGTACAGAACCGTCGGGGAATAAACCAACGGGTGTGGGTACAAATCGATTTGGAGGAGTGGGTTTTCCTAAGGGGAATAATCGGTCATTCACCCCGATCGGTTCTTCGGCAACCGGCGGCAATTCAAGGTCCAATTCGGAAGGTCGTGATTGCTTTGGGGTTAAAAATCGTTCTGGTTCCGGACCCAACACAGGACGGTTCGGTTTATTTGTTTGGTGAACGATGGTTTTCCTGGTGTGCGGGGGCGGAGACGTTTCACCTACCATTACCGGTGTTTCAGGTAGTTCCGGACTCAGTGGATTTGCGTAGAAAAGATTGCGGGTTTCCAGTGTCTCCAATTGTAATGTGCGTTGAGGAGATTGGAGTTTGCTGCATTGTTTGTTTCCGGGTGTGGAAAACAAATTGTGGGGTTTGATCCATCGTGATTTGCGCATGCTGAATGTTCCTCCGAACGAACGGTATTTTGGGTAACAGAACCATTGAATGACCAGAGAAAAAGCCGGCCTATTACTTTGGTTGCCAACGCCATAGAAAAGGCGCCCTTGAAACTGAAAATGGGGACGAAACAAGAGAGTTGTTCGCTTCTGGTGGTTTGGGTAACGCGGGATAGATGAAGGTGTTGCTGAGGCAAGGTAGGCCAGTTTTTGTTGACGACAGAATGGACCCCCCATGAGATGGGGTTTTTTCCCTGCTTCTGGTGCAATCGGAGTTTTCGGTTTATGTCGACCTTGTAATAATCCGAATAAACAGAATAAGCCTCTTTACATGGGCATAGGCGCTGTTGCGCAAATGCCTCGTTTGAGGGGTGGATCCGTTATTTAGCGGTGAAATTAGGTGATAATCCGCAATTTATTTGCCGGGTATGCACCCATAACTACAATGCGATTAAGTTTTTGTGCTGGTGATTGAAAGTAGTCATTTAACTTCTGATTGATTGGTTCGCTTTAGGCGTTCTGAGAAATTGGTTTTGAAAGAGTCAATTATCCGCATTTATGGCTTAACGAATCCGTCCGTCGTACCGACAGGAATTCTGCAAAGATGAAGAACAGCCAAAAGAACACCAAGAATCAACCTCAGCGTCGCATGTTTTTGGAAACGCTTGAGGATCGACGATTACTTGCGGGGGTACCAGAACTTGCTGGTATTCAAACCAATAACGGCGACCTCTTAGGTGACGGGGACGTCCTGACCGTTGCACCTCGCGAGGTTATCCTGAATTTTAATCAGGATGCCGAACTGGATCCGTCTACCTTAGATTCGATCACACTGTTGCGCAGCGGAGGGGATGGTGACTTTAATGTCGCATCGGCAACGAGTCTCTTTGGCACCGGCGGCGCTGTCAATATTGCTTTTTCCGCACAGGCCGGAGGCATCCCCGGTAACGGAATCCAAATTCTTGTCTCCAAAAGCGACCACAACAACGCATCGGGTCCGACGGTTATTGTCGACACGGGCGGAACGACAATTCTGGTGGACCTGAATACAAATGCAGGTAATGAAACGACGGCGAATCTTCTTGTAGACGCGCTGAATACTGACACTGCGACTTCAGCGCTGATTCGAGCTTCGATTAAAGATGGCGACGCTGACACCGACATTACGGCAGCGGACATCGATTACTCACCAATTTTGCTCAGCGGTTCGAATGACGAAGTAATCGAACCGGGATATATCGGAGTCGATGAATCGGATCGGCAGATTGTATTTCGTTTTGCCGAGGCACTGACGGATGAGACCTATCAGATTTCGGTACGGGGAACTGGTGCGGCGGCGCTAAGCGACTTGGATGGATCCGTCTTTGAAGATGGTGAAGGTGATTTTTCCCAAAACTTCAAACTTGACCTCGGCCCCCAGGTAGAAGCGGTCGTTCCTCAGCCGGTTGTTCGCGATCCGGCACTTGGATTACAACAGCTCAAAGATACGATTCACGTCTACTTCAATGACGACAATTTAGCGACAGCCAAGGCGGAAGATAAGGACTATTACCCGTTGGTCTTTACTAAAGATACGGTAGAAAACACGGACGACATTGTCTTCTTCCCAACGGAGGTCAGCTACAGTCCGGGTGCCGATTTGGTGGTCTTGAAATATGCCAGTGATCTGGACGAACTTGCCGGTGCCGGTGCGGGTACGTTTCGTCTGCGCATAGGTGCCAAAGAATATCTGGGCAATGCCGGTAAGCCGGTGACACCGATTCAACTCAATTTAGATGATGCCGGTGCGAGTTATGACTCGTCCACGACCATTGGCAAAACAATGACCGTCAGCGGGGACGGGGTCGCTGCCGCGGATGGAACGGCATTCGACGTCAATGCAAGCAGCGGAGCAACAACCGCATTCGAGTTTGATGGCGGTGTGATTCTGCGGGTTCCAGATGGGACATTTATCTTTGATGGAGCCAATTTCGAGGTTGGTGATGGTGCACAGACCACGATATTCGAGTTTGATGAAAATGGGGGTGGGTTGACGGACCCAGCTCATGTGGCGATCGTCTACACAGGCGGTGAGACGGCCGAAGAAATGGCAGATTTGGTTGCCACGGCACTGACCAATGAAAATCTGAATGTTGAACGAAATCTTCTCGGCGGAGGGGAAATCCATCTTGGTTGGTCCACCGGGATTTTCCTGAATTTAGCCGGTGCGAATGGTTTAGAGCAGGAAGGTAATACAACTACAGTGGATCCTGCCGCCACGCGTGTGCAGGTGATCAATCGTGCTAGTTTCAGTTCGGTCGACGTGGCATCGGCCATTTCCTCCGCGATCAATGCGGCGGGATTGGACGGCGTAAGTACAAGCCGCGACGGAACGCTTGCCAATGACGCGAGGATCGCATTGGTGGGGGTTGATTCGGTTACGGAATCTCCTGTATTCAACGTGGCTGTGTTTGAATCATTGATTGTTCAGGGCACGGTGGGCGACGACGGTTTTGATACTCGCAATGCGCTACCTCTGCCCGGTGCGGAAGACGAGATTGGGCATCGTGACATTCGGGTTCAGTCCCATCTGTTGGTGGATGGAGCTTATTTGACCGTTCCCACGGCCGGATTTGTCGATGGTGAATTGATTGAAATTACCAATCAGTTGCAGCGCACCGTTTTTGAATTTGATAACGATGGCGTTCTTGCAGATTTGTCATTCGTTCCGATCAATTTTGCCGGACTGCCGACGCAGGATCAGTTTGCTGACTTGCTGGTGGAATTTTTACCGACTTCGCCGCACGTCTTCAGCGCGTCGAATTTAGGGGGAGGCGTTGTTTCAGTCTTGTTATCGGAAGGTTTTTATGTTGATGGCTTGGATACCGAATTGGTGGTTGAGCAGGCTCCGGCGGCTCGGGGTGGTGTGACATCGCTGGAATACAGTTTCCCTCTGCAGTACGGTGTGGATCCACTGGGAAATACGTTGCTTAATGCGATCACTGAAAACCAAAAACAACGCGCTCGCGAAATATTTGAAATGTATGGTCAGGCATTTGGAATCAGTTTTATCGAAACGGTTGAATCCGGACTGAAAATTGTAACTGGGGATATGCGGGCCATCGATCAGACCCTGCCCATTGGGCCTGGTGGTGTTCTGGGCGTTGCCAGTTTTGGCGGGGATAATGGTCTGGCAATTATGGATCTGCAGGATTTCCAGAATGCTGAAGATGATGAGTATGGTGGTCCGTGGTTCAATACGGCGTTTCATGAAATCGGACACTTGCTGGGTCTGGGACATACCGACGCCTTGGCGCCCTTCACGGTCATGAACAGTGATGCGAATCTGGGATTTGGTCAGGCAGTCGAGGAGCGTTTTCCCGGTGATCACGATACGGCACATGGACAGCATCTCTATGGCGTTCGCACCGGTGACTTAGATTTATATGAAATTGATATTACGGAATCAGGAAAACTCAATATTGAGACGTTCGCCGAGAGGTTAGCGGATGTTAGCCTGTTTGACACAGCAGTTTCTGTGTTTCGAGACGTAATGAAGGTCGACGATACAGGTACGATTTCCATTGCTGGTAAGGAACTCGTCGCGCGTAATGATGATTACTTCAGTGAAGATTCCCGTCTGGAGTTGGATGTCGTCGCCGGTCGCTATTACATCGGCATTAGTTCCACGGGCAACAACTCCTATGATCCGGCCATTGATGGTACGGGCCAAAGCGGCAAGACGCAGGGCGACTATGAATTGCGTCTGACCTTCAGTCGTACCGCAGATGATTATCTCACGGATGAGACCGGTGTTAATCTGGACGCTGATGGTGATGGTGTCCCTGGCGGTACATTAAACACCTGGTTTAATGTAACGGACACCGTAGGCCCGTCGGCTACGGAGACCACCTTGTTTGTTGATAAATCTGCAACGGATGGTGGCGATGGTAGCCTGGCCAGTCCACATAACAATTTGACCACTGCGATGGAGGCCGCAAACGCAGGAGATATTGTTAGGGTTGTAGGCAATGCAGGAGACGATGGTGATGCATCGACTCTGACCGATAATGAAGCCTATGAACTGGGCTTTCACCCGCTCACGGGTCTGGATTTGCCCGATGGTGATGGGCTGATTGTGAAGCAAGGGGTGACCCTGATGGTGGATGCCGGTGTGGTGATCAAGTCGCGCCGAGCCAGGATTGCCAGGGGGAGTTCTTCGTCGATGGTTGACGGAAGTGGAGGTGCCATTCAGATGCTGGGTACCCCGCGGTTACTTGATTCCGAAGGCAACCTCTTACTGGATGCCGAAGGGAACAGCGTTCCAGGTGAAATTTACCTTACGTCATTGTTTGATCGTGATATCGGCTTGCACACCACAACCGGCACCGAAGTCTTTAATCCGGCCGGGGGCGACTGGGGCGGTATTGACCTGCGTGATGATAAAGATGCGAATCGTCCCGGTCATGTTATGGACAGCGAAAAAGGGGAATTTGTTGATTTAATTAATCACACGACCATCCAGTTTGGTGGCGGTGTGGTTGTTGTTGGTGGCAATGTGGAGATTATCAGCCCCATTCACCTGACCGATGCCCGACCGACGATCACGAACAATACAATCCAGTTTAGTGCCAATGCCGCGGTGTCAGCGACCCCGAACAGTTTTGAGGAAACGAGTTTCCAGGCATCTGAATTTCAGGCAACGCCTTTTACACCGGACTATTCACGGGTTGGGCCGGAGATCCGCGGAAATATAATCGTGGACAACTCGATCAATGGAATGCTTGTCAGGATCGCCACCCCCGCGGGAGACGATATCTATCGTCTGGATGTTGCCGCCAGATTCGATGATTTGGATATTGTCCACGTCCTTGCGGAAAATCTCATTATCGACCACGGTGCCGGTGGTCCGGAAGTCGAGGTTGATGAGTTAACAGGTGAGCAATTAGTTGATCCGGTCACCGGTGGACCGATACTAAAATCGCGTCTGGATTCCAGTTTGATTATCGATCCGGGAACGGTCGTGAAACTGGATGGCGCTCGTATTGATATGACGGTAGGAACTTTGCTACTGGCGGAAGGAAATGAACAACACGAAGTTGTGCTCACTTCCGTATTAGACTCGCGCTATGGTGCCGGCGGAACATTTGATACTGCCAATCAACAGGATGAAACGGTTGCCGTACCTGGTGACTGGTCCGGTTTGTATGCCAGTCCATTTAGTAATCTCAGTGTCGATCACACCGTCATTGCCTATGGCGGGGGGGTTAGCCGTATTGAGGGGACATTTGCGGGATTTAATGTGATTGAAATCCGAGACGCAAACGCACGGATTACTCACTCTCGTCTGGAATACAATGAAAGTGGAAGCGGCGGGCAGGTCGATGCGGACCGAAACGGACGTGGAGCTAATGACAGTGCGGTTATTTTCGTTACGGGTGATCAACCCGTGATTGCAGAGAATATCATCCAGCATAATCTAGGCGCCGCCATCAATCTTGGTGTCAATGATCTGAACTATCAATTCGTTCAGGATTTTGGAAAACAGACGGGGAGAGCGAATCCTGTCAAAGGACGAGTAGGAAATCAAGGACCTTTGATTCAGCATAATTTGCTGGATGATAATGCGATTAATGGAATGGTTGTTCGCGGAGGCACACTGACGACCGAAGGTGTCTGGGATGATACGGACATCGTTCACGTTGTGACGAATTCCATCCATGTTCCTGACTTCCATACCTATGGAGGCCTGCGATTGGAGAGTGATGCCCGTGAAAGCCTGGTTGTTAAACTCGCCAATACGGATCCGAATAACCCGGCCGGGTTTACCGCTAACGGTAAACCACTCGATATCGATGATCGCATCGGCGGGGTTATCAATATCCTGGGACAACCGCATTTCCCGGTTGTTATGACGTCGATTGCGGATGATACCGTGGGGGCGGGTTATACGCCGGACGGACGACTGCAAACGGATACGGCAAATGATTCGTCGACCCTCGGGACAGGCCCTCCCACGACGCCCACCAGTACGGAGATTACTGTGAATCTAGGGCCTGGAATTGCACCAGATTCGACCTTGGCACTGCGTATTTTGGATGCAGTGGACTTGTGGGAGTCCATTCTGCATGATCCGATTTCGTTGACGCTGGACATGAATACCGAGGATATCGGAGGTGGTGTTGCCGGCTTTATGGCTTCGACGACGTCCGTTGGCGTAATTGCCTATGATGATGTGCGAAGTGCGATGATAGCGGATGGAACGGCGGCGGAGAAAACGCTATTGAATCAACTGCCGACTTTTGCCCAACTAAATACTGTGGGTGGTACGGCTGAGGATACGGTCCTTATTTCACAAGCCAATGCCAAGGCATTGGAATCGCTGGATATTAGCGGTGTAACCTGGAATCGCAGCGGGAGTTGTTGGACAGCGTGTGATGGTTATTTTGCGATTGAAGAGACTTATAATGTCGATAATGATGGCATCATACAATTAATTACACATGAAATTGGTCATGCTCTTGGTTATATCGGTGGCCCCCCCATATTCCAAAACAACCTTTCTCCCCTGGATATGTTCCGGCTTGAACCTGGTGCCGGCGCAGCCAATTTTACGACCGCACCGCGTGTCATGGATGAGGGTCGAGATGCGGTCTTCTATGACGGGATCTATGATCCAGCTGCTCTGACGGCACCCGCAGGATTGACCGTGGGTGATATTCCGATGTCGACCGGAGGAGCCGGCGATGGATTCCAAACATCGCATTACAAGAATCGAGGCTTAAATGGTGGCACGTATATCGGAGTGATGGATCCAGTGAATGATCCATCGCCGGAAGCCAATGGAACGGACATCGTGTTGGATTCCGATAAGAGCGTACTGGGATTGATCGGCTGGGATACCGATACGGAAACGGTAACCGTAATCGGCAATACGCCAAGTCCCGGGGACTGGGATGGCCTCAACCTGCTCCAGTTCAGCCATGACCGCAATCTCTCGATGATCAACGAACGGGAGACCGATGATCACAGTCAGCCGATTTATGAAAATCCGGATCCGGCAAACTCGCAATATGTAGGACAGTTGGCTTCGAGGGAATACTCAGGCGATGAAACATTGCGTTTAGGTTTCCAGATTCAGGGGACGATTGAAACACCCACCGATCAGGATATGTATCGATTCGAAGCCGTTTCAGGAACGGAAATATGGTTAGACATTGACCGTACAGAAGCACAACTGGATACCGTGGTGGAATTGGTGGATCATGCAGGCCGGGTTCTTTATCAATCCGATAATTCCAGTGACGGATCATTGCCGCTGACCAATCCGGACGGTAATGTTCCCAGTTCCGTATTCAATAGTCAGGCGCAGCCTTTATCCAAATCAGTACATGGGATATTTGATCAGGGCACGACGAATCCTAAAGACGCCGGAATGCGTTTTTTATTGCCGGGTGTGACTGGGTTGATTAATACCTACCATGTGCGAGTTCGAAGTGCCGATCAGCTCGTGGGCGGTAGCTATGAATTACAGATTCGTTTACAGGAGCGTGATGAAATTCCCGGTTCGAGCATTCAGTTTGCCGATATTCGGTTCGCGACCACGGGGGTAGAAGTCGTAGGTTTGCCTACCCATTCTCCGCTCGCCGGCGAGATTGCCGAGGACGCAACGAGTAGCAATGACACCGCGGCAGGTGCTCAGGCGATGGGTAATTTGTTAGAAACAGATCGGGCAGTATTGAGTGTTGCGGGAAATTTAGATACTGCCGCGGATGTCGATTTCTACAGCTTTGATGTTTCCTATGCGGACGTTCAAACGCAGGGTACCGGGGTATCGGGTATATTCGACTTAGATTATGCCGATGGCCTGGCCCGTGCAAATACCAGCCTTAACGTTTTTGATTCCGCGGGCAATCTGATTCTCATTGGAACGGATTCGAATATTGCAGACGACCGCCCTGCTCCGCTGCAGGGAACCGATTTGGATGACATTTCGCGTGGTACCGTTGGACCGCTTGATCCTTTCATTGGGACGGTGGAATTGCCGGTCGATGAGGCGGGTTCCTATTTAATTGCGGTTACGAATGAGACGGTGATCCCAGCGGAGATGGATCAGTTTTACAATGCCGCTGCTCCTAATCCATTGTTAAGACTGGAACCAATCAACAGTGTGGATCGTGTGGTCGAAGAACGTTTCGACGGAACGTCATTATTCGTGGACAATGAAAGTCTGGTTCCCTATTTCCTCGGTGACGTCGTTTTGTTCGTTAGTGCGGATTCCGGTGGTCAAACCAGTGTGACAACGGTCGATGGCTTCACCGGTCAGCAGGAAACGATCGTCAGTGGTGGTATAGGAAGCAACGTCGAGGACGTTGCACTGCGACCCGATCAAGGTTTTATGTATGGTTTCACTGTGGTCAACGCAGCAGGTGCCGGTGCCCCCGATACGACCGTGGGTAACTATTTGCGAATCAGTACCGGTGATGGATCGATCATGAATCTGGACGCCCAGGGAAATCCTCCCGATGATGGGGTCAGCACCTTTCAGGATGATGGTTTAGGTGGTGAGGTTCCGAGTGATCATGGTATGCACTATGATGCGATTGTATTTGGGAGGCCATCCCCCGCCCTAACGGGCTTTGTGGTGGGACACCGCCCGGACAATCCAGTGCCGCCATTCCCAGTGGGAACGGCTCCGGTTGACACTGACCGGCGAAATATTTTATATCAGTTCGATATTGATACCGGCGAGGCGCTAAGTGCTCCGGCCGACGATCGGCAATCTCCAGATACGTTATCGGGAGCGGCAACTAATATTGTGGAAAGAGGTATTCTCGATACCTTAGGTGGCCCAACCGGACTCGCAAGGAAATTGCTATTGGCACCGGAAGCTACGGTTTATGATACCGTGGCTGATTTCACGACATCTCAAATCACCGACGGGCTTCTGTTTTATATCGATGACGATAATATCCCGGGCACTCCAAGTTTTGAATTTGAGTTCAACGGAGGACCGGAAATCTTCTACGATATGGATGCTGAGAATGGATTCTTTCTACGCGACGGTGATTCCTTCAGTCTCGATACCCTGAATTTTGAATTTACGACGGGTCCGGTTTTCGTGGTGACGGCTGACAACGGCGCCGGACTGACTGACGGCGAGACATTTACCATTACAGACGACGGTAATGTGAGTCGCACTTTCGAATTTGACAGTGATAGTAACACGACCGCCGGAAACGAAGTCGTGATTATTTCCAATACGATGACGCAGGGTGAAATTGTTACGGCCATGGAATCGGCAATTAATGCGGCTACAGGTTTTAACACTCAGGCAACGGCTCTGGCGGTGGGCAGTAATCGAATTACCTTGACCCAAGATTCCTTTGTAGTGACTCCTCAGGAAACGTCGGCGGGATTGCAGATTGAAGGAGGACATGGAATTGTCGGATCAGGTACACCGATACAGATCGAAGAAACGGACACCAATTTGGTATTCGGTCAGAATATGGCAAATGCCTTTGCAACCATTCCTTCAATCCAGATGGGATTGGACGGCCACCGCATCAATTTTCTGGGGGCGACAGATGGTAGCTTTACAACCGGGGTGAACCGTGGTGTGTTTGTGGACCAGGGTGCCAATGGAACGACAGGTGTCGACGCCTCAGGTGGAACAAATCGAATTAGTGTTCCATTTTTGGCGGAAGAAACCAGTGACGAAATTGCACTGCGAATTCTGGTGGCTTTGAACAATAATGGAATCTCGGCCAGTCAAGATGATAGCGTTATCGAGTTGACAGGTGTCGGAGTGGTTGATTTCGCGCAACCACCGTTACGAATTGCTGGTTCAGCACCGGGTGGAGATATCACCGGAATGGCGTTTATCGGTTCGACCCTCTATGCCATTAGTGATAATGGTGGGTTTTACACGATTGACAATCCGTTAGCGTTGACCGGTACCGCTTCGGCAAATTATATAGCATCATCCGCCGCGGATTTACAGGGAATTAACTTCCAGGGTCTGGCGGCCGGCCCCACGGCCACTGAAAATGGAAAATATGCCCAGATGTTGTTTGGGATCGATGCAGGCGGGCGGATTCATGCATTTGATACCGCAGGGGAATTACAGCCCGTGTTTGTCGATGGAACGACAAGTATTGCCACCGGAATCGGAAATGCGGATGGACTTGACTTCTCCACGATTGAAGAAAATCCATGGAGTTTGACTGCCGGAATGGGCCGCGGACTGGATGCCGGTCATGGACGGCTTGATTCGTATGACGGTACGCAACTCGCCGAAATCGGGGGTAACAGCCTGCATTTTGGAACAGGACTAAATCCCGTTCAGAACTTCCCCGGTGGTACCCATGGGACCGTGGAGACGAATGAGTTTAGTTTGCTTGGTTATTCGGCGGAGGATAAACCAACGCTATATTTTAATTACTTCCTTGAAACCGAAGGTGCACAGGGAATACGTAATGAAAACCCATTAAATGATGTAGATATGATGGACTCGTTCCGTGTGTTCGCAGGTGATGAGTCGGGCAAATGGGTGTTACTGGGTACCAACAACTCATTCGATGATTTAGAGATAGATCCGAATATCGTGTGTGATGATGAAATTACACCGCGGGGATGTGATGAATTAGATCTATATCCTAGGAACGAAGAAGTTCAAGTGCAGGATGTTTTCGACAATTCCAATACGTGGAGACAGGCGCGTGTTGATTTAGCGGCTTTCGCAGGGATGGATCATCTGAAACTGCGATTTGATTTTAGTTCCGCCGGGGACACGAATACCGGGGATGTTCAAACGACGGGTACTGAATTGCGTGTGACGGCGCCGGAGGATTTACGTGACGGGGACCAATTTGAAGTAGACGGTGTCACGTTTGAATTGGACTTGGGATATACTCTGGTTGCTCCGACCGGTGCCGCTTTGTCGGACGGTGGACTTATTACGGTGAATTACGGGTTTAATGTTTCGGCCCAATTGGTCATTGACAAAGTTAATTCGGTGGGAGGCGCCGGAACGATTTTGATTAACGATGATATGACTGCGAAGGAAGTGGCCGAAGCGGTTAATACTGCGATCAACAAGAGTTTACCACGGCAAACGATCAATGGTAATTTAGGAGGCGTTGCTGAGCCAAACGATCAGTTGATCGATGCGACGCCGGTTAATTTCAACGGACTGTCGGGAACGTATCAGGCTACCCAGGCGGAAATCGGTGATAACACGGGGTTGGTTGGAAATCTGGATGAGGATGTTGATATCCTGAAAGTTGCGATCGCCGCAGGATCGACGATTCGTGTCAACACGGATACCAGCCAATACAGCAATGAATTAAATACGGTCGCGCGTTTGTTTGATGCGGATGGCATCGAGCTGGCGTTTAGTGACAACGATCCCGGTCCGGGAGACGCCCCGGGCACGGATTCTTATTTTGAATTTACCGTGGCGACCGACGGAGACTATTTTGTCGGGATCAGTGGGCTGGGCAATTCGACCTATGATCCTACAGACACGATTCGCCAGAGCGGTTCGACCGGTCGCTATGACTTAACGGTGGATGTGGATATCGAAGCCGGGTTTACTCAAATCCGAGGTAATCGGATCAATTTGCCGAACCCCTTGCTGGTGACCAACGATACTGAAATGATCCTTGAGGGTGATGTGGGAGTGGTTGGTGGAATTAGGGTTCCCATTCATGCCGGAATGTCGGACTCCGCGATTGCCTCACGTATTCAGGTTGCGTTTGCGAATACGTTTGCCAATGGCGAGTTGGATGCGTTTAAACGTTATGGATCCGTGGTTCGTCTGATTGGTCATTCGGTGACCGACCGCGGGCCATTGGGGTTAACGGAGCGAATGCCGGGTGATGAATATGGGAATTTTGAGAGTAACCGCCGGGGGCAGGATGCCAGCGCTGGGGAAACGACTTTGAGTTCGTTTGAAGGTGTGTATGTTGACGATATCATTGTCGGGTTTGCAGAACGTGGCGAAATGGTCACGGGCGCGAACGCCGATACGACGTTCGTTACCAACGGACGCCCACGGGCTAACCAAATTACTACGGGTCATTATCAGTTGGAACTGCGTCAGGGAACACAGCATGTCGACTTTGATGCGAGTGGTAGAGCTGAGGTGAAACGGACCTGGGATACCAATGATCGTCTGGGAAGTGAATTAGCCCTCCGAGCGCAATCCGGACATGACATTGTCGAAGGAACCACTTTCGTGGTTTCTGATGGATATCCCAATCACACCGTGACATTCGAATTTGATGATGTAAATATCAACGATGGTGTTGATCCCGGACATTTTGGAATTACGTTTGATCCGTCGGCATCGAGCGAAGAGATGGCATTGCTCGTTCGTGATGCACTCAATGCGAATTCCGCATTGAGTGAGGCCGGGATCATAGCGGGATTATCCAACGGTGTTTCATCGGCAGGGATTCCGACGGATGACACCGTGAATTTATATGGGCCGGTGTTTGTTGATCCAGATGATCCGCTGACGGTTCCTTTCGGCGATTCAGGAGACAGTAATGTCGCACGGGAACAGGGACAGGTCGTCATTGGCCAGAATACGATTTCGGACAGTGCCGCATTTGGCGTGACTTTGGTGTCCACGGTGGCCGATGCTGATGGCAATTTCCATCAGGGTCCACCTCGTGTCGGTCGGGAATTGAACACTTTTAATTTGATTCCGGGTGTGGTCGTATCGGACAACCTGATGACGGACAATGTTGGAGGGGGAATTAGTCTTGCAGGAAATGCGGGCGGGGGTCAGGTCGCTGCCGTGCCGTTCGCTCGACTTATTAATAATACGATTGTGGGAACAGGTGGTGGTACGGGTATTGAAGTGACGAACAACGCCAGTCCAACCTTACTAAATAACATATTAAACAATCTTGATACGGGGATTGATGTAGACGCCAGCAGCGGTTCGACAATCATCGGCGGAACGTTGTATGCCAATAATACAACGGATGTTTCTGCCTCGACGGCCGGTAAAGGGGATTTTGCGATCGACATTGATGCTGTTGGTGGTGACCCGCTGTTTATGGACGCGGACAGCGGAAACTACTATCTCGCACCCGGGGCAATGGCCATTGACAGTGCAATCGAGTCACTTGTTGAACGTGACGAAATGCATACGTTAAAGGCGCCATTGGGAATCGCTGATTCACCGATTATTGTTTCCGATCACGATGCTTTGGGGCAAAGACGCGTGGATGATCCCTCGGTATCGACGCCTGTTGGCATCGGACATGAAGTCTTTAAAGATCGTGGTGCATTAGATCGGGCAGATTTTGTTGGCCCGCAAGCCGTCATCGTATCTCCGTTGGACAACACCGCGCCGGATCGTGATCCGGCAGAAACCATCATTACCATTCGAAATCACGATTTAGATATGATCGCCATTCAATTGGTCGAAAGTGAGAATTCACGCGATTTGAATGGTGGATCCGGTGTTAATGACGGAACGGTTCAGTCCAGTGCTTTGACATTATTCAAAGATGGCGTTCGTATGGAACCTCGATTCGATTACACATTCGAATATGACGCCGTGAACGATATTATCCGGCTGATTCCATTGGCCGGTAAGTTCTCTGTGGATAGTACCTATAAAATAGAAATGACGACGGCCGGTGGAATTGTTATTCAGACTGAATCAGGCGATCTTGTAAACGACGGTGAATTATTTACGGTTGAAGATCTTCAGGGGAATATCAGTATCTTCGAATTTGATAGTGGGTATGCCATGCGAGTCCCGGCGGCCCTGACCCTGACGGTTCCTGAAGGGGGCGGTAGCGTCGTTCAGGATGCTGAATTCTTCACGATTACCAGTGGCAGTGGTAATCAGGTTTTCGAATTCGACCGGGATGGTGCCGTGCAAACCAATGCTGTAGCTATTTCCTTTGATGTGGCAGATGACGAGGATGATATGGCGTTGCTGATCAGTACGGCCCTGGCCAGTGCGGATATAGGTTTATTGCCCCACGCGCGTGGTGACGGTGAAGTACATGTAGGTTCATCCAGCGAACATTCAGTCACCACCGCAAATACGATCGTTACACTTCGGGGGATTACCGAGAGCGTTCTGGACGGGGAGTTTATCACGGTCGACAACGGCACGAAATTCCAACAAATCGAATTTGATACGGATGGTGTCACGTTGCCCGAAACCACGGAAGTGATTTCAGTTAATCCGGGCATGGATAATGAAGATATTGCAGTCTCCATTGTTGATGCAATTACCCAAGCAGGACTGGGGCTGGCACCAACGCATGGCGATGACGGCGAAATCCATGTAGGAGGTGATCGGCTAACCGTTTTGGATACCTCGAGTTCAAGTATTGTCCAGTTTGGTGAACCGGGAACACGTACCGAGTTGGGATTAAGAATTCCATCACGAGCCGGTCAGCCTTTTGGACTGGTTGATGGCGAGGTGTTTACGATCTCGGACGGGACGACGACCGTTAATTTTGAATTAGATAATGACGGGACAACCATTGTTGGTAACCGGGCGGTTACGTTCAGTGCGACCAGTTCCTTGGATCAGGTTACCAATACCGTGGTATCTCAGATTCAATTATCCAATCTGGGTCTTACCGCGAGCAACCTGGGCGATGGATTTATCGAGCTTCTTGGATCCAACTTCAGTCATTCAATCAATGTAGGAACTTCGGGGCTCAAGCAGATCGGGTTCCCGGGGGTTGAGGCAACG
>JAYZPA010000220.1:0-5642 GCA_036150515.1 Planctomycetota bacterium
TCGTGTCGAACCCCATCAGATTCACTGCTGGCTAAATCGCAAACTGGTGGTCTACCAGAATATTGAAGGCCGTAAAATTACAACGCGTAATGAAGTGAACCTTAACAAACCGTTGGGATTTGGCACCTGGGAAACTCGAGCAGCACTAAAGAAGATTCAGATTCGGGAACTCAAAGTCAAACCCAACCACTAGGAATGCCTACGTTGACAGACACCAACGCGCTGAAAGCCGAGGATGAAAACGATGCCTGGCTCAGGCACGAACACTACATGCAACTCGCTCTGCAACAAGCACAGCAGGCGGCTGATATCCAGGAGGTTCCGGTGGGGGCCGTGATTGTCCGGCACGGGCATGTCATCGCGGCTGCACATAACCTGTGTCAACAACTGCACGACCCGACCGCACATGCCGAAATGATTGCCATTACCCAGGCGGCGGAATCCATCGGCGATTGGCGACTCGAAGATTGTACGCTGTATGTCACGCTGGAACCATGTGCAATGTGCAGCGGAGCCATCCTGCAATCCCGCCTGCCGCATGTGGTCTATGGCGCTGCAGATCCCAAAGGAGGTGCCGTGGAATCCATGTATCAACTTCTCTCGGATCAACGTCTCAATCACCAGTCCATTGTGGTGCGGGGCGTTCTGGGAGAGACGTGCGGTACGATTCTAAGCGAATTTTTTCGCGACCAACGACGCCAAGGGAAAAAATAACTCCCTGTAATCTACAGATCGATGTGGTCAGTCGGTGAAATCGTCCGAGCTGAGCACGTAGTTGTAAGCAGGCATGCTGGAATTTGCGTTGTCGGGCGTCATTAATGACTGATAAACCGCATAATCAATCTGCTCACTCAGGAATTGCGTGTGGCCGTCGGCAAAAGAAACCATTGCACCACCACTGTGGCCACTGGAAGGACGAGCCGTATAGGCAGTGGGCGGCAGTAACGCATTAAGCTTGGCAATATCATCAGCCTGACCGTTGATTCGCATCTGTTCTGTGATCTTGTTGCTGGGAGCAGCACGATTCGGACCCATCGGCTTATCCGTGGCATAAAGCCAGACCACCGTATTGGCTAAACGGTTGGCATCACCCGGTGGACCCGTTCGATGCCACAAAGTCGACTGCAAATTCTCAGCAAACAGAATTGTCTGACCCGCACCATCGTGAAAATCCGTCATGGAAACTTCAACGTTTGGATAGGTATAGCGATCGTGGAAAACACCGTTCGCTTTCGTCTGCGCATTCTGGAGGCTGTTGTTATTCCAACCAGGATCCGAAGGCAATGGCAGGAAGCCGGCGTTCGCCGCATAGGACGAATAGGGGGCGTCCTGTTCAATGACAGTCCAGTTTGATCCTGCCCTCTCCACCGTTTGAAAACCCAGATCGACTGGCGCCGGGATTTCTTCAAGGGTTACATCGGAAGCACATTGTAATGTGGCATTGGATGGGAGTAGCTGGCCATTGGCCCAAACCGGAGTCTGTGTCGAATCAACTACCAGTAGTTCCCGGGGATTGTTCCATAGTTTATACACTGCCGTTTGATCCAGATCATTCATCAACACGGTGGCCCAACTCGCTTGTTTGTTGGCCCCCGATGCGCTGCTGCCGGGCACACGTGCTACCCATTCACGGTAACCCGGGAAACGACGTTTGCGGCTTTCAAAAATCGACGCTGCCTTGGCCAACTGCCCAATGTTATTGTTACATGTGGTTCGACGCGCACTTTCACGTACCATCCCAATCGCAGGTAATAGCAAACCCGCCAAAATCGCAATAATTGAAATCACGACAAGTAATTCAACAAGAGTAAATCCCACGTGGCGGCGATGTTTCATAACAGTCGATCTTCCTTCTGTGATTATCATGGGAGACCCCTTCCAACGGGTCGCTGAAATACCAAGTCAAGCACGCTTGCTGCGGTTATTCTATACAGCGAAGCGACAAAGAGCAAAGACCGGTTACTCGTTTAAAATGAGTTTTCCAAGTTGCATTTGCTGCAGTTTATCGTCCCCATCTCGATGACGAATCCGCATCGTTTTATACCCCTAAAACAACGCCTCGGAATCCAACACCAGCTCTTTGCCCATGTAGCCCAAATCGTCATCTTTTACCTTATCCGGGCAATTTTTTCGAAAATCGTCGCCTTTTTCATCCGAGTGCGACATCTTTGCTCGCATCAAAACAATCCAACAAGAAATCGAATCGATATCCTATTGCGAAATTGAGCAAAAGTCGGCCGCCGGTAGTGGCCAAGATCCGCTATGCAACGGAATCATGGTATCCAGGACAATCGTCCGCCTGATTCCTTATTTTCGTCGACGTTTTTCAGCAACCACTTTGAAGGTAATCGGAACCAGTACATCCATTGCTTCGGCCATACCATCACGAGTTCCAGGTGTAAAACGCCAAAAGGCAACTGCCTGACGAGCAGCGGTGTCTAATTCCCGGTGACCTGACGTCTTGTGAACGCGTACGGCACTTACGGTCCCGCCCGAGGAGACGGTCACCCACAACACCACACGACCTTCGGCAGCACGACTAAGCAGCTCTGCCGGATAAACAGGATCTTTGTTTGCAGCAGAACGCTGCGGTGGCACTCGTGCACCCTGCGAACCAGGATTGACTAAATTCTGCTGAGAATTCCCTTCCCGCGGGTTAGTTTTAGGTAGTTCCGCGAATTCAACCGGAGGCATATCCAACGGCTCCATCTCACGCACGGCAACCTGATTTTCGGGTTCCAAACGCTGCTGAGGAGTAAGCGGACGTTCTGGTCTTTGCAGAGGTTCCACGACTTGATTCTGAGGTGTCTCGAGCGCCAAATCATCACGTTGAATAATCCGCTGAAACTCCTTCTGGCGGTCGATCGAATCACTAAATTCCGGCAACTCCCGGTCGTCCGAAAAATCGGAAACCATCGCTGGCTGCTTTGGTAGCATGGGCATATCGGGAATCGGTTGCGACGGCACTTCAGAAATCAATTCTACTCGAACCATATTCTCACCCTCTTTGCGCGCCTGCAAATCGGGTAATTGAGAATCATCACCAGAGCCGATAAATCCGAGAGCAAAATGTCCAAACGCACTGCAAAACAGCAGTAAGACAAAGAGGCGATCTTGCCGTACGATTCGCTTGGCCATATTCCTACAAAACTTCCTATCGATGCCAAAAACAGTCATGGAATTCTGTTTCGACTCATTCTAAGTTGTCACCCTGAAATATTCACCGATCGCAGGGGGCGCTCTCTTCAAGCCACTTAAACGTAAAAATAGCCCTCCTGAGACAGGGTGTCAATAACTCACCAGTCAATTTACACACTTTTCTTTCACGATCATGAACACCACAGCGACCTTGTACATGCACAACAATTAGACGAAAACACATAGACATCATAATAAAAATGTATTTCATCCCCTACTTGACATCCAGCATCTCTACCAGAATAATCGAGACTTAGTCTCATTAAGGCTGCGGCTTGTATCAACACGGAAATAATAAGTCCACTTAATCGGGCGGGTTGTACATTTAAATAAACAGGGAATGACTGAAATTGAATCTCACCCGTAAGTTGGTTCGTCATTCAACACGTCAATTCATAACCAACACGGGAAAGAAAGCAGGCTGACGAGACGATGTTCTGGGGAAAAACGTTATTTGAGTTATTTGAGCAGGGTGGATTCGTTATGTATCCTCTCTTATTATGCTCGGTCGTCGCGGTTTGTGTCGCGCTGGAGCGGATCATTGTCCTGGTTCATCGTCGCGGTCATTACGAAAGTTTCATGAATCATTTAGAGCAACGACTGGCAACCCAGTCCGTTGCCGATGTGGTCCATTGGTTGCGGGGTATTAACTTTCCCTTGGCGGTTGTTGCCAGCTGCAGTCTTCAACAGGACGACGTGAATCAGGAATTACGTGAGGAGATTGTCAACCGGGAGGCATCTCAACAAATCACCCTTCTGGAGCGACGGATCAACTGGCTGTCCGTCATCGGCACTTTGGCACCGATGATCGGGTTATTGGGGACGGTATGCGGTCTCGTGGAAGCATTTTATTCCATTGAGCAGGCCGGAGGACAAGTTCATCCTGGCGATCTGGCCTCAGGAATCTGGACAGCCTTATTGACAACCGTCTTTGGTTTAATTGTGGCTCTTCCAACGCTCGCCATTTACCATTTTTTGGATAACCGGATCGCTGCATTGGCCCTACAAATGAGTTGGGTTTCCTCGCAAATTAATGAGTGGTTTGAGCGAACAGCCATCTCAAAAACTGCAGACATTGCAACTGAGGTCGCACTTTCTAAAACCTCACCGGATGTCACTTCCGACTCAGATTCATCGCCCCATCCAAAAAACGATAACCGCTAACAACGCTCATTTCATGGCAAGCAAAACCGACACGGAATTGAAATCATGAAACCGATCACACGACAACGTCGCCCATCCATGCGTATGGAACTAAGCCCTTTGATCGACTGTATTTTTCAACTGCTGATCTTCTTTATGCTGTCATCTACCTTTCTGACCCCATCGATTAAACTTTCCTTACCCACAGCTCATACCGGCTCCACGACCTCAGCTCAGGGCATTGTTGTCACCCTTTCAGGCGATGAAACAGTTTACCTGAACAAGCAGCAGGTGACCTTCGCAACTCTGGGCGCGGAACTACGTATTTTAATGGACGAATCGGGGGATAAAACGGTTACGATTCGAGGCGATTCGGAACTCAATTACGCAACATTCATCCGGGGACTGGATATTGCCAAGCAAAATGGCGCCGCGCATGTCAACATTGCTCATCAAAACAGACAATAATCATCCCGCGAAGCATGACGACGAAAAGCTCTGCGTTTAAATAATTGACCGGTTCGGGACTCAAACAGATGTCAACCAACCGATCGACGTTTACAACGACAACCGGACTGGGGTATCATTCGCGCTGTGCATTGCCCGGGGGCATCCACACACAGCTAATTGCGATCCGTTTTAATTGGGGTAAATACGATGCAACGATATTGTCCAGCTATACTGTTATTGCTGACATTCCTATCCTCCTCCGGGGTGCTGCAAGGCGAAAATGAAGATTTTCGGATACAGACGACCGTCCATGTTGGCAGCAGTTCTTCCGCGTCGGTCAACAGCCTGACCCTGTTCAACAGTGCCACCATCTATGATTTTTTGGATCATGGTATGGATCAGTCGGATATAACCGTATTTGATATTACTCGTGGACGTTTTGTCCTGCTGGACCCGCAACGACGTGTCAAAACAACGCTCACGAAAGATTTTCTGATCCGATTTCTGGAGCAAATACGATCTCAAACAAGCAGCACCGCACTAGCCAATTACGTACAGCCCAAACTAGAGCACGAATTCAATCCCGTCACCAAAACCGTACGGGTAAGCAGTGATTATTTGACCTATCAAGCAACCGGAATCACTCCCAAGTTTGACTCTGCCGTTCAGCGTTACAGACATTTTGCAGACTGGGCAGCACGACTAAACAGCACCCGCATCGGAAACCTCCCGCCGTATTCACGTTTCGAACTAAATCGACTACTCGCCAAACAAAATCTCATGCCCCTGAATATTCAGCGTACGCTCATGCTCGACGAAGTAGGCCTGAAAAAGCAAATCGTCCGCAGCGA
>JAYZPA010000221.1:0-11783 GCA_036150515.1 Planctomycetota bacterium
GCGACCCAACATTCTGTTCATCATGTCCGATGATCATGCCTATCAGGCAATCAGTGCCTATGGCAGCAAAGTAAACCAGACACCCAACATTGATCGCATTGCCAATCAGGGAATGCGCTTTGATCGGGCTTTCGTAACCAATTCCATCTGTGGCCCGTCGCGTGCTGTCATACTCACCGGAAAATATAGTCACCTTAACGGGTTCATTCGCAACGGCAATACATTCAATGGTGACCAACAAACGGTTTCCAAATTACTGCAGGCAGCGGGCTACCAAACCGCGGTCGTTGGTAAATGGCACCTCAAAAGCACACCGATTGGATTTGATCATTATCATGTTTTGATCGGACAGGGTCCCTACTATAACCCACCTATGAAAACACCTCAGGGAAATGTGAAACACGAGGGTTACACAACGGATATCATTACAGACGAAGCCCTGCATTATTTGAAAGAGGTTAGAGAACCGGATCAACCCTTCTTTCTGATGTATCAACACAAAGCCCCCCACCGGAACTGGCAACCCGGAAAAAAACACATTAATAAATATGACGGTCAGATCATTCCCGAACCCGAAACCCTGTTCGACGATTACCAGGGCCGCACTTCAGCCGCCAGCCGGCAGCAAATGACGGTGGCCCAGCACCTCAATCCAAACGACCTCAAGCTTGTCCCCCAACGCGGACTCACCGATGAACAAACCATCTATTGGAACAAAGCATACGGGCCAAAGAATCAGGCATTCAAAGAGGCAAATCTCGAAGGCGAAGATCTGGTTCATTGGAAATACCAACGTTATGTAAAAGACTATCTTCGCTGTATTGATAGTGTTGACGATAATGTGGGTCGCATTTTGGATTATCTGGAAGAATCCGGACTCGATAAAAACACCGTCGTTATCTATACCTCCGATCAGGGTTGGTATCTGGGGGAACATGGCTGGTACGATAAACGATGGATGTATGAGGAATCCTTTCGCACGCCTTTACTAATCCGCTGGCCCGAGCACATCCAACCCGGCACGACCAATTCCGACCTCGTCATGAACCTCGATTTTGCCGAGACTTTCTTAGACATTGCCAAAGCAAAAATCCCTTCGGACATGCAGGGAAAAAGTCTGAAGTCCATCCTGCAGGGTGAGAAACCAAAAGACTGGCGAACCAGTGTTTACTATCACTACTACGAATTCCCCGGCGCCCATTCGGTTGCTAAGCATTACGGGGTAAGAACCGATCGATACAAATTGATTCACTTTTATGAAAATCAGGAGTGGGAGTTGTTTGATCTGGTCGATGACCCACACGAACTCAAAAGTGTTTACGGAAACCCCCGCTATGAGAAAATTCAGGCGGAAATGGAAGCGGAATTACAAACACTACGTAAACAGTATCAGGACGATGGTACGGTGGTTGATTTTGGCCTAAATCGCGTCAACAACGTAAAGACAGGATTAGTCCAGAGATTTCCTTTACGTGATGCCGAGGGTGGCCAGGCTTCCCCCTACGGATCTGCCATCACACTGGACGGAAAAACCAGTCTTTTTGCCACCCCAAGTGCCGGTAAATTCAACCCTGCCAGCAAACCGTTTACGCTGGGAGCCTGGATTAAACCAACCTCGGATTCCGGAGTCATCGCCGCGCAGGGCGGAGAAAGTATTGGATATTCCTTTGGCCTCAAAGCAGGTAAAGCTGTCCTCTCCCTCCGCTCGGCGGGCAATTTAAAGACCGTCATCGGACCGGAGGTACCAAGCGGAACCTGGTCTCATATCGTTGCATCCGTAAATCGGGACGGAAAAATCAATTTTATCATCAACGGGGTCACGACCGAAACCAATCGTAAAGTCGGATTCCTTAACGATACTCCTGCTGATGGATTCAATGTAGGAAACGACAATGGCTCGTTAGTCGCGGATTATGGTCCGGAAAACGGACTGACCGGACAGCTTGCAGATTTCCGATTATTCTGGGGCGTTCCGGATGGCAAGGTGCTCAAAGCCTGGTCCAAAATCAAATAACCATTTTTTAGTACCTATGGAATTCAGTGCGATGCAGCTTTCACGAAGACAGGCTTTACAAACGGTCGCTGCCTGTAGCGCGATTACTACCTTCAACTCTTTGACACTTGCACGTGAGGAACCGAACATGGTGGACCCATCTCCTTTTGGTTTTTGTTTTAATACCAGTACCATACGTGGACAAAAACTATCTCTTGATCAACAGGTTGATCTGGTAATCAAAGCGGGTTACGACGGCATCGAACCATGGATACGGGACATTCAGGCCTATCAGGATCGTGGCGGAAGTCTCGATGATCTTGGGAAAAAACTCGCTGATGCAAATGTCAAAGTTGTGAGTGCCATTGGTTTTGCAAATTGGATCGTTGATGATAAGGCCGAACGCGCCCAGGGTCTGGAAACCGCGCGGCATGATATGGCACTGGTCAAGAAACTCGGCGGTACCCATATCGCTGCCCCGCCCGTGGGAGCCGTGGAAATTGAAAATTTCAATCTGTTTCATGCAGCCGAACGATATCATGCCTTATGTGAAGTAGGTCGCAACGCGGGTGTAATCCCTCAGTTGGAACTATGGGGATTCTCTAAAACCCTAAGCCGACTCGGTGAACTGGCCTTCGTGGCAACCGAATGCGGACACCCGGATGCATGTGTTCTGCCGGATATCTACCATATCTACAAAGGGGGATCTTCTTTCGCCGGACTCGGAATGCTCAATGGGAAACAAATTCACTGCTTTCACGTCAATGATTATCCAGCCGATCCACCTCGTTCTACCATCGCCGACAAAGACCGTGTCCACGTGGGAGACGGGGTTGCACCGGTAGGTGAAATCTTACGACGCGTCTATGATGCCGGCTGTCGTGGAATGCTATCACTGGAACTGTTTAATCCAACTTACTGGCAGCAGGATGCGATGGAAGTCGCTACCCAGGGTCTGGCAAAAGTCAAACTGGCCGTGCAGAAGGCATTCGGTTAATCTGCCACACCTTTTCCCTGCATGGTAAACCAATCCGATAACACTATGCCGCACAAAAACCTAAAACAGCGACTGCTGTTTCCCGTCCTGGCCCTGCTGATGGGATGCCTCCCACTGGTGGGACTCGAATGGACATTGCGAGCACTCGGAATTGGCGCTCAGGAATCGGTCGTCGACCGCTCGTTTGGATTTGGAGACTATCAACCCCTGTTCGTCCTCAGTCGGGAAGAGCAGCACTTTCGCACAAGCCATAACAAGGCGCTCTATTTTGGCACACAGCAATTCCAAACTGCCAAAGCTGAACATGAATACCGAATATTTTTTCTGGGCGGATCCACGGTTCGCGGACGCCCGTTTACGGTCGATACCGCTTTTGCTAAATGGGTCGAGTTGGAATTGAATGCACGATGTGAGTCATCACGACAATATCAGTCCATTAACTGCGGCGGGCTTTCCTATGCCAGTTATCGTCTCGTTCGAATCCATCGCGAGATTTTAGAGTATGACCCTGATTTAGTGGTGGTCGCGACCGGCCATAATGAATTTCTGGAAGACCGTACTTTTCATGATGCCAAACAACATGCTAAATCAAAGCTGGGTTCCTCCCTGCACAGCATCAATTGGATTCGTTCGCTTCAGGGTGATGATGTTCAGTCGTTTAAAGACCAATCACAGCAAAAACTGCCTGCCAATGTAAAAGCACGACTGGATGCCGACAGCGGGTATGCCTCATATCACTGGGACCCTGAATGGAAACAACAAGTCATCGAACAATATCGTCAGTCACTGGAAACCATCATTGCCCAATGCATGGAGAGCCGAACAGCCCTTGTCTTTGTCTGTCTGGGATCCAATCTGCGTGATTGTCCGCCCATAAAATCAGAACTTCCCGATACCCTCCGTGATTCAACTCGTCAAAACTGGCTCTCTCTATTTGCGGATGCCACACGCTATCGCCACGATCCCATTACCGCACTGGAGAAATACCAGCACTGTGTGGAAATTTTTGGCGAACACCCGTTATTACATTACCGTATCGCGCGTTGCCATGAACTGCTGAATCACCCCGCGCTCGCCCGTAAACACTATCTTCTGGCCAAGGACTATGATATCTGCCCACTACGACTCACCGAGCAGATGGATTCCATTCAGCGGGAACTTGCCGCCAAACATAGTATCCCTCTGGTGGATGCCCGCCAGGCGATCGAACAGGCCAGTGTCGATAAAATTCCCGGGTACGAAATGTATGTGGATCATGTGCATCCTTCCATTCA
The DNA here is from genome assembly GCA_036150515.1 of Planctomycetota bacterium. Classification (GTDB taxonomy): domain Bacteria; phylum Planctomycetota; class Planctomycetia; order Pirellulales; family Pirellulaceae; genus UBA721. The sequence goes on from JAYZPA010000221.1 coordinate 4,265, forward strand.
CGGACATCAGATCATCGCTTCCGCGATTGTTGAAAAACTAAGCCAGAGTCAGATCCTGCCCGGGGGTAAATTGTTTTCTATTGCGGACTACGCTGACCTATACAACCGTCACCTGCATGCACGACCAATGGCTTATTTCAGCAATGGTCGGCGACGAGTGGAATGGCTCGAGGGATGGGCCCGCTGGGAACGGCAACAACAGGAGTTACGTCCTTTGGATTTACGTGCGCGTGTCGCCCTGGCCGAGCGATTATTTGGGTTTGCTCAACACGAACAGGCTACCATGGAGCTGGGGCAAGCAATGCTCCAGGACTTTGAGGCCACGCCGGCTATCCTGCAATTAGCATTGCGGATGCAACGTCAGGGCGATTATTCCAATGCCGCCAGAGTACTTCAATGGCTGCATGAACATATTGAAAATCCGGTCTTTGATGAAACGTTACAGTTTGCCCGTATGATCAATGCAACCAGTCGAGATGATCGCGATTTGGCGCACCTAATTTATGATCAGTATTTCCAGCGTACGGTGATCATTTCCGAGCAGCTTATGGTCTGGCATGAACTACGACCCGACATGCTGGAACGGATTACCGCGGAGGTACAATGAACGATTTGGTATCACCGCCCTACGGCGCGATTGAAGAAGTCATTCAGCCTCTAAGGACACTCCTTGGGAATCGTCTTAGTCTGGACGCCGAGGATCGACAGCAACATGGCCATGATGTGTCACGACACACATGTCAGCCACCTCAGGCAGTTGTCTACCCCCGGTCAACAGAAGAAGTTGCCGGTATTCTAAAACTCTGCCACCATCATCGGATTCCTGTCATTCCGTATGGAACGGCAACCGCCGTGGAGGGAGGGGTCGTCGCCGTTCACGGAGGCATCGCCGTTGACCTAAAACTTATGAATCATATTCTTCGGCTGAGTGTGGACGATGCGGATGTTTCCGTCGAGGCGGGTGTGACCCGGCTGCAACTCAACGAATATCTGGATTCGAACCATTCCAATTTAATGTTCACCGTAGACCCCGGTGCAGATGCCTCCCTCGGCGGTATGGCTGCGACACGGGCATCGGGCAGTTCCGCTGTCAAATATGGAACCATGCGGGAGAATATTTTAGGGCTCACCGGCGTCCTGGCCGACGGTACGGTGATCCACACAGGCAGCCGTGCACGCAAATCATCCGCCGGATATGACCTTACTCATCTGCTGGTCGGAAGCGAGGGGACGCTGGCGGTGATTACAGAAATCACGTTAAATCTGATTCCTATACCGGAACAGATATCTGCGGCTGTCTGCCCTTTCCATGATATCGAATCTGCCGTGGCCGCGGTGCTGGAAGTTTTGCGTCAGGGCGTACCGGTTGCCAGAATCGAGCTGTTGGATGAAATCCAAATGGATGCGGTAAATCAATACAGCGGGCTGCAAAATCGCGTCACGCCCACGCTGTTTTTTGAATTCCATGGAACTCCAAACTCGGTTACTGAGCAGGCCGAAACCGCTCAGCAAATTTGTCTGGACCGGGGTGCCGATCGTTTTGTTTGGAGCACTGACGAAGCCGAACGAAAAAAACTCTGGCAAGCGCGGTATGATTCCTATTATGCCTGTCTGGCATTGAGAAAGGGATCTGTGGGTTATGTTACCGACGTGTGTGTACCTATTTCCCAGCTGGCAGAGTGCTTCCTCAAAGCGAAGGAAATTGTGCGCTCCGCTTCCCTGCCTGCACCTGTGTTTGGCCATGTGGGAGACGGTAATTTCCATGTGGTCTTTCCACTGGATCCTCAGCGCCCCGAGGAACTGGTCGAAGTCACCCGCTACCATCAACAGTTGGTCGAGTTGGCTTTATCTGTCGGCGGAACCTGTACCGGGGAACACGGCATTGGAATGGGTAAACGAGAAGCATTGCGGCAGGAACATGGTATCGCGGTAACCGTGATGCAGCAGATTAAAACAGCTCTGGATCCTCATCATATTATGAACCCGGGAAAAGTGGTTTAAGCGCGCCCCGGCGATTCACTCCAGATATTTATCGCTGAAGCACCATCGGGGTTATGGGTTTGACCCGCCACATTTCATCAAAAAAATTAGCATCAACGGGAATGCCCGGAAATCGATAGATCGAATCATTGGGCTGCGGCTTGGTCACGACATCCACAATAGCCCAGTCAGGCAGCATCGCCACCTGCCGTGCGTTGTTCAAATAGGCATATTCCCGATAAGTGAACCCACTGTTCAGGACAATATATTTTTCCGGATTCATCGGATTGGGGTAAATCATGACAGGAACGTGGCGGTTAGCGTCAAATCGTTGGCTACCGATTTTCACTCGTTCGTTTGTCCACTCTATCGGCAATTGTCGAATCAGCTGGCGGAGGATTGTATTGGAGGAATAATCGCCCCATAGAATCAGATGGTGATCAGCGATGTCCTCTTCCGTAACTTCAACATCCTGCTTCACACGGGCATGCCCGCGGAAATGCTGACGCCAATGCGTGATCGCATGTTCCTGTTCCCGGGCGACCCAATCGCCAATCGTTGCATTGATCGGTTTGGCAGTCGGGGTAACCATCAAAAAACTTCCCATAAACGCATCATCGATAGGGCCCTGAAGTCCGTGTTTTTTGACCAGTCCCGTAACGGCCTTTTTCCCCCCAACCCATTGCGATCCCGCCCGATGTACGCTGGCCTTCCAGGAACGATCCGATTGAGGACCGGGAAGCACTACTTCTTCTCCGTTAATCGTAAGCTGAACAGAACGCGTCATATCAAACGGACAAAAACCTGGATCCATGCGAAAACTCAAACCGGTCGTTCCCGTCGAGGTAATTTCAAAACTGCTTGGTCCCAGAATTTTTGCATCAACCCGGGCTGCCTCCCAATGCTCAGTCAAAGCATCGATCGTGATCCAATACTGACGATTATATTTCAGTGAATATGTAACCTTATGAACGGTTTTCGGAGTGATCTCATTCCCTATCCTGGCAAGGCTTGTCATCTTGCGTTCGATCACCTTTTGCGAATCCGCATGGATGCGGTGACCTGAGTCCGGCCCAATAATATGCACCAGCGAGATTCCCTCTTTTGCTAATGCCAATTCCATGACATCCGCAGCCTGTTTCTGAATATCTTTTTCACCGCTATAGGCAACCGTGGGCGTGTGGTAGAGGTTGATGGCACTATCGTCCGCATCGTACCAATGCCACAGTTTTTCTTCCCACCAGTACGGATGCAGGGTTTCCTTTTGGAAAAACCTGAGAAACTCCGGCGTTTCCGAGAATCCCGCCCCGGGATTTGCTGCAAACCAGCGATCTGAATAGAGTACAGCAAACTGCCAGCAGGCGGCACCACCCATTGAAAATCCACGAACACTCACCCGGTTGGAGTCAATTGGATAGTGCTGCTTTGCGTGCTCAAGGGCTTCCAGCACATCAACTTCTCCCGCAAATTTAAACGCGTTGCTGTAACGACCATAGGGATGTAGGACAATCGTCCCGGCAGGCTGATAGATTCCGGGGGATTTTCCGCGCTGGTCGATGAAGTTGGTTTCGCTCAAGGTTTCTCCCCGACCGTGAAACCAAACATCCAACCGTAATGAACCTGATCCCTGAATCGTACCCGTGGCCGGGATAACCAATCCGTAGGGCTGGGCTGAGCCGTCGAGTTGTGAGCGATAACCGCGAACCACAAGGCCTGTTTGCTGTTGCCATGGAGCATCTCCTTTTAGCAGTTGAGCTGCACGCTGCCTGCCCGTCTTTAACACTCCAAATGCTTTCTTTATATCGCCGGGGCTAAAAAACTCATGAAACTGCAGGTTGTCCTTTACTGCCCGGTAATAGATTTCCACATCCGGCAACAGTTCAACTGCGATGGGAGATTTACTGGTCTTTAGTTCGTTTAGTTGTCCGCCGAGCAGAGCCAATTCTGATTGCAGGGCTTTTGTCTCTTCCTCGGATACGACAATTCCCACTCTGGGAATTTGGCGAACGCTCTCAGGATCGTTATCCCCTTCACCATCGGCAATTGCCAGTTGAGAACCTGCAAGGAAAAAAAGGAGCAGTAGGAATGGTTTTTTCATGTGTTTCGATTCTTTCGTTGTCCCGTTATCTGGGTGTATCGATTGGTTCGGCCGATTCGGTTTCCTGAATCCACTGAAAAAAATCGGCTTTTAGTTCAGCCGTCGTAGGCGGATATTGTTGTTTAAAATCTTCGAGTAAATCGACATTGATTCCTGTTGCCCGCCACCAGTTCGAGCTGCTGAAATCGGAATCCAACAAAACCGCACCGTCAAACCGGGTACCGGTTAAATTACATTCCACAAAAAGGGCCGCTTCGAGATGAGCAAACGTGAAATCGGCATTTGCAAAATCCGAACGGGTGAAATCCGCCATCAGGCAATAGGATTCCGTTAAGTCCGCATTTTGAAACTGGCACTGAGGAGCATAGACCTGCTCGAGAGCGGCTTGCTGTAGATTCGCAGACTCAAAGCGTGCTGCCACCAGTGTGGATTTCAGAAAAGACGTTTCATTGAGTCTGGAAAATGAAAAGTCAATGTCCGATAATTCCGATGCTTCCAGTGTGGTCCCAGTGAAGACAGCCTGTTTTAAACTTGCACCGGTCAGGGTTGCCTCGTTCATCGTGGCACGCTGGATGTTGGCCGCATCAAGATTTTGATTGGAAAGATCGATCCCGGTTAGATTCGCCCCGTCCCATTGTTGATTATCCACCTCGAGCAACCGCAACAGCGACGCTGTCCTTTCCTGCCCCGAGGCCTCATCATGATAGACGAGCCAAAAATCCTGATGGACTTGGTCGGTCTGATGATTGCGCGTCAGTAAAAACCATGTGCAGCCAATCATGGTGGCAATCAACACCAACGATATCAGTCGACCAAACGCAGACTTGTTTTCCATTGGTGCAGTTTACCGGATTTGTCGCTCCTTAGGGCGAATGAACACAAATCAAATTTTGACAATCCGTAATCGATTTGGGTTACACAAATCCATATTCGCCAAACCAGTTCCAGGCATCTTCGACGCTGCTACGTAGCGGACTAATTTGATAATTAAGTTCTTTTTGAGCGCGATCACTTTTGTAATAGTGAAACAGGCTGGACATCTGAATCGCAGCCGAATTAATATCTGACTCGCGGCGGCATAACTTCGCTGCAACATCCCCGACAAAGCCTGCGACTGCCTGAATGACCGGACCAAGAACCTTTTTCGGCGGCCGACCGCCACTTACCTCAGCAAACAGACGCCATGCATCCAGATACGTGATTTTATGTCCGCCTAGAATATAATTGCGTCCGGGCGATCCTTGCTCCAGCGCAGTCAAAATGCCCTTCGTAACATCCTGGATATGGCACAGTGTCATCCCGCCACGGGGGGCCAGCGGTGTACTTCGCTTGGCGACTTCGAGCAACATCCGTCCGGATGACGGCTTCCAGTCCCACGGCCCTAACATAAATCCTGGATTCACAATCGAAGCATGCAATCCACGATCAATCACTTCACGCAAAGCGACTTCTGCTTCTGACTTACTCACAACATAGGAGCAGGGCGTTTTCCCTGTCCGCGGAGTTTGCTCATCTGCAGATTTTTCTTGCGAACCAACTCCCAGAGCATCCACACTGGACACATAAACCATCCGTGCTTCTTGTGCCAGTGCCGCTTCGGCAACATTTCTCGTGCCCGTTACATTGATAGCGCGATGTTCCGCCAGTTGCGACCAACCAATATGTACCTTAGCCGCAACATGAATTACCGAATGGATGTCCTGACAAGCACGTTGCAGAACCTGCACATCGCGTACATCACCTGTGATCTTCTCAACATTTAATCCGTCCAAGGCCTGATCGTCAGGATTTCGAACCAAGACACGTACTTCGCGTCCCTGTTTCAACAGCGCACGCGTCACATTATTCCCAACAAAGCCCGTCGCTCCCGTGACCAAAACTGGCATCCTGCACCCTCCTTGATTGCGCATTTAAAACGGAATCCTGCGTATCCCGCTACAAGATGAGAGGCAGTATATCAAACAACCCTACCGCGATGCGCGGCCTTCCGTCCTTTTATTTATACATTGGTAAGCTAGGGGGGAACGCCCCGTCCGCTAGCTTTGAAAAAGAAATCGGCATTCCGGTTTGGGTCACGCACCACACCCTGATTGAATTTATACGGCATTTTGTTGATTTCCTGTTTCAACAAAGAACTTGATGATATAGTATCATTATGATATCATATTGATATACCGCGTTTGGCGTCTGTTTTCTATAAAGGTAAAGTCCATGTCACAATCAAACACGACTACTAGTTTCATTGACGAAAGAGGGTATACGCCATTAACTGGCTGGTTCATACTGCCCATCGCATTAGGCTTGTTTTTTGGTGGCATCGCATTATTCGTCACAACACTGACGACATTTCAACATTTCATTCCGCTGATTTCTTCGATCGCAATGTTCCTTTGTGGCCTAATCAGCTTTTTTGGGTTTATGGCCATTGCTCCCAATGATTCACGAGTGCTGCTACTCTTTGGTAACTATAAAGGCACCGCTCGCGAGTCCGGATTCTTTTGGGTTAATCCGTTTTTCTCAAAGAAAAAACTCTCCCTCAGAATTCGAAACTTTGAAACGGGTTCGCTCGTTCAGCCCGAAGAGAAAAATCCCAGCACGGGACAAGTTATTCGCAAAAAATCACGCTCTTCAGGTAAGCCATCTAAGGTAAATGATCGTGATGGTAACCCGATTGAAATCTCGGCAGTCGTCGTTTGGAAAGTCGTCAATACAGCGGAAGCTCTGTTTGAAGTCAACGACTATGAAGATTATATTTCGGTTCAAAGTGAAGCCGCATTGCGGAATCTCGCAAGCCGGCACCCTTATGATAGCGAAGATCATGAATTGTCACTTCGCGGCAGCATCACTGAAGTATGTGTTCAGTTGCAACAGGACATTCAGGAACGCCTCGATAAAGCGGGCATCGAAATACTAGAAGCTCGAATTAGCCACTTAGCCTACGCCCCGGAAATTGCTTCAGCAATGCTGCAGCGCCAACAGGCAGGTGCTGTCGTGGCCGCTCGAACCAAGATCGTCGACGGAGCGGTTGGCATGGTGCAACTGGCATTGGAGCAGCTAAAAGAGAAGGGCATCATTGAGCTTGACGACGAACGCCGTGCAGCGATGGTTTCAAATCTACTCGTCGTTCTCTGTAGTGATCGTCACACGCAACCCGTTGTGAACACTGGGTCGCTGTACCAATAAACCACGCATTCATCATTAAGCGTTTTATCAAGGAAAGGGATTTCCGTTGGCCAAGCGAGATTCATTTTTGTTACGCGCAGATCCTCAAGTGCTCAAAGCCATCAAGCACTGGGCCAAAGACGAGCTGCGCAGTGTCAACGGGCAGATTGAATTCTTACTGCGGCGTGCATTGTCCGATGCCGGCCGACTCGAACGGCCCTCGAAAGAAACGCTAACAGACGAAAATGCTTCGGACTGACACGGCCGTTTCAGGCTGCC
>JAYZPA010000222.1:0-11386 GCA_036150515.1 Planctomycetota bacterium
GTCGTGAATCAGGAGAAGTAATCATCAGGCATGATAGTTATGCAATCACGCACACAGGTCAATAAAATATTAGACACTAGACATATATTGTCAATCAAGGTAACCACGATAATAATCAGCGACGGATTTTTATCACCGTCGCCTCTTCGCAGGGGTTGCCGCTGTTGTTTTATTGCTTTACTCTGTTGTATCGTAACGCAGTTGCCGATAAGTCTCTGTATTCGACTCTCCTGTCAGGTACCCCGGTAAGCAAGGGAGAGCCGCTGTCTTGAAGGCAGCAATAGAGCCCAGCAGGTCGGGTAGCTCAGTTGGTAGAGCATCGGACTGAAAATCCGAGTGTCGGCGGTTCGAGCCCGCCCCCGACCACTTTTCTTCATTATTCCAGGGTGGTCACTGCAGTGCTTCCCAACCCATTTGACGCGTAATCATCGCTAACATGTCAGCCTGACAGATTCTGGATAATCTCGCTGAACCGGTAAGGCCGCCTCCAGGAAACCGTTTGATTTCCCTAGCCCCTGTAAATTGCCACTTTGCCCGACCACCGTTTACGGTGCCCCCTGCAGTTGCCGATAAAGCTCATCGGCCAGCAGTTGATTCACTTTTTCATTGGCATGACCATCAAATGCATTGACCGTGATATCTTCCACAGGTTGATCCTGTAACAGATCAGCCATGTTAATTACAGGCAGTTCATGGCCTTGAAAATACTCAACCACCCGATCGGACATTTTTCGAGTTGCGGATATATCCATCAGGTTGGGATAGACGATCACCACCATGCGTCGATCTGATTTATCCGATCGCTGTGAAAACCCCACGATTTTTTGCAATTGCCGCTGATGGAGACTCCAGCACATCGCATCGGTGTAACACTCCTCGAGATACGCGAGATATCTTCCCGCCAGTTGTCGCGTACTAAACCGCCGAAAAACACTCCAATAGGCAAAGTTCGCTACGTGAAAATTATCGACCAGAGGTCGGAGTCCGCGCGGAGCCGTTAAATGAATCGTTGGCCGCTGTAAACCCGCCGTTGCACCCGCTTGCTCAATATCATTGATGTAGTACTGCCAGATCACGATCTCTTCGGTTGCCGGGGAGTCGATCAGAGCATGGATGCGAGTAAATTCTTCGATTTGTTTCTCGGTATCCCATCCTCCCTTTGCAATCAGGATCATCTTCCATTGATCACCCAGTTTATCCGCCAGTCGATTTGCATATCGATCCCGATAGTCATTGATTCCGTGCCCCGCAGTAAAGGAATCCCCCACAACCATCAGTTTGGATTTATTTCTAAGCGTCGCGACCGTATGATCCTGATCCCGCCAACCCCATTGATTATGTGGGACGGAGCCATAACGCCGGCGCCAATTACCGGCAGAAAGCGTAAAACCAAAACCATCGGAAATCGCCACGTGATTTACAAACACGTATTCCAAACCACCAAAAATCAGTAAACAGGTACCCGCGAATAGTGTCGCACGAACCGCCAGACCACGACACCGTCCCGTTCCCGTCCAGATTTTCCGGAACACCCATACCGCGACAACAGGAAAGCCAACTACCAGCGTTATCAAGATCACATGTGCCATGGCAAATAGTTTAACGGGTTTAACATCTCAGTCCTATCGGAAATCATGTTCCCTTAAAAACCCGTTGGATGCATACGGTTCCTGCCAACAAGTGACTGTCGCCATGACTCCACACGTCGAAATATTGGACGCGCCGGGAAAATCACTCACCATTCCGCAGTGAACGGTTTCCTAACTCCATTGAGCCAGGAGCCGCGCCCAGGCCATAAAACGCCGGTCTTTGTCAGCAACGATCTCCGGAATCTGTTCGGCTGGATATTCGAAAAAACCCTGACCCGTTTTGATCCCATATTTACCCTGATCCATCATTTTGCTGATTGTGGGAGGAATTTGACAGTCACTTTTCAAGTCCGGGGCAAGCACATCATAGACCTTGCCTAGTACATCCCAGCCACCAAAATCGCCAACTCGCATTGGGCCCGACGCGGCCCAGCGAAGACCCAAACTACCCTTGATCGCCACATCAAGATCCTCCGCTGAAATCACTCCCCTTTCAATCAAATCCAGCATTTCTCTGAACATCGCAACCTGGATGCGGTTTAAAACAAAACCCGGTATTTCATGCCGAATGTGAATCGGTTGTTTTCCTAGTTCACTGAGTAGGGCCATGGCGGTCTTTCGGGTCTCATCGGAAGTCCGTTCACCCGGTATGACTTCAACAACTGGAATTACGTGGGGAGGGTTAAACCAATGTGTGTTGATCGCACGCTGCGGTAGTTTTAGGTCGCGGGCAATCTGTGTCATCGGGAAGCTGGAAGTATTGCTCGCAAGAATCGTCGTCGCATCAACCACATCCTCACATCGCTTCAGCAGAGCACGTTTGGTTTCTAGATCTTCGACGATCGCTTCAGTCACCATTTCACTGCCATGCAGTGCAGCCCGCTCATTATCAAAAACCGAAATCCTCTTAAGCACCTGGTCGGGATCCACGCCTGACAATAGTCCGGAATTCAACATGACATTAAGGTTGTCACGAATTTTACCACACACCGAATCTCGGACCGCAGCCTGATCGTCAAATATCTGTACGTGGATACCCGCCAGGGCGAACGTCTGCGCAATTCCGTGGCCCATCGTTCCAAGGCCAATCACCGTCGCTATTTGCATTGTCTTTCTCGCTGGGAAATGCCGGAGTATTGGGGTCATGCCCATGTTACCCCAGCGCATAAAAAAGGCGACGTTTCTATTCGAAACGCCGCCCTAAAAGGGAAGTTATCCCTCGTATTTGTAAGGATCAGTCATCAAGGAAGACTAACCCCATGCTGGCGGTTCCGGTTCCGATGGTGCTTCGGGAGCTGCCGGAGCGTCACCAAAGGAAGATGGCGCTTCCTCAGCCGCTGCTGGAGCTTCTTCGACAGCCGGAGCAGCAGGTGCTGCTGCAGCAGGAGCGTCTCCAGCTACCATGTCCTTCAAGCCTTTCAACGGTCGAACCTTGACAATTTTTCGCTCAGGTTTAGCTGCCACATCCATGGTTTCGCCTGGACGAAACGGATTGGGTACACCATATCGAGCTTCCGTTGCCGGTTTAATCTGAGGAACAACTTTGCAGAGACCTGGAATGGTGAAAGGGGTTTCACCATCGCTAATCGTTTCACCGATGCTTGCACCCAGTGCTTCTAGCACCGCGGCAACGTCCTTCTTATTTAAACCGGACTTTTCGGCAACTGCGTTCAGTACCTGTGTTTTTGTAGGGGCCTTAGCCATAAATAACGTCCTCCATCAAGGATATTCGAATAAATCGTAAATGCACTGTTTAGTTTTTGAGTAAACCGTCATAAACCACGTTCGAGTAATTAAAGCCTGTTTACAGCGAGAAATGCAAGAGACTTGGAGAAAAAACATCTAAAAACCGCTGCTCTGCGTAAGATAATTGTATTCATTCTCAACCTGGTAAAAATGAGTCACTCCTGTTTCACCAGTTCATTATTCATCATCTATGCGACGCTCATCGACAATTTGAAATTGCCATGTGTACCTCATTACAACGCACCCATTGCATCCATACCTCGGATTACATTTGATCCTAACCTCCATGATATCAATAGGTTATGACGTTTTCTCGTGATCAAATCGATGGCCGTTTGCGGATACAAGACTGGGTGTTCATGATGATTTCGTACGGGTAAGATCATTCGAGGCGACTTTTAAATTAAAAGTGGGTACAATTGCCCATGTGATCAAAAAGCTCGTATAAATACTTCGTAAAAAACTTTTAACATTTCGACGAGAAATTACTCAAAACGCACTCCGTTATCGTCATCAATTCCCTTCAAATATCCAGAATACGTGTAGTTTCCCAAAGTAAGGTCCCCAGGATGAATAGCCGAAATCCAATGAAACAATCGACCGAAAGCAGATTACCACGGTTAACAACGGGCCGTATTACACGACTAGTTTGTAAGCGAATCCTCCTGCCAGGAGTCCTTACATTTTACCTTGCATCCATCGCCCTATGGATTAGCCCGTCGATCGGTTCACCGCAGATTTTAGCACAGGAGTCAACGACAAACATTTTTTTGCCTGCTCCACGTATTTTGAAGCAGCATTTATCACGTGCCCAACGCGCGATTGCTGAGGAGCAATACAGTGACGCCGTATCCCACCTGGGCACGATTCTGACACAGGAGTTTGAATCGCCGGAAGGCGAACAGGTCGATCCGGATGCATTACCCAACGACGAAAATCAGGACTATTTCGTGGAAACCATCGATGCGCCGGGCAGTTACGTTAGCCTTAAAGGGGAGGCCCAGCGATTGTTGGGGAGTTTACCTCCGGCAGCATTACAGTTGTATGAACTCCAATACGGTAGTGACGCAACACGGATACTTAACGAATCTCTGGAACAGGGGAGTCTTGACGATCTGACGACGATCACACGTAAGTACTTTCACACGCAAGCGGGGTACGAAGCGGCGATTCTGTTGGCCTATCGTGACCGGGATCACGGTCGGCCTTTAGCGGCCGCGTTAAATTTCAAAAGGGTCTATGACGCACCGGCGGCGCGACGCAAATATGATCCTGAGTTATCTCTGGTTCTGGCCACTTGCTGGCTGCATGCTCAAATTCCGTCCAAAGCCGCCGAGACACTTCACACATTAAAACAGGAACTCCCCGGATCAAAATTCGAAATTGGTGGCAAACAATACGACATCTTTACATCGACCGATGATCCTCTTACATGGCTCAACAATTTAGCGGGTCAAGGTGAGATCGTTTCCTTAAACGATAACATTCAGTGGGTACTGTTTCGCGGTTCACCCGAACGCAACGCTTCCAGTCGCGGTGGTCGTCCCTTGCCTTCTTTACGATGGACCGTTCCCACCGGCACGGACAAGAGTGATGAAAACTATTTAAAATCCATGATCCAGGGCGCGGTCCTACAAAACAAACAGGCCATCTCAACCGTCCAGCCACTGGTCGTGCGTGACACGGTTCTGACCCGAACACCGCGTCAGTTGATTGCCATTGATTTCCGGACGGGTAAACGATTGTGGGAGTTCCCCTGGTTTGAAACTGAGGATCAACAAACCCTACTCCAGGCGTCCACTCAAAACACCGAGGGTGCATCCACAGTCCGACAGCAGGAGTTACGTCAACGATTAATGCAGGATCATGCATATGGCCAGCTGTCCAGTGATGGAGAGCGTGTATTTTTACTTTGGGATTTGCCATTGGTTCAGCAAAATACCCGTCGTAATGTGCCCGTTTTCAATCCTGCCACCGGAAAATCGACGGGAGCGGATTCAAACAATCAGCTCGCCGCTCTGGATCTCGAGACCGAGGGCTCTTTGAGCTGGGTCGTTGGCGGGGATACCGGCGAAGATGAACCCGCGTTGGCAGGTGCATTTTTTCTGGGTCCACCACTACCCTTATATGACCGGCTCTATACCATTGCCGAACTCAATGGTGAAATCCGGCTGTGTGTACTGGATGCCGCAACCGGTGCTTTACAATGGCAGCAGCAACTCGCCCACGTTGACAATCGGGTGATCACGCTCGACAGCAAACGGCGACTCGCCGGCGCCACACCATCCTTTGCTGATGGTGTGTTGATCTGCCCGACCTCGGCTGGGGCCATTGTCGCGGTCGACATTTCATCCAGGACTCTGTTATGGGGTTACACTTACCGCAATCTCAATCTCGGTTCCTCCAACCCGTTTCAGGCGAATCCGTTTGGAACATCTTCTCAACGATCCCAGCAGTGGATTGACTCAACCGTCACCATTGTCGATGGCAGCGTGATTGCCACCCCCGTTGAAAACAACACCTTAATCTGTCTGGATCTGCTTACCGGCAAACCCCGCTGGAAGCCACTGGAACGGACGGGTGATTTATTCATAGGCTGTGTTCAAAACGGAAAAATTATCATTGTCGGCAATCAGCAGATTTCAGCCATTGAATTGCAAACAGGAGAGAACATCTGGAAACAAACCGGCACCATTTCACCTGGCGTAATCAATGGCCGTGGTTTCATATCGGATCAAACCTATTTTGTACCCACCTCGGATCACCGCCTATTGGAAATACAGACCGAAAATGGTGAACTGGTAACGACAACCGAGCTGGGAGAAAAACTTGGAAATCTTATCTGCCATGAAGACCAGATTATTTCTCAAACGCCCGATGCCTTAACGGTGTTTTATCAACTCGAACCACTCCAGAAAAAAGTAGCCGCGCGGCTTGCTGAAGACAACAAGGATGTTTGGGCGCTTTCAAGGCAATGCGAATTACTGGTAGAGCAGGGTCAATATGATGCGGCTCTAGAATCACTACGATCCACGGCACGACTCGCTCCTAACGACTTGGTTATCCAGCAGTTAACCATCCGTACAATGTTAATCCTGATGCGTGCTGATTTCGCGACCTATGAAAATCTTGGCGACGAAATCCAGAATCTTGATTTAACCTCGGTACAGTTTGAATCTTTTCTACAGGCAAAAGCAGAAGGCCAGCGAAAGACAGGACAAGTCACCGCATCGTTTGAAACCTATCTGGAATTGATCGCACACTCCAGCAAATTAGACAGCACCAACACCGATATCAATCCGGAATTACGACTGACTTCCGAGGGCGTCCATGTCCGTATTGACCGCTGGGTTCAGGGGCAACTTGTCTCGCTGCTGGAATCCGCCAATGCCCAGCAGCGCATGGACATTGAGTTACGCATAGAAGAGCACTTAAAGCGTGCCGTCGCCCAATCCGATGTGCTGCAACTGCGAGACTTCTCCAGATTCTTTGGCACACATTCTCTGGCAGAACAAGCCCGGTTGGAATTGGCGATTGCACTGATTGAAACTCAGGCCGGATACGCCAGTGAAATGCTCGAGGCAGAGATGCTTTTGGTGCACTTGCAGAACCATGCCGCCAATCCGCAAGTTCAACAAACTTCCATGGTCTATCTGTCCAGGCTACTGACAATGAGCGGACATTATCAACAAGCGGCGAATGTCTACCGCGAAATTGCTGCACGCTGGCCTGACAACACCGTATTTGAAAATATTTCGGGATCGCAACTGCTGCAACAAACCTTCGAACAGGCGGAATTCGAACCCTACCGTAGCGCAAGTCCCCCGTGGAATCAGGGATTCACATCGGTCTCGAAAACGACCGATACCGAAGGCCGGTTCCCCAGCTATCAACGCATCTACAATATTCAGCTGCGTGAAGTGGAGGGGCCCTGGATTCGCGGGACTCAGGTAGGTTACGATCAGCAGAAAAATGCTCTGACTTTGCGAGATAATAACGGCAACATTACTCAGGAGATTTCCCTGCACCGTGGTCGTCAGGTTTTTGGCACACAGTATCAAGTCGCCTATGCCAAAGTAATGGGACATTACCTGTACGCGTTTGTTGGCCGGGAAATGCTGGCGATTGACTTATTAAGCGCCAGCAGTGATCCCAGTGAAGCGATCCTCTGGCGACGCTCCATCCTGGGTACGAACCAGACAAGCTCGACTCCCATCCCTTTACGCTCACGGGTTTCCACCACTCCCTGGGGAACGCGACGATACAATGCGATCGATAGTTCAGGAAATCGAATCGGACTGAGCGGCTCGATTAGTTTGTTGGGAATTGTATTTCAAAACCAGGAGGATCTGTACTGTGTCGATCCCCTTACCGGAGAAACCATCTGGGTTCGTAATGGGATTCCTGTGGGAAGCGAGATCTTCACGGAAAATGAAACCATCATCGTTATTTCCTCAAAAACCAAAGAATCGTATCAGTTCAGTTTGATCGATGGTTCACTCATGGAACAACGGGATGACGTTTCCATCATGGAACGTTGGAAGGTAAGCGGTTTTCATGCGCTGGTCTATCGAATCGAAGGAACGAACATCACTCTGGGTCTGCAAAACGTTGCCACTGATGAAATGGTCTGGCAGTACAGCTATCCAACCGGCATTCGCGGGCAATTGATGCGTGACCAACTAGCCATTATGCAACCCAACGGAAAATTCGAAATTCGAAATCTGCTCGATGGGAAAATAATTGTCCAGCAACAACTAAAGCCCGAACCTCAGATTTCCAATCTCTACGTCGTTCCCTATCAGGATCGATTTCTAGTAATTCCCAATCGCAGCATGAGTTCTCGCGGAATCAGTTTGCCCTCGGTCGGCATGCAGACCAAATTGATCAATGGCAGTATTTACTGTATCGATAAGGAAACAGGTGATTTTCTCTGGCAAACTCCCGCAACCGTGGAAACATGGGGACTACCGCTGGCACAATCACCCAATTCACCGGTACTGGCATTTATCCGACAGCTCAACCCCACCAGTACTCAGAACCGCACTCAGGGCTCTATCCGCAGCGAATTATTCTGCATCGACAAACGAGACGGACGAATGCTGATGCCACCACGCGAGATCCCCGGGTACATACGCATCTTCAGTGTCATCGCAGAACCGGCGGAAAACAAAGTCATGGTTGTCGCTGACAAAAACCACATCTACGAATTCAAGCTCACCGATGAACCCACCTTCCCGGCAGCTCCGGTACGAATGCAGGCCAACCGAGGCGCCTTGGGCTCAGAATCACTGAACCACTTTACCCGTGGTTTCTTTGATGCGTTTGGTGCTGCGGGCAAAGTGATTGAACAGAAGAACGCCAGGGATGCTGAAAAGAAAGAGCAGGCGAAGCCTGCGATTCCCAAAAACCGAATTCCCGCCAAGCAAATTCAACCTCAACAACGTCTTCCGGTCAAGCCACTTCCCATTCGTGCCATCCCAGCCAAACCGCTGCCTGTCAAAGGGGTTCCTAACAAACCGAATGCACCAAAGAACGTTCCGGCTAAATTACCGCAACCGCAACAGGACGACTCGTAATCTGTGCAGCCGTCCGCCAGAGGAATCAGAGACGGCACCAGCAACACGCTTTCCCTCTGGAAGCGCATCTTCTGAAAATTGGGGCAATATATTACCAGCAGAATGCTAGTCAAGATGGTATCTGAAAGAGTATCCTTTAATATTTGGCAAATGCGGTCAACATTACACCACGATGGCAATTAGGCGCTGTCCGGTTTAATGCCTCCTATACACGGAAAATCAAGTTTCCGATCCACGGGGCATCCGCAGCATAGCACCTATTCCTATTCAACCCATGCCACGCAAAGGATGACGAACATTATGGCAACCGATGCACAAGAATCCGACGGCGGTATCGACTCCAGCGCTGTCAAGCAACTCGCCGATGCCCGTGAAAAGATCACGAGCCAACTAGGTCGAGTCATTATTGGCCAACAGGACGTGATCGAGGAGCTTCTGATCTCGATGTTTAGCCAGGGGCACTGTCTACTGGAAGGGGTGCCGGGATTAGCTAAAACGCTATTGATCAGCACGCTTGCAGATACACTGAATCTTTCGTTTAGCCGAATTCAATTTACCCCCGACCTGATGCCTGCGGATATCACCGGAACGGAAGTCCTCGAAGAAAACAAGACAACCGGTGCGAGGGAACGGCGTTTTCTGGAAGGTCCCATATTCAGCAATATGATTCTTGCAGACGAAATCAACCGTACACCACCTAAAACTCAGGCAGCGCTGCTCGAAGCCATGCAGGAGCGTCAGGTCACCGTTGGCAGGGAACGCCATCGTTTAGCCGAGCCGTTTTTCGTTCTCGCAACTCAAAATCCGATTGAGCAGGAAGGGACCTATCCGTTACCGGAAGCCCAACAGGACCGGTTTATGTTCAAAATTTTTGTCGACTATCCGAATTTCGATGAGGAATTCGAAGTCGCCCGGCAAACGACCACCGGGGGAGCGTCCACCGTCGATTCGATTTTAACGGCGGACGACATCATCAGCCTGCAACAGACGGTACGCCAGGTTCCGGTCAGCGAACATGTCATACGTTATGCCCTGTCTCTGGTACGCCAGACCCGTATTGGACGCGAAGGCATCCCGGATTTCATCACGGAAAACGTCGGGTGGGGAGCGGGCCCGCGTGCCGTTCAGTTTCTCATTATTGGCGGGAAAGCCCGGGCGCTGCTGCACGGCCGCACGCATGTTTCCACCGAAGATATCCAGGCGCTTGCCAAGCCTGTGCTGCGACATCGCATTGTGGTTAATTTTGCAGCCGAAAGCGACGGTATGACTTCCGATGACATCATTCAACAACTTATAGACGTCACCCCCAGCAAAGAAGATGAGCTGACTAACGATGCCCGATTCCAAAAGATTTTTGCATCCTGAAGCAATCCGTCGGATTGCCAGATTAGACCTGCGGGCACGACACATTGTTGAGGGGTTTCTCTCAGGAATGCATCGCAGTCCCTACTTTGGCCAATCGGTTGAGTTTTTGCAGCACCGTGAATACGTGCCCGGTGACGACCTGCGGCACGTCGACTGGAAAGTCTGGGCCCGTCAGGACCGTTATGTCGTCAAGCAATTTGAAGAGGATACAAATTTACGATGTACCATGCTGGTGGATGTTTCCAACAGCATGCAGTATGGCAACGGCGAATTAAACAAGTTTGATTATGCGGCAACGATTGCCGCCAGTTTGTCTTACCTCGTCCTGCAGCAACAGGATGCCGTCGGCTGCATTACCTTCGACAACCGAATCCGGATGAAGGTACCGATTCGGAGCAAGCGAAATCACATACATGCGGTCGTTGAAAGTTTAAACACGGCATCTCCGGAAGACAAAACGGACATGTATGAGGTCATGCGGCAAGTCGCCGAAACGGTCCCCCGCCGAGGGATGATCATGCTCGTATCTGACCTGCTCGGAGACCCGGAAGGAATCATTAAAGGCCTGAAACTGTTACGGCAACGCGGGCATGATGTTCTGGTATTCCATGTATTGGACGACGATGAAATCGATTTCGATTTTAGCGGGCCGATGCGTTTTGACGGACTGGAAACCGAGGATTTCCTGAATTGCAATCCCCGTGCTTTGCGGGAAGGGTACCTATCAGCTTTAAACGAATTTCTTGACTATGTACGACGGCAATGTGCTCGCAACGTCGTCGATTATGCCTTGATTCGCACCAGTGACCCCTTAGATGCTGTTCTAGCAAAGTACCTGAGCAATCGACTTGGCATGCACCACAGAAACTGATCCGAACCCCTAATGGACCTTTTGTTGTCCTTTCGAACCACTCCATGAATTTTACTTTCCAAGCACTGACCTGGGGCTTTCTCATCGCCCTCGCACCGCTGTTGATCCACTTGATCAACATGATGCGGCACCGTCGTGTTAAGTGGGCGGCGATGGAATTCTGACTGGCGAGTTACAAGAAGCACCGCCGCTGGGTTTGGCTCAAGCAGTTACTACTGCTGCTGCTGCGTATGTTC
>JAYZPA010000223.1:0-35158 GCA_036150515.1 Planctomycetota bacterium
CTCGTCCGGAAAGGCACACTGGAAAAACCGTCCTGACGAATCCACGCCATTTTTTTCTGTCTTTAATTTCACCGGGTGCCATGAAAGTGGGATT
This sequence comes from Planctomycetota bacterium, assembly GCA_036150515.1. GTDB lineage: Bacteria > Planctomycetota > Planctomycetia > Pirellulales > Pirellulaceae > UBA721. Next base: position 95 of record JAYZPA010000223.1, read on the forward strand.
GCAGGCACATCCAAATACAAATCCGTTACCAGCCAGCTCACACCGGAGGAGCGTCAGGATCCGGCTAAATTAATGACACTGCCGCCGTACTATCCCGATACTCCCGTAACACGCGAAGACTGGAAAAGGAACTATGAACTCATCACCGCACTGGATCACTGGTGCCAACGCCATATTCAGGATCTGAAAGATGCCGGACTTTATGAAAAGACGATTATTTTCTTCTGGTCGGACCACGGCGTTGGTCTGCCCCGTGCGAAACGTTGGCTTTATGACTCAGGCACCCACATCCCACTGATCGTCCGCGTTCCCGAACGTTTCCGGCATCCGCGTCAGGGACAGCCGGGATCCACATCGGACGAACTGGTCAGTTCCATTGATTTAGGCCCGACCGTTCAGCGACTGACCGGGGTTGAAACACCCCAGCACGTACAGGGACGTGCCTTTCTCGGGCCGAACCTGAGTCCGCCAAGGAAATATGTGTTTGCTGCCCGCGACCGCATGGACGAGCGCTATGATATCATTCGGATGGTAAGGGATAAACGGTATAAATACATTCGAAACTACGAACCGCTGAAAACGTTTTATCAATACATGAATACTCCCGAAAAGGGAGCAACGATGCAGGCGCTGCGCGAGGGATACCTCAATGATCAACTTTCGCGTCATGCCGCATTGTTTTTCAAACCCAAGAAACCAGTCGAAGAGCTGTACGATGTATCGGCGGATCCCCATGAACTGGTCAATCTGGCTGCCGATGCCGAACACCAGGCCATTCTCAAGCGGTTGCGCGCAGCGCATATCCAATGGGTCAGCGACACAAAAGATCTCGGGCTCATTGCGGAACCGATCCTCATCACCCGCCAGAGGATTATTGGTAACCAATATGACATACTGAGGGATTCGAAAGACCCCACCCTGTATCAGCGTGTCGCAACCACAGCACGCCTCGCTTCATCGGGACCGGAAGCCGTTGCCCGGTTAACCCAGGCCTTAAACGATGTGGACGCGGCGGTTCGCTACTGGGGGGCCATTGGTCTAGGCAACCAATCCACGCATGCCATGGCGGCTTGTGAACCACTCACCACCATCATGCAATCCGATCCTTCGTCCGTCTGCAGAACTGCGGCCGCCCGGGCTTTATGTCGAATGGGACAACCGGCCCCCGCGCTGACAGTATTAACCCATGAGTTAAAGAACGGTCTTCAGTGGGAGCGACTCCACGCCGCCATTGTTCTTGACGAAATAGACGATCAGGCCCGGCCCGTAATGCATGAGATGCAGGCCGCCTTAAAACCACGTCCGGATCTCTATGCCAACGGGAAGTACGTTGTCCGCGTCCTGAACCGCGCTCTTAATCAGCTACAGGGCACGCAGCGACAGGTTCCCTAGATGGCATGCATGTCACCGGCTGCCATAACCTCTCAAATTAACATGGCGACGACCGCAATGGCAATCATGACGATGCCTGTTAGCATCTTGGCCAGCGAGCCAATCAGCCTCGCACAAAAACTTGCCCACCCAACCCGCCATGCTTCCCGATTTGATTTGCCATCCCATCGTTCCCCCAAATATGCTCCAAGCATCGCTCCACAACCCGCAAACAGCAATGCGGCCAACAGCGACCCAATCACGGGCACGGGGATTCCTACAAACACCCCGGTAATGCTGCCAATCACCGAACCAAGAATCGACAACCAGGCACCGCGACGACTACCTCCTGCATGACGGGTACCTAACGCACTGGTCCCAAATTCGATTATTTCACCGACGATCGCCAAACCCACCAATACGGTAAGAATCCAGCCACCAATGGCATACGGGGACTCGGCAGGCATAAGCCACCAATACAGAGCCGCCAAAGCAACCATCGCCCAGTTTCCTGGTGCGGAAACCGTGTTCAGAATCCACGCCGACACGATTGCGGTTAAAAACAACAACGCCCAGAGAAGATTGATACTCAGGTATGCCGATTGGTCCATGCTGCCATCCTCAGGATTGGAATGTTCTCATCATAACGTTTTAGGACAACTCCTGAAAACATGATAATGCTTCCGGATTCTGCAGCGCTTCGCGATTCGACGGTTCCAGACCCATTACCAGATCACGTACCGCTAATTCCACTTTCTTTCCGCTGCGGGTATACGGAATCTTATCCACTTCAAGGATGATTGCGGGCACGTGACGTGGGGAAGCCTGCGTGCGCAGACGCTCTCGAATCTCCATCATCAGCGGGTCATCCAAAACGGCCGTTTCCTCCAGTTGCACATACAAAATAATTCTGATGTCACCACGCCATGGCTGACCAACAACAATACTATCCGCAATCTCAGCCAACGACTCAACCACCCGGTAAATCTCCGCCGTCCCTATCCGTACCCCTCCTGGTTTCAATGTAGCGTCACTACGCCCATAAACTATGATTCCACCACAACTACCCTGACTCCCCGTATTTTCAATCAAATCCCCATGCGACCAACAGCCCGTTTGAACTGCAAAATAAGCATCATGATATTTTTCTCCGTCCGGGTCGTTCCAGAAAGCCACAGGCATACTGACAAAAGGCGTTCTGCAGACCAGTTCCCCTTTTTCTCCCGCACGAGGCTCCCGTTCCGGGCTGGAAGCAATAACATCCATCCCCAGTCCCAGACATTGGATTTCTCCCCGATACACAGCTAACAGGGGATTTCCCAGCATAAAACAGGATATGATATCGGTGCCGCCACTAATGGAACTCAACTGGACATCCGTTTTTACGTCTTGATAGACCCAGTCAAATTCTTCCGGAAGAAGCGGAGCCCCCGTACTCAGGATGACTCGCAGCGTCGCCAGACTGTGAGACGCCCCTGGTTTTAGGCGTCGCCGGCTAGCCGCCAGGAACCGCGGGCTGGTGCCAAAGTGAGTGATCCCCTGTGCGTCAATTAAGTCCCATAACCGGGAAATCGAAGGGGTTCCCGGAAAACCATCAAAAAGGGTCACCGTGGATCCTGTAAACAGCCCGCTCATCAACCAATTCCACATCATCCAACCACAGGTGGTAACGTACGTAATGTTGTCTCCCAAGCGTAAATCACAATGCAGGGACAATTCTTTAACGTGCTGTAGCAATGTGCCGCCCGCCCCATGCACAATGCACTTGGGGATGCCGGTTGTGCCGGAACTGTACAAAATGCATAGCGGATGATCAAACGGCAGACGCTCATATTGGATGGAGGTGGGTGTCCCGGCAATCCAGTCGTCCCAGGAAACCATTGGTCCAGATGGACCATGCCCATCGTGCGGATGATTCGGGACAAGATTCAAAACCACGACCTGTTCAAGGCTTGGTAGCTGACGGGTGATTGCGTTTACCCGTTCGATGCAGTTCACCGTGCGCCCTTTATGTACATAGGCGTCCACACAAAAAAGCAGGCGAGGTTCAATCTGCCCAAATCGGTCCACCACACTTTCAGCCCCAAAATCCGGAGAACAACTTGACCAGACCGCCCCGATGGCCGCCACTGCCAATGCCGCGATCATCGTCTCAGGAATGTTCGGCATATAAGCGGCCACGCGGTCCCCCGCCACGATTCCCATCCTGCGCAAGGATTGTTCAACCTGTGAAACCGCGGCATGAAGCTGGTCGTGAGTCCATCGCACATCGTTTCGTGACTCGGAAACGCCCACGATCGCCAACCCAGTGCCACGGTGCCGTAACAGGTTCTCCGCGAAATTCAGATGCACATCCGGAAAAAAACCGGCGTGGGGCAATTGTTTCTTTTGCAATACCGTATCAGCCGAACCGGAAAACAGGATGCCGCTGTAGGAAAGCCAATCCTGCCAAAACGTCTCGAATTGTTCGATCGACCATCGATATAATGACTCGTAGTCCGATACACCTGCCTCCGGATAGGCTGCCTGTACGTGCTGTAAGTAGCGACCCATTTCACTGGAACGAGAACATTCCAAAACGGGTTGCCACAGCTTGATGTTTGCCACTACTACATTCCCTTTTAAACACAATCCGTGCGTCTATTGTAGCCACGATCCTGCCGCTGGAAAAACCCCGTTGAATACGGGTTTCCCGCCGAATGCCTTTGACGTCCGATGTTCCCGCGTAAACCACTTGCACAGTTGCAATTCGGGTTAGTTGCAGTACGTATGGTCGATAGCTATGATGATAACCAAAGGTTTACCCCACCATTTTTACGAAAACACCGACAGGCCTGAACATGATGATTAATCGCAACTTGGTTTTGAATTTTTTGACACTCTCCCTGCTTACACTCGTTACCTGCAGTGCTCCCGCCGAAGAAAAGTGGCAGCAGCTGTTCAATGGCAAGAATCTCGATGGCTGGACGCCCAAAATCCGAGGATATGAACTTGGAGAAAACTTCGGCAATACCTTCCGCGTGGAAGATGGTGTGATGAAAGTAGGTTATGAAGCCTATGATCAATACAACGAGCGATTCGGACACATCTTTTACAAGGACAGTTTCACCCATTACCGAATGCGGTTAGAGTACCGATTCGTCGGGGAACAATCCAAAGGGGGACCGGGCTGGGCGTTTCGAAACAGTGGCATCATGGTTCACTGCCAGCCACCAAAAACCATGACTAAGGATCAAAAATTTCCTGTTTCCATTGAGGTTCAGTTACTTGGCGGTCAGGAACAGGGAACGAGGACGACGTCCAACCTATGCACGCCTGGCACGAATGTCGTCATGGAAAAACAGCTCCAGACCCGACATTGCATCTCCTCCACGTCTGAAACCTACCGTGGTGACCGTTGGGTCACCGCCGAAATCGAAGTGCGCGGAGGCGGCATCATCAAGCATATTCTCGACGGTAAAGTCGTATTGCAGTACAGCCAACCACAACTAGATCCCCGTGACGCAGATGCAAAACGACTGATCGCCATGCGTAAAGACGATTCATTAATCCTCGAGGGCGGTTACATTTCGCTACAGTCCGAAAGCCATCCCATCGAATTCCGTAAAGTCGAAATACTGGTCCTTGAACAATAACGAATCCAGCATTCGAGAAACGCATCCTATTTCGGATCGGCAAGCACCTCGATCGTTCCATCGCTCGTTAATTTAATCTGCACCTGGCTAAGCGGCCGATCCACGTGCAGAAACTTCGTTTCGCTTTGCAGCCCCAGCGGGTTCGCAAACACGAGCGGGATCGTGGCATTGCCGCCGGGTTCTTTATCTGCCTGCACTGGCTCAACCTCCGGCAACGGGACCGGTACCCCGGATTCAGCTGCACGACTGCCCAAAACAGAATTGACCACACCCACCGCATACCGGTTGGGCGGTATTCTCCTGAAGTTCACTGCTTTTCCGTCATGACTGTTGTATACGACACTCATCGCAAACTGGCCCTGTGCATCCGTTTTTCCGCTGGGAATGCGTGAATTCAAACCTTGCGCTGCCTGGCTTCGTTTTGGACTCTTCCCGTCCGGCATCATGATGACCGTCGCATTGGCAAGCGGCCTTCCATCCAGATTTACGGTTCCTGATACCTCCACCAAATTGCTTACATCCAGCAATACGCCGTCCATGGAAACCGGAGTGATTCCCGTAGTAAATTCCGCTTGACTGGATAAAAACCATTTTCCCTGTACAAAATGCGGCCGCAGAATGTCAAATTCCATCTCCACCGTTTTCGATCCACCACCATCAAATTGCAACACTGAATCAAATACAACCGTAATCGCGGTTTCGCTGGATTCTACGGACTTAAGAATGGAATCCTGCCAATGAAATTGCCAATACACCATCGAATTTGCATACAGCCGTTCCACATCTAAAGCGGCCAGCACTTCCAGCTGTTCCTGTTTCAGACTTCCGTTGCTTTTATTGAGTTCCGCTGGCAACAAGACTCGACCCACGGCCTCAAATTCTCCGGCAACACAAAGATTGTAAACATGCGTACCTAACTCTGCGGGAGTGGTCGCGTGTTCAAATTCATTGATGGCCGATTTGACATCATCCAAGCCCCGGCGATGAAACGCCCCGGGGAAACGGCGCAGGTCGATCTCCATTTCCAGCGATTCCTTTAATCGGGTGAAGGGCGAATCATCAGAACTGGATTCGGTAAGCGGGACATTCCTCACCCCGTCCCGTAGTACCTTCCAGTTTTTTAATCCCCAGAAACGTGTTGCCCCATCATACTCAACGGTTGCTAACTGCAACCAAATCACCTGCGCCCCGCGATTAAACTGAGCAACCACCTGATCGACCTTGAACCCGGCTTTGTTAATAAAATGAACCTGCCACGCCGTTTTGAGGTAAACACGCCCCCAGTCGATCCGAAGCTCGCCTCCCTGCATCAGCTGATTCATCGCCGGATCGAAATCTTTAGCCTGGCCGTAGCGTAGTGCGTACTGCCGCAGGCCCTCTCGGTCTCGCGCACTGCCATCCCCTTGCAGGTGGTCGTTCGCCACTCGTATTAATTCTGTCGCCTCCATGTACTTTGTACGAATTGACTTCGCGTCACCGCTCACTAAGCGGGCCTGCAGATATTCTACCAACTCGACGTTCGCCGCATTCGCTTTTTCATACGTCTGCGCCTGTAACGCAACCCATGGCCAGGTCATAACGACCAGACCGGATAACAACAAGCGTAACATTTGGGGTCTCCATGATCTTTGCTTCACTGGGACTGATGATTCCCACATAAACGACACCTCGAAAACAAACCGTGGCGGTTTTCGACAAGGCCACTGATTAATGCATTGTACCAATCAGGAACGCTTCGCATGACTGCCGGATAATGACGTGAGTTTTCACATGAACCACTCAGCCGTCATCGACACCGGGGATGCCGGCTGAACGTGATGTGAATTCCCTGCAGCGGCCAGCCAACTCGATTATTTTGGTTTAAAACACGAAAGGGTCCTCTTTCCCAGCTGAATTCTATCTTATTTCGGATCGGCAACGACCTCGATGGTTCCATCACTCGTCAATTTGATCCGTACCTGGCTAAGTGGTCGATCTACATTGAGAAACTTCGTATCGCTTTTCAATCCCAGGGGGTTTGCGAAAACCAGTGGAATTTTAGATTCACCGCTGGAATCTCTATCTGTTTTCTTTGGTTCGACCTCCGGCAATCCATTGGGCGTGTTGGATTCATCGTCATCACGCGGGATCGCACTTACGACACCCACCACATATTTGTTAGGAGGTATTTTTTTGAATGCTGCAGGTCGTCGGTCATACGTGCCATAAACGATATTCATCACGAACCGACCTTTGGCATCCGTCCTGCCGCTGGGAATACGCGAATTCAAGCCCCTCTCGGCCCGGCTACGTTTGGGACTTGCACCGCTGGGTATCATCGTAACCGCCGCATTCGAAACCGGCTTACCATCCAAAGTCACGATTCCCGAAACGGGCACCAGACTACTCGTATCAATTAGCACACCTCCCATCGAAACCGGCGTGATTCCTGTTGGGTACTCTGGCAGACTCGAAAAGAACCAACTGCCCTCAACCTGATGAGGGCGAATGATATCGAACATCAATTCCACCGCCTGTCTTTTACCACCCTCTTTTTGCAATACGGTATCAAAAACGACGCGTATTAGATTTTCCCGCGGCGTCACCGATTTCAAAACGGAATCCTTCCAGTGAAACCGCCAATACATCATGGAATCCGCGAATAATTTCTCCGTTTCCAAAGCAGCTAAAACTTTCATTTGAGCCTGGTTCAGGTTCTCCATTTTTTGATTTAAGGACGCGGGTAAAACAGCCTTGCCAGCCAACTCAAAGTCGCCAGTAACGCAGAGGTTAAACACAAACGCCCCCAATTCCTTTGCTGTGTTTGCCTGTTGGAATTGCGCCACTTCCACCTGAACCCGGCTCAGATCACGCTTGCTTATCACCGCGGGATAACGCGAACGGTCGCCTTCAATTTCCAGGGAATCCCTCAGCCGAGCCATCGCCACCACATCCGTATACGTTTCCGGAACAGGAATGTTTTCAACACCGTCATCCTTAGTCTTCCATTGAGACAAGTTCAGGTTGTGTGTTTTGCCGTCCAGTTCCACAAACAGCGACTCCAGCCAAATCGTTCGGGCGCCTTCGTTGAACTGAACGATCATGCGGTATATTTTTAAACCTGTTTGATCTATCAACGGAAGTTGAAAAACTCGCTTTAAATAGACGCGATTCCAATTCACTCCGGACTGACCGCCGGCGATGAGTCTCTGCACGGTCTCTTTTGAATCCTTCACTTTTAAGACGGCCTGAATGTAGTTACGGACCTGTTTGGACAACTCAGCGTCAGGATCATCCGCAAATGCGACCTCCGCTGCTTTCACCAATGACTTCGGGTTCACAAACTGGTCACAAACCGTCTCTACATCCGCTTTCGAAAATGCGGCATGCAACAATTTGGCCATCGCCGTATTCGCCTGATTTCCCTTTTCGAACCGCTGGCCTTGCGAAACCCCTGGCAGGAGCAATAAAAGCATGCAACTCAATAGTAATCGTTTCATCTCGAATTACCTCCAGACCACCAGAATAGCAATGTCAGAAACCGAATCGGCTCACCGCGCTATGGATGTATTTTACGCGAAGAATCCGTGGCAATGCTATCGCCCCCTTAATATTTAACGAACAGGCGTGCAGTGCACTGGCATTTTTTGCTAACGACCAGCACATGCTTGCAAACTTAACGGCTACCGGTTTATTCGGGCAACATTGCCTGCAAAACCCATTCCAGCCATTGCGAATGGGCAGACAATTCGCCCCCATGGTTCTCCAGTGAACTGATGGCATATGCAGCCAGCTTTTCTGCCGGAATGCACTCGGTAAAACTAAGTTTACCGATTTCCGTAAGATATTGTTCCAGTTTTTCCGTATTGCTGTCTCTCCATCCTTTAGGCCGCTTTTTACTGCGCAGCATCGAAATGAGTTGTTCCCCGTCATACTCTGATTCGACCAACAGATCCCCAATACGGTCAATCCATGTTTCCGTGACCGCACCACTGTCTAACAGTTCTCTGCGGGACACTGCATCCGCACGCCCGATCAGCCACTGGTGGATCACATCCGCTAATATGTCCATCCGCAACCGAATTAGATTGACTTGTTCTGCGGAAAGAAAACCAACTTCTTCGCCTCCATCACGAAGCAAATGTTGCAACGTACCCCACGTTGTAACCCGTCTCTGCCAGCATTGGTACAAAACGTCAACGTCCTGAACGACATACCACAATGAGATTCTGTCCACATCCAGATTAAATAGATTTGCAGCACGAACGCCCAATGCTTCCGCATATTGCGAATGGTCTCGCCCATCGGGTGCCGGCACCCTCTCTTTCATTCCGAAATCCCCGGCATCCGGAATCACGACCCCCTTACCAACCCCCCGCTGCTGGTCCAGATCCACAAATCGCGTGGATAACTTCGGGTAGTCCTCCAGAAGCCGTTGCCATTTGGCAACTTCATCGCTTTGCGCTGTAAAATAGAACACCTGTCGACCTTCAACCGCCAACTTCAACACCGAATTGATGATGTCATGGGCTCGTTCATCGTCTGATGTGCCGAGCGCTTCGTCCAGAACCAATGGCAGGGCTGCACCCTCACCCCAACTTAAAAATGCCATTCGTATGGACAAAAGCACCTGCACGCGTTCGCCTACCGATAACTCATCCAGGCTGCGGCGGTGTTCGCTGGAATCGAGTACGTAAAATTCTTCATCCGCGCTGGGATCCACACACAATTGCAGTTTTCCATCGGTAATCATGCTTAACGTGGCGATCGCATCCTGAAAAATACGAAATTCATTATCGGCTGCCGATTGCTGGGACAACCAGTCCATAAGCCCCTGACCCACAATATCCTCCAGGGCTTTATCCCGATGTGCCAAAATGGTCTGCTCCGTCCGATCTGATTCCGCCAGCGCCTTATGCAGGCCATGGGCCTGCGTGGTGTTTTCGATCTTCTCACGAATACGGATAATTTCTTCAGAAACCTTATCTAATTCCCGTTCCGCAGATTCTGCAATCTCCCGGCGTTCGTCGACCACCGCGTCCGTCCAATCCAAAGCTTCGGGCGAATCCGCCAGATTTTGTTGCTCCGCCGTGATCAACGCGCGTAATTCGGTTTGGCGGGTCTTTGCCGAAAGGTATTGATCCCGTTGCTTCTCCCATTGTCTTATCTGGGCAATATCGGGTTCAGACAGACCGAGCTTTTGGAGGCCCATTCGAAGTTCCTCCTGTAGTTGCAACAACTGCCCCGCATCACGCTCGGACACTTCCTGCTTGTGCGTCAACTGGGATGCCTGTTCCGTGCGTTGCTGAAACACCTTGCTGACCGCCTTCAGGTGTGCAGCGTAATCATCTAATCCGGTTTCTCCTTGCTGGCCACACCGTGTCAATTCCACCACCATTTTCTCTTGCTGTGCACTCACCTGTTCTGCGGTTTTCATTAACCTCGCATTCAGCGATGGGAGTTTTTCTTGCAATTCATTCCACCGGTTAATCCCCCGGACCACGGAAACGAACAAGTTGGGGTTTGGAATCTGAACCTCTGTCAGGCCGAGACGTTCACTCCAGTCTCTGATTTTTTCCAGTGCCACGTCATGTTTGCGATCTTTTGTTTCCTGTTCTTCCAGGCTATGGATACGCCGCTGGAGTTTGCTGCTTTCAATATGGACATCACCAAGTTCACTCAGAACGGCGGCCACCGCGGCATCCACGGATTGTGGGTTCCAAACCGGCAGCTCGAGCAAAGCACGCCCCCGCTTTTCCACCTCGGCACGCGTCAAACCACGCATTCCGTTTGCTCGGGATCGTAGTACACTTAGCACAACAAGAACCGTCGGAACAAGCAACATCACTGACCAAATGGGGTTTACCAGCCAACCCAACAAAATAGCAGCACTACCGGTCAAGACTGCCGCGACACACAGCAGCATGTTTTGCATCGAGAGGTTTCGAGTCAGTCGATTTTCATCTGCCTGAATCCAGTCCTGCAAAACCTCCATTTGCCGATTCAATTCGTCCTCGGTTGACTTGAGTTCATCGGCAGAATAGTCATTTTGAAGCACGGCTAGATATCGCTTGCCTGCCTCTCTATCCATCCTGCACTGCATCTCGTCTAAACACAACTCTTCAATTTCCTGCCATCCCGGCCCCTGAAATGCGCGGGCGGCTTCCGGCGTAACATGCTCGGTAAAAACAGAAAGACACTGATCGGCGGCGGCTTTCACCTCCGTAATTTCTTTTTCCAGCTCAATTTGCTCACGGTGCAGGTTGCGAAGTTTTTCATTATCCGCGGACAGAAGATCCAGGGTCACGTCCGTAAACTCCTCAGGCAATCCACAGGAGCCCACCCCGTCCTGAAGCACCTGCAGCTCATCTTCGATTTGCCGGGCGGACTGGGTCATCGCTCTGATTTCATCAACGAGTTTTTGAGTATTTGCACTATCCTCCCCGTTCAAGTGCTCCAACACATCGGGTAACGCAGCCATTTTCGCTTCAATACTCACCAATTCACGTTCGTATTGCTGTTTGCGCTGGATCGCATCCAGAACGGGTATCTCTCTCAGCGATTCCTTCAACTCATGTCGTTTCGCTTCCAGCAATTCGATGTTCTTTTCACTTGAGGTCAAATCCTGCTGCTGTGATGTAAGTTCCATACATTCACGAAGCTGTTCACTCAACCGGGCAAGTTCCTGTCTTGGCACCTGTGGATTCGCCTGAAACCCATGATTGCGGGAAACCGCATCCAGATCAAAACCACCCCGGCTTTCTCTGGCAATGATGGCGGCGAATTCTTCATCATCCGATTGGATTAATTCCTCCAGAGCCAAACGATAACGTGACAGTTGATCGGAACTGGTATAGACCGGATAATCAACCGCCTTCCCTTGTTTGGATGCTTTTCCGCGGCTTCCCGTGACGACTAATTCCCATGATTCGCCGTTGACCTCCATGACGCCGGCTACTTCACAGTCGTCACCAAAAAATTGTCTTGAGGGCACCAGCATCGCATACAACGCCAACCCCGTTGTGCTTTTTCCAACACCATTGGAGCCATAGATCACGTTAACCGATGCCAGGTTATCGATCGAGAATCGGTCCGCACGACGAATGCCTCGGGCAGACGTTATCTCCACGGACTTGAAGTGCAGGCTGGATTCACTCATCACGCTGCCTCCGCAAATCGGACACGATACGGCTTAATTGCAATCGGACCAGGCTTGGGAGTATCCGGTCGACAAAATCCTCGGCATGGTCAATACCGCGATATTTATTACACTGTTGACGACACTTTCTTGCTAATTCACTGTAGAGTTTTTCCGAATCGCGACTTAAATTGTCCGAATCCAGTTCTTCCAATAACTGAAACGCACGTGCCAATGCGGTCGTCTGTTGTCGAAGTTCTGACTTTTCAAGCCGGGGTAGAATCGTTACCTGAAGTTTATCAATCCAGACCGATGTTTCGTCGAGTAAAGGACCCCATTCTTCATATCCATTTAACATTTCCCGCACGGATGCGGGATCGGAGCATTCCCCGATTATTTCAATTCTCAGGGCCACCGCTTGCAAGCCGGCATGGGATTGTGTCTTGATATCCATCGCCGTTGTTTTCGCCTTTGCAAAAACAAAACCCAGCACGTCCGCTGCTTCCTCACACTCAGAAATATCCACGACCAGCGATTCATAACAAACGGTCGAAAGGGGCAGGAACTCCGGTTGATCATCACTTTCGGATTCGATAATCCAACAACCATGAATCCCCGGTTCGCCCGGATCCAGCGCCTGAGGGGACCCAGGGTATAAAACCCAGGGTCCCTTGGACTGCGATATGAGATGGGGTTTATGGATATGCCCCAGCAACCACCCATCCACATTCTTTTCCTGAAGATCCTTTAGTGCCAGCGGTGCATAACGACTTCCAACCCCTTCTAAATCTCCGTGAACCAAACCAATATGGTAGTCCGCATCATCTCCCTGTTCGGGATACGTTGCGAGAGGACTGGTTTGAACATAGGGAGATGAAAATGACCACCCGTCAAGCCTCAGCGTTTCTCCCTGGTGTGTCAATTCAAGACTTTCCCAACGCTCCCCCGTGCCCAACAAATGAAATTGTTCTACTTCAATTGCCTGATGTAAATTTCGCAATACGTCAAAATCATGATTCCCGGCAACCGCGACCGTCGAGATTCCATTGGATGCCAGATCCCGCACCCCTTGCTCCAGGGGTGCATGCGATTCATAAAATCGGTTTTGCCTGTCGACAACATCGCCGCTCAACAAGACCACTTGGACGTCTAGCTCGATCGCCTTAATGACAATCTCTCGCCAACAGGCGATTGCGGTTTGGGGAGGTAACTCACGCAGCTTGGACGAACCCCGGCCCATGTGCAGGTCACCTGTCATCAGTATTTTCATAGATCAACCGCTACCACAACTCAAGCAAACACTCGAACAGCTAAAACAACGCACCACATCCGTCTCTTGTATGCCGCCTGCAACAGGAGTACCATATCCGGTTCGGCGGCCTGTTTGTTTTTTATTATATTTCCATTCATTCTAATGAAAAATGCGTAACTTCCCAATGCGTTCCCACCCTCGACCGATTATCCTGCTACTTCTTCTTTTTGCCAGTTGCGGCCGAATCATTGCACAGGGTCGCGAGTTGACACCCGACCGTGTGAACAGCCGCGTCCAGGCCGCTGCGGTGGAAATCCTGATCAACGGCCGACTTAGCGGATCCGGCGCCGTGATTGATCGGTCCGGAATCGTGGTCACAGCGGCACATGTTGTTGCCAATCCTAATGCCAGAATTGAGATACTGTTTCCGGACAACCAAAAGCTCACGGCGAAGATTCATGCCAAGGATGCGGGCCATGACGTAATCCTGCTCACATTGCCAAAGCAAAGTGGTGGCTATGTTGCATTACAACCAGCGCGTCGTACCGTGACCGTCGGAAGCAAAGTTTTCATGGTTGCCAGTCCACTGTTTCGACATCGGCAGTTGTTCACCGGCACCGTCACTCAGGCTCACGCCTCCGCCGAATTTCTCAATCCGCAGTATGTCGAGGTGTTTTACATCCAGACCGCGTCTCCCCATGGCACTTCCGGGGCGGCATGGGTGAATAGTCAGGGGCAGTACATTGGTATCCAATCCGCCATGTTATGGGTCAAAAACGCTCCCCAGGGAATCGCCTTCGCCGCTCCCCTGTCTGCAATAGAGGACCTATTGCAAAATCCACGTATTGTTGGAACCCCTTCGGCAGGATTCGCGGTGGAAGAACTGTGGGAACAAAGTCCCGAATTCCTGGCAACGGTTCCCCCGGAGTTGAGCGGCCTGGTCATCCGGTTTCTATTGAAGGGCTCACCGTTTGAGCAGGCGAAAATCCCCACCGGTACGATTATCACCCATATTGACACAAAAGCGCTCAATACCCGCGATGAATTCGTCAAGCAGATACGCAGCCGCAAAATCGACGACACCATTCAATTTACCATTCGCGATGCGGACGGAACAAACGAACGGATCGTTGAAATGAAATTAGGGAAACTGCAATAGCTCGTTGTCTTTTTTGCCCCATATTTAAACTTCGAGGATATCAAATCCCTTGCGACGTTCACGCCGTGTAAAGGACTCCGCCTGCTCATCACCCACAATCTTTTCCTTCTTTGGATCCCAGGTGATCGTCCTCCCCAGACGGGCCGCTATCGTACTTAAGTGACAGGCCGCCAGCGCCTGAACATGGCTAAACGGATCCGATACGGTCAAACCACCGTCACGCACGCAACGATAGAAATTATTCTTATGCCCTTCGTGCGGTTTTCCTTTATAGAGATCCACCACGTCGGCATCCGAGTAATCGTCCTTATCCCAGTTCTCCTGAATAGGCGTCCCGGTGATTTTACCGCGATTTACGAATATTCGTCCCTTCGTTCCCTCAAAGGTAATTCCGTTGTCCCCATGACTCGTAACATCCATGACGACACCATCTTCAAACTTATGAAGCACAGAAAACACATGCGATGTGTTATAGGAATCCTTTACCTGTGCCCAGCCGTCTTTATAATCCACCGGATGTTCACATCGCGTTCCATCGACTTCAACGGGACCCTGATTTTCACCATTGCGATTCAGTGCCCACATTGCAATATCCACGTGATGGGCGCCCCAGTCGGTGAATTTACCACCCGAGTACTCATACCACCAGCGAAATTCGTAATGGCATCGTCGTTGACGATATTCTTCCACGGGCGCCTGGCCCTGCCACATGTCCCAGTTCAGTTGGCTTGGGACGTCGGCGACCGGAAACGGTCCGCCGGTTGGTGAACCATTAATCCCAACCGTCACTTTTTTGATATCCCCCAGCAAGCCTTTACGCACCATATTCACCGCTCGCAAAAACTTATTGCGATCACTTCGCTGCTGTGTCCCCACCATAAACGCCAGTTCAGGATGTTTTTTACAGGCCCGACGGATCAACCGGTTTTCTTCCAGAGTTAACGTAAGCGGTTTCTGGCAAAATACATGTTTGCCTGCCTCCAGGGCTTCGACGGCAATCTTAATGTGCCAATGATCCGGTGTGACGACACTAACGACATCAATATCGTTGCGGTCCAGGACACGTCGATAATCCTCGTAATGATCTGCTTTGCCGCGCCCGATGTTACCATCATTCTTCGCACGTAGTGCATGACGCTCGTCCACATCACATACAGCGACAATATTCCCAAAATTCGCATGGCCACGTGCATCCCCACTGCCCATACTTCCCACCCCAATACAACCAATATTAGGCCGATCCGCAGCACCTTGATTCGCAAACGCCTTCGGCTGCGAACTAAAATAGGGGGTTGCGGCTAGTGCGGCCGATGTAGCTACACCGCTTTTAAGAAATGTCCTACGTGGTAATTGTGATTTATTTATCATCGCCGGTTTGTCCTTCCGTTTCTGGCTTACTAGACTCTGTTGGTTTTTCCTCGATTGTTTGATCATCCGTTGTTTCTTCTTTAGCTGCCTTTTTTTCCGCTGCTTTTTCTTCCGCTGCTTTTTCTTCGGCCGCTTTCTTTTCCGCCCGGGCTTTAAGGATTTCCGCGACCTCTTCAGCTGACAGGTTTGGATCCAGTTCCCCTTCACCACCTTCTGCAAACGGATCGTCCGGTAGCTGCATCAGGCCCGCCTGGCCTGTGAGGCCTCCTCCGCCACCGCCTCCGCCCCCGCCGCCCTGACTCCGCGAAGCCCGCATCCGGGCGATCGCTGCAAGAAATTCATCCAGAGAAACCGCGCCGTCCTTGTCCGTATCCGTTTGTTCCAAACCCCCACGCATGCGTTCGCTAAGCTCATCTCCGGCAAGCAGGCCATCTCCATCTTCATCCCGTTCGGCAAAGAATGCCTCGGGGTCAAAACTTCGTCCGCCACCTTGTCCGCCTCCGGAACCGCCACCACCCATACTCGCCATCGGCGCGTCCCCGGGTCCACCAGAAGATCCCGCGAGATCACCCCGCCCCGAACCTTCTTCTGTCTCTGGCAATTCCTCCCAAAGATAATATTGCTCACGACTCACGCTGGTGACTTTCCGTACGAGCGTCTCGTCTTGCCCCATCTGCATATAATCCACGACCACCCAGAATTGTCTCAGGCCGCTCGATGTAACGAAGACTCGTTCGGTCGCATCTGAACGGTCTGCATCCAGTGTATACCCCTTATCTTCGAGCCATTGATCCACTCCATCATTTAACTGAAGCGTATCCACCAGTGATTGGTCGTATTGATCATCGCTTTTCAGCAGTGTCGGATTTTTATACGCGGTCACCGCTGCATCCAAATCGTCAAAATCGGATTCCCAACCCGTACGCACTCGGTAATCATTTAACCCTGCGACCACGGCGACGATCAGTAGCAGATAAATCACGACACGATCCGCTGTCCAAAATCGCTGAGGCTTATCGATGTCTTGTGCTGCACCGTCACTATTTTCCTGATCACTCATCATGTGCACCTATTGGTTGTATTGATTATCTCGGACCGAAGGCGGGATAACCTAACCACGCCATTATTAAATATTTCCAAAATGGATTCAAATTACGTTAAGGCTGAGGGATGCCGGAGTTATCGCCGCCACGATTACCCTGCAAACGCCGACGAATTGCCTCCAAAAATTCCTCGCGGGAAATTTTACCATCGCTATTGCTATCGGTTTGCTCCATTCGCTCCGAAAGACGATCGCTGATTTCGTCACCTTCCAGCTGCCCATCCCCGTTCTCATCAAGCCGCGTGAAAATTGCCTCCGGGTCAAAACCATCCCGCGATCCTGATCCCCCCTGATCGCCACCTCCAGCACCCAGGCCACCTTGGAATTGACTGGGGTCGTCCCCCATTCCCATGTTGATTTCCTCTTCTGTCGGCGGTGGTAAATCCACCTTTAAATGCGAATAGTCCGGGGGACCCTTGTTCTGCTTCGCGTCTTCAATAAGCTGAAGCTGATATTCTGTCAAACTTTGGTCCACATCATCGATGTTTACATAGCCGCGGTAAGTCCAACCCACCAAGGGGACGGTAAAACCATAATAGATTGCGTAGCCTCCACCTGTGATGCTGCCTATCAGGATTCCAATCACAAACAGCCGCACCATAAACGCGATTGCCGGATTGATCTCCTGCTCGGCTGTGTCCGCGCCAGTGACGGCTTGTCTGCCATTCTCCTTATCAAGTTGCGGCTCTTCGCCGGCATCCGTCTCCACCACGGTGCCCCGGACAATCGTAACTTCCGCATCACATTGAGAACAGGTACACAATTCACCCGCGGCTGAATTATCAACCTCCATTGTGAAACCACACTCCGGACAGGAAAAATCAAACGGCATGAAGCAAACCCTTAAAAATAAAATCAAAAGAACGGCAATTACGTTCTATCGTACCAAATTTCCTGTGGCTGGCCTATCAGTTTTTAGCAGCCCGCGACAATCTTTGTGCATCCCTCTGCGGTCGACACAACGCTCTAAAAATATGCCCCGCGCCAACCCCACGGGCCTCCATTCGACGTTATAATCAAGCGTTATTGCGGATGCCAACCGGAATTTAACCTCGGCCTCTGTTCAGTATCCCATCAAAACCGGAACGTTTTATTATGCTGAAACTAGCCACGCCCTACATTTTCCTGTTGCTAACGGTAACCGCATCTGGCTTTCAGGACGGTCCCGTCCAGGTCACCACCAGGGCCCACCGTATCCATCAGTCAACCTTTGTATTTGACGGGCATAACGATCTGCCATACACCCTCAGGAAAAATGCCTCTTCCTCGTTTGAGAAACTGGATATCTCCAAACCTCAGCCCTCTATTCACACAGATATTGGTCGATTACGCATCGGCAATGTGGGGGCTCAGTATTGGTCTGTCTATGTCCCCGCCGATACCGCTTATCGGGGCGAAGCACTGCTACAAACGCTTGAACAAATTGAAATTGTGCATGCCATGGTCGAACGATACCCTGAGACCTTCGAGCTTGCATTGAGTTTTCAGGACATAGTAAACGCACGTCGTTCAGGAAAGATTGCCTCGCTCATCGGCGTGGAAGGCGGGCATTCAATTGAAGATTCCATCGGTAATCTACGTCGACTGTTTGGCCTGGGTGCACGGTATATGACCCTGACCCACTCCGACACCCTGTCATGGGCAGATTCCGCTACCGATCAATCCAAACACGAGGGCCTCAGTGTTTTTGGTGAAGAAATTGTCCGCGAGATGAATCGGTTAGGGATGATCGTAGATTTATCACATGTATCGGAAGCTACCATGGCGGACGCAATCCGGGTCAGTCGCGCCCCGGTCATGTTCTCGCATTCCTCCGCGCGGTCGGTCGCCAACCATGTTCGCAACGTACCCGATTCGATTTTGAAGATCATTCCGGACAACGGCGGCGTCGTGATGGTCAATTTCTTTTCCGGATTCGTCGATCCGCGTGCCGCCGAGATCATGTCCACCATGTTCGATGTATCACGCGAATTGCGAAAAAAACACGCGGATGACGACGCCTATGACGCTGCGGTGAAACGCTGGCGTGCTGCCAACCCCTATCCCCGCGGCACGATCTACGATGTCGTCGATCATATAGACCACATCGTTCGCACCGCCGGTATTGATCACGTCGGAATCGGTTCTGATTTCGACGGCGTTTCCCGACTTCCATCCCAACTGGAAGATGTGTCAACCTATCCACGGATCACTCAGGTTCTGCTGAACCGTGGATATTCAAGACGGGATATTGACAAAATTATGAGTGGAAATATTATGCGGGTGATTAAGCAGGTAGAAAAAGTTTCCCGCGCCTATTGATGGGCGCCAATCCAATTCAATCAGGCAATGCCGATTCCGGGATTGCACCCTGTGTGATTGAATCCACAACGAGGAACATTAATTTTGAGATATTTGCGCACCCTGATGGCGATAATTTTTACGGGGTTCTTTTCCACGGGAGTAACGATGGGAACCGACAATGACCACCAGTATGCCATCGTGATTCATGGAGGCGCAGGCAGCGCCACCAAGGACGCGGAGGTCATCCAAAATCGCGAACAAGTACTGGAAAAGGCGCTTACCAAAGGAACGCAAATCCTCGCTGAAGGAGGTTCCAGTCTGGATGCCGTTGAGTTGGTGATCCGGATGCTGGAGGACTCGCCTTTATTCAATGCTGGAAAAGGCGCGGTCTTAAATGCCCGGGGGCACAATGAACTGGACGCCTCCATCATGGACGGTAAGACCCGGGCCTGCGGTGCCGCCGGCGGTGTTTCAACCGTTCGAAATCCCATTTCGTTAGCTCGATTAGTCATGACCGAGACGCGTCACGTTCTGCTGGCCACCGACGGCGCCGATCAATTTGCGGCTGCCTTAGATCATCCCATGATCGAGATTGTCACTAACGACTATTTCCAAACGGAACACCAGAGAGAACGCCTGAAACGCTCTCAGCAAAAGGAACGTCTCTCGGCAGCCGACCGTATGGGAACGGTCGGCTGCGTGGCACTGGATCGTCATGGCAATCTTGCGGCCGGCACATCGACCGGTGGCCTGGTTAATAAGAAATACGGACGCATTGGAGACTCTCCCATTGTCGGCGCGGGGACCTATGCGGATAATCGCACGTGTGGTATCTCGTGCACGGGGATTGGCGAGGACTTCATTCGCAACGCGGTCGCTTATGATGTAACCGCCAGAATGATGTATAAAAACCAAAAAATGGAAAAAGCAGTCCATGAGATTTTGCACCATGATGATTACCAGGTCCGGGGTGGAATCATCGGAATTGACTTCAAAGGCCGCATCACGATGCAGTTCAATACAGACGGAATGTCCCGCGCCGCCGCAAACTCCGACGGACTTCATTTTATCAAAATCGGGGATTGAGAGATCTCCGGAATGCATGGAAAGGAATTGAGCGAATGAAATCGAGGATTGGTTGTTTTTGTATTCTTAATACAATGGCGCTCGCGCTGCATGGTGTATGCATGGAGCAGGCACGGGGTAACGACTCACGTCCCAATATCGTGCTGATTATGTGTGATGACATGGGCTACGAAGGGGTCTCCGTTTACGGGTCCAAAACCTACTCAACGCCGCATTTGAACCAACTGGCCAAATCGGGGATGTATTTTAAACACTGCTATTCGACGCCCATCTGCACTCCATCGCGAGTCCAGATCATGACCGGGCTCTATAATTTCCGCAATTACATCAAGTTTGGCCAATTGCCTATCACAGAAAAGACCTTTGCTAATCACCTGCGTGATGCCGGGTACCGAACCGGGATCTGCGGAAAATGGCAGCTCAGCGGAGATGCCCATACGGTACAGCAGTTTGGATTTGATACCCATTGTCTCTGGCATCTGGATGGACGGGATTCTCGGTACTGGAATCCCCGAATTTCCCGCAACGGACAATTACTGAGTGGGCTAGAGGATGCCTTTGGACCGGATATCATGACGGATTTCGCCTGCGATTTTATATCGGCGAAATCGAGGGAACCGTTTCTGCTCTACTTCCCGATGACGTTGCCTCACTGGCCCTTTGTACCAACGCCCGATTCCAAACCTGGAGGTTCGAGAACCCCCGATGGAAAATATGATGGGCGTGCCGGTGGTGAAGAGTATTTTCCGGATATGGTCAGTTACCTAGATACCCTGGTCGGCCGCATTGTGACGGCACTTCGAGACTCCAGCCAACTGGATAATACATTACTGATCTTTACTTGTGATAACGGATGTGCAATCAACATTACTTCCGAGATGAAGGGCCGACAAATCAAGGGGGGCAAAGCATCCCTGCCTGACAATGGAACCCACGTCGCCATGGTGGCACACTGGCCCGCCCAGTTTCAGCAGCGGGGCACCCAGTCCCAATTAGTCGATTTCACAGATCTGTTGCCCACGCTTTGTGACGTAGCCGGCCTGTCCCTGAATAACCTCGAAACCGATGGGCATTCGCTAAGGCCTGTTTTCACGGGAAAGGGCGATTCCGGTCGACAATGGGTCTACTGTCACTACATCCGAAATGGGTTTCCGAAGAAACCCGGAGATCAAACTAAGGAATCTGCTGCCATCAAAAAACAAAACAGTATGATTCAGGCCAAGACGGCCGGAACCTTCGTGCGTAACCAACGCTACAAGTTATACGGCGATGGTCGCTTTTACGATATCAATAACGATGTCAATGAAAAACACCCGTTGTCCCAGTTCACCAGGAAAACCACGGCCGTGATGACTGAGTTACAAGCAGTACATGACAAGATGCCCAAATGGGCGTACTTTCGAGAAAATTAGATGGCATATTTACCCTTCAGATCGTTCGTCAGCGGGCTGACATTGTTGCTAATGATATGGTTTCAGAACGGTTCTGCCCTCGGCCGGCCCAATGTCGTGATCGTTATTGCCGATGATCAGACGTGGTTTGATGCCGGGTGTTACGGCAATACAGTCATCAACACACCCAACATTGATCGCCTCGCCGCGGACGGCCTCAAATTCAATCGCGCGTTTACTTCCACGGCGATGTGTGCACCTACGCGGCAACAGCTTTATACGGGAATCTTTCCAGTACGAAGTGGCGCTTTTCCAAATCATAGTAGTGTGAAACCAGGCACCCGAAGTCTGGTACACTATTTCCGCGAGGCAGGCTATGATGTCGGGCTTTGTGGAAAAAAACACTTCGGGCCGAGGGACAGTTTTCCTTTCACAACCGTTACCAAAAATAATCTGGGGACGTTTCTTTCCGGCGACGATCCGTTCTTTCTTGTTTACGCGTCCAATAGTCCCCATCTGCCCTGGTCCGAAGGTGATCCCGGACAATATGACAAACAGAAGATTAAAGTTCCTCCCTATTTGTTTGACAATGAGCAAACCCGCGCAGCCATGGTGAAATATTATGCGGAAATCACGGATTTCGATCGCGAACTGGGCGAGGTCGATGAGCAATTGCGTGCCGCGGGAAAACGGGACGATACGATTTTTATCTACACCAGTGAACAGGGCGCCCAGTTTCCCTATGGAAAATGGACCTGTTACGAAGTCGGCCTCCACGTCGGTTTGATTATGAGGTGGCCCCATCAAATTGCCGGGGGATCGCAGTCCGATGCGCTCGTTCAATACGTCGATGTTTTACCAACGCTGTTGGATCTTTGTAAAATCGATGTTAAGGCCGACTTTGACGGACGTAGCTTCAGTCACGTTATTCAGCGGGGATCCGAAAAACACAATGAGTTCGTATTCGGAGTTCATACAACCCGTGGAATCATCCACGGTTCGGAATCTTATCCTGTCAGGTCAATCCGTAGTGATCGTTATAAACTCATCCTCAATCTCAACCATAAAATCGCCTTTCAGAATACGCTGACACAGGGCGATGGCGGTGGTTACTGGAAAAGCTGGGTTGCCGCCGCCAAAAACGATCCGCAGGCAAAATCCGTCGTGCAGGGTTATGTCCAGCGACCACGGATCGAGTTCTATGATCTTCTGGAGGATCCGTTTGAAAGGATCAACCTGGCTGACGATCCGCTATATTCCAGACAGATTGCAAAAATGAACCGCAGACTCCAGTCATGGATGACTCAGCAGGGAGATCGGGGTGACGAGACCGAAAGGACCGTAAAACCCCACAGAACGATGCTCACCAATTAAGGAGACCGCCCTATGAATGAATATCGATTCTACTGCCTATCCAAAATGCGGATTGCCTTGATCATGCTTCTTTTAACCATGGGGCGTTC
Organism: Planctomycetota bacterium; assembly: GCA_036150515.1. Taxonomy (GTDB): domain Bacteria; phylum Planctomycetota; class Planctomycetia; order Pirellulales; family Pirellulaceae; genus UBA721. Next base: position 23,322 of record JAYZPA010000223.1, read on the forward strand.
CACCTTTTCCCAGGAGGCGAATCGACTGGAACAAGCGGTCGATCAGGCGGTTCATCAGGAAATGCATCGTCAGCAGGCGATTGGTGCGGCCGTCGGGATCTTACTGAACCATCAGATTGCCTATATCAAACCCTATGGCCTGTCTGACCGGGAAAACCAACTTCCCGTGACCCGCAACACCATGTTCCGTTGGGCCTCCATTTCCAAATCCCTGACCGCGATTACGATCCTGCAACTCGCCGAACAGGGATTACTGGATCTTGATCAGGACATTCATTCCATTCTCAAGGACTACCCTCTACAGAAAATTGATGGCCTCCAGTCGTTCCCCATAACGATCCGGCAGTTACTGTGCCATCAGGGCGGGATTGTGCACTATACAAACGGTGTCGTAAGAGGGACGGACCGGAGCTATTTAAGACCCCATCCTTATCGCAGCGTTCAACACGCACTGAACGACTTCAATCAATCACCATTGCTTCATCCTCCCGCGTCCGAATATGCATATTCCACACGGGGATATATCCTGTTGAGTGCCATCGCGGAAAAGATTGGCGGGCAGCGATTTCATAAACGGGTTCACCGCACCATCGCAAAACCACTGGGGATGCAAACGCTCCAACCCGATTTTCAATGGAAAGTGATTCCCCATCGTACTATCGGCTACCGTCTGCAGCAAAAGGACGGTTCAATCGTGCAATCCACCAATACCGACGTAAGCTGGAAACTGGGCGGCGGTGGATTTATTTCCAATATCGATGATCTGGCTAAATTTGCCCAGGGGTTGATGCAACACCAACTGGTGCGACCCGAAACCGAACGATTAATGTGGCAACCTAATTCAACCACGACGGGAAAAATCACAACCTACGGACTTGGGTTCCGTTTGCAAACGATTGCCGGTCGTGAAACCGTCGGTCACAGCGGCAGTCAGGAAAAGACAAAAACGCGGCTTTCTATGGACATGAAGACCGGCACGGGGGTGGTTTTGATGTGCAACAGTGAACATGTAGATACGGCGGAATTCGCAACGGCTGTTTTCCAGGCTCTTTCTGCCCTGGGATATTGAGACACTCGACTGACAGCCGGATATGGGGATTTACTTAGTCTGGTTTCGAACCGCTGTGCTACAATGCCTCGATGACAAACACCCCTGGTAATGACGATCCCGACATCGACGCGATCATACCCGCACTGGTTGCCCTGTTTCAGGAATCCCGTGATCCGGACCAGGAGATCATTCTGGCCTTAATGGAACGTCACAATGCGGATACGGAAGGCCCGGTTATTCGGCTTGAACACATCGCGCCGATTCTCCGCCGGTTACAACATCTGAATTCCGACAGCATCTTTCCGGACTGGATCCCTGATCGCTATGCGCATCTCGGAGAAATTGGATCCGGCGCGACATCACGCGTCTATTTAGCGTTGGATCGGGAACAACAAATCCAGGTTGCGATAAAGATTATTAATCCCGGCGAATCCCTGCCACGCTTTGAACGAGAGTCAAAACTACTGCAACAACTGAAGTCACCCCATATTGTACGACAACTCGGTTTCTTCAAAGGACACAGTCAACTTCATACCAAGGCTGCCATTGTCATGGAATATATTGATGGCACCTATTTGAGTGATTTGATCACCGAAAACCAAGGTTCCCCTCACCGTCTCGGTCCTGCCGCAATTTGGATGCAGCAGGTTTGCTCCGCTATGATTGCCGCAAGCGACCAGGGAATTGTCCACCGTGATATTAAGCCGGCCAACCTGATCGTTGCCACCGAAGATCATTCCATGAAATTGCTCGATTTTGGCATCGCCACCACCATTGCAGGACAGACAGAAGGGACCACGGCCATCCGCCTCACCCGTTCAGGAGAGGTTCTAGGGACACCCCATTATATGTCACCTGAGCAAAGTTTTGATTCGGCGTTAGCTGACATCCGAAACGACATCTATAGTTTTGGAGCGACCTTTTACCATCTGTTAACAGGATCCACTCCGTTTACCGGCAAGGACTGGATCGATGTTGTTGGCAAACTTCGGTATCAGGTATTGGAAGCCCCGGATGCCAGAAACCCTGATCTTCCCAAACCGCTCGCGACGATCATTGAACGCTGCATGGCTAAGCGCGCCCGTGATCGATTTGAATCTTTCCATGACATTCACACTCTACTGGAGCCTGTTTGCGCTCGATACGGCGTCCGCGAGGATCACCGTCACTTGCAACCACCCGAGCCAAATGCTCAAGTTTCCTTCTTTTCGATGGCTCCGCAGTCAAGACCTGACAGAGAATCTGACAACTTCGATTCCGCTTCATATGAACCGCCATCCGCGCCCGCATCCGCTCACCTTGATTCACCGACAATGAGTGCACCCCCCAGGAGCCCAGCGGCACCTTTTTGGGGGATCGACTCCGACCATCATTTTGAGGGCGGACGCCGATTGCAGCTGATCGTAGGTGACATTCTCGAAGATGCCGCCGATTGCGAAGTCCTGGTAAGTAGTGACGATAGTGAATTGTCAATGTTGGGAGGTGTCGCGTTGAGAATAAAACAAGCTGCAGGAGATGAATACATAACGCAGACGCAACACCTCGCTCCGGTCATGCCGGGCCGCGTGGTGCTGTCCGGAACGGGACAACTACCACAGCGGTTTATTTTTCACGCAATTACGATTGCGGAACCGATCGAAGCCGGAATGCGTCGGCGTTTCCGTCGTGATAAGAAACGAACGTTGTTTGCTCCCACGCCCGACCTGATCCGCGGCATCCTTGATGATTGCTTTCACCATGCCCAGTCATTAGGACTGACCACCATGGCTTTCCCTCTGCTGGGTACCGGAAATGCCGGCATGGATCCCGATATCTGCCTGCGGACCATGGTCGATTATATCTGCCGCGAAATGAATCAGGGGCTAACGCCTTTAAAGTCGATTAAAATGGTTATTTTGCCTTACTAAACCAAACCGTGGCTGTAATCCATGTCAGAACCATCACCCTTTGACTCGGTTATTGAACAACTCCAACCTGAACGCAGAAAGGGGTTTGGTTCGATTACGCTGCTGATTCAACAGGCGAGTTCTGGTGATCCCGAATCCAATGACCTGTTGTTCTCTGCCGTCATAAAACAATTACGCGAAACCGCAAGCCGGGTCCTGCATGCCTTGCCCAACCCCCTGGTTACCGACCCGGACGCGCTGATTAGCAACATTTATGAGCGGCTCTGCATCCGTCTGGTAAACGAACAAATTTCCAACCGCCAACACTTTTTTGCAACCGCTTGTAATCATTTCCGCTGGATTCTGTTGGATGAGATGAAAACGCATCGTCCAGCCTCAGGGGTTCTACTCGATGGAGAAATCGAAGACATTACCGATCCGGAGACTGCACTCATTTTCAAAGAAACGATCCAGATAGCGATCCAAAGTCTCGACGAACTCGATCAGACACTACGCGACATAGTCAACGCCCATCTGTTTTTGGGAATGACCTTTCACGAGATAGCTATCCAATACGATATTCCTCGTTCAACCGCTCATGACCGATATATCAAAGCAATTGAACAACTACGGAAAGACGTACCCGAAGATCCCTAGAGAACCGCTTCCGGTGCCGAGTTCGTTCGATCACGGCCAGGCCCAGCGACCCGACTGTCCCCCGTGTGACATTACCCAAAAGGCTATCATTTTTTTTCGGATACAATCACACCCTGATTCTCTTACATGCAGAATAATCACATTTCATGCAGGAGAACCAGATCATGTCGAGCTTCAATCGGGTGATATTGATGGGGCGTCTAACCCAAGACATTGAATTACGAACCACCAGTGGCGGGCATTCCGTAGTCGATGTCGGATTGGCGGTCAACGAGCGCCGCCTGTCCAAAGGTGGCGAATGGAAGGAGCAGGTACAGTATATTGACGTGACGTTCTGGAACCGCAAGGCCGAGGTAATCGCTGAGTACTTCAGTAAGGGCTCGCCCATTTTGATTGAGGGTAAATTGCAGCTGGAACGATGGGAAAAAGACGAGAAGACTTTCTCAAAACTAAAGGTTCGCGGCGAGCAATTCAGCTTTGTTGGATCGAAATCGCAAACTCAATCGGGTGCGAAATCAAGTTCAGGCGATGAAGCCCTGGCAGGGATCGGCAGCGAAAACGACATACCATTTTAGAACGACAGGAGATCGCAGGAAAATTTCAAACACCATTCGATCCAAACGATCACCGTTTCGTTCTTTGCCATCAATCGACAGACTTTTTACCGACCACTGATCACTAACCAGGCACTTGCAATCAACGCCCAACGCAAACCGCACCGCAACCGATTAAACAACCACGCTCAGATGCACCAACTGACGGTCAAGCATCAAACTCGAGCCAATCCTTTTCTTGTCAACTGCGACATACTCCTCACCGGCAGAAACCGCGTTAACCGATTTCCATGACAAATTCTGTAGCTCCTGCATCATATTACCCACGGCCTCCGGATCAACGTTACATTTACCACTCGATGCCATCGCTTCCAGCGCACTACCGCGCAAAATACGGGTCCACGCCTTTTTGCAGAGACTCCTTTTACCAAACAAATCCACCGTGCGTATGGATCCACCAATGGCAATGACCCATCCCATGGCCCCCGGGACATAAGACATCGCCTTACGATATTCAGTGAGCTGCTGCCGCTTATGCGCAAATACTTCATCCATCGAGTTCGTCTGACTGGCCGAACAATGCACGGTCTCCATGCGATCCACTTCGGCCCAGACTTTCCCCTGGTCTGCTTGATGCACATTCTGTTGCGGAACCTGGTGTCCATCCTCCACCCTTCCGACCGGCGGCTGCAACTTTGCTGCCTTTAATACACTTCGCATCGAAGGCGTTGCCGCATTCGGTGACGGGGAAAACGACTTGGAATTATGATGCCACCGACCCCGTTCCACACAAGAAACGGGAATCCGGGCGTGGGATTGCGGCGCAATCAACAGTGAAGAATTACATATCCTGTTTTGTTTGGCGCCTACTAACTGATCACCCTCCAAAAACAACACATGATAATTACCTGAATTTCTAACAAACAACGTGGGAACATGTCCTGATTCATCCACTTCCTCAACGCAAACCTTCCCCTTGGCAATCATCGTCATGCCCGATTTGACCTTCGTCATTAACTGCTTTTTAGTCACTAAGGGGAATACGGAAAGTCCACCAACATGAATTTTCTTCTGCACCTGTATCTTGGGAAACATCATCTCTACCTACCTTCTCGAAAAACAGGGTTGCCGCATTTTTTGCTTCAACCATTCCTAAGCCCTCAGAATGAGACGCTTTTCAATAGGTAAGAGAATGAGATGCGGGGTTGTCCGGATCAAATTAAAATAAAATCCGATATTAATTCCGTCCGAGATCATGCACGCTGCAGAGGGAGCTTTTCGCGGCCTTTGTATATTATTTAATCAAACGGTACGCACAATCTCCACGTTTTAACAAGAAGCTTGGCAAACAGATCCTATAATACAGGTATCCGACATCCACGCTTTCCCAACAATCGAAACTCATTTCATGGCTACCCAACAGATCAGAAACGCCAAGGGCCAATTGATCGGCACCATCACCGACACTGCCGGCGGTCAGCAGGCCGCCCGCGACGCCCAGGGGAAATACCAAGGTTCTTATGATCCCCGTAGTAACGTAACTCGAAATGCCGCCGGACGCGTCGTCGGAACCGGCAATTTACTCGCCTCCCTGATTCACTAACGCATCGAAATACACACGCCCATTCGAAATTGCGGCGACCGTCCGGATAGGTTAACCTATGTCCCGAACCACGCGACAAGGACCAACGGCATGTACGACATCATTGGGGACATTCACGGCCACGCTGAGCCTCTCAAGCAACTGCTCCTGAAAATGGACTATGCCGAAGTAAATCATGTGTTTACTCACCCGCAAGGACGTCAGGTTATTTACCTTGGTGATTTTATCGATCGGGGTCCGGCCATTTTAGAAACTTTGAAAATTGCCCATGCCATGGTTAACAACGGCACGGCACTGGCCGTCATGGGAAACCACGAATTCAATGCCCTGGCATATCACACTTCCCATCCCACGGAAGGATATCTCTTACGCCCTCATTCCACTAAAAATCAGCATCAACACCAGGCAACCCTTGACGCCTTGTCCTCACCCCAGCTTTCGTTTTACCTGGATTGGTTCAAAACATTACCGACGCATCTGCAGTTACCCGGGTTAAGAATTGTCCATGCGTGCTGGAACGATGTTCAACTCAATGTTGTTCAACAGGCCCTGGATGATCACGGAGGTGTCACAGCCACGTTTTTAACCGATGCAACCGATTCATCGACGCCCCTCTTTCACGCAATCGAAACCGTACTGAAGGGGCCCGAATTGCCATTGCCACCGGGATGTTTCTACCGGGACAAAGAAGGCAATCGCCGCACACGCATTCGAATCAAATGGTACGAAGCCCGAGATCAGCAGCTGATTTCCGAATACATGATGCCCCCGGGACAGCCACACGATCCAACCCTGGACGTCCCGCTGACCAAACCGGATCGGGTCACCACTACGGGTTATGCTCTTGACCAGGATCCGGTATTTGTGGGTCATTACTGGATGACAGATCCAACCCCTTCACGACTCACACCCAACGTAGCCTGTCTCGATTACAGCGTTGCCAAAGATGGAATCCTGGTTGGCTACCGATGGGATGGCGAATCCACGATCAACGACGACCACTTCGTCTATACGAACACAACCTCAGCATAATTCGATTAGATCGGTTATCGCCCTATTCAAACAGAATTTGCAGATCACGAATCGACTTAACCTTCCACATCCCATCCTGCATCGTCGTCGCACGAACGGTAATGGGAATCACGCCCTGTAATCGTTCATCCTTTAGAGATTTTACCTTTAACACCACCTTCGATTCACCCACCGGCAACATTATCGGATCGCATTGAATCAAACCTGCCAGGTCCTGACTCAACTCCAAATCAATCAAGATCGGCGTCTGCAGTTTACTGGATCGAAATATTTCGACCGGAATCTCAAAAGCATCTCCGGCCCGTGTCTGCATTTCCTGATGCAATTCCCCCACTTTCAGCAATGCCCCTTCAAGGATCATTGTAATTCTCGCATCCGCGGCCACCGCAACATGCCGGATGCGCCCCGCCGGGTCCGGCATTTCCCCATACGCAAGCACGACCATTCGGGACGTCCGATCCGTCGTCAGCCATTCGGGCATAAAACAGGGAAACAAAACATCAACCGCGTCCGGGGGCACCTCCACAACAGGCCCTTCCATCCCCATCCGGTGTCGGGACTGCTGCGCCTTCATCATAACCCGAATGACACCTTCATATCCCTCATTGCGGTTCACTTGCAGCGGTGCGGGATAGGTGCTTCCCCGATGTACCACACGCTGTCTGTCTTTGTCGACGACATGCACACTAAAAGGTGGCGTCATCGTAACACCCAATACAATATCTGACGTTGGTTTGAATGCAGGATCGGTTACCACCAGACTACCCGCGCCTGCGGCGGTGGCTACCACCTTAAGCGATTCACGCTGCCCGGCTTCATCGGGAACCGAGTCCCCCACAATCCGGACGACATTCCCCTGAACGGCCGCGTCATCCGCGACCTCGAGTTGAAGTGTCCCCTTGTTCTTACCAGCTCCAATACTGGCACCATCAACCAGCGTGATTCCGGCAGGAAGCCCAATTACACTGAGCTGGACCTCCTCGGAAAACCCTCCGTAACGCGTCAGTCCAACGGCGATACTCATCTTCTGACCCAGTGCCGCGGTGGTAAACTGTGGCACCGTCAATTCGTATCCCCGCTGTACCTCCGAGATCTGTAATTCATAAACATGGTGACCTTCGACCCCGCTAAGCAGCGACCCGGTAATCACTGCCGTCACCGTGCCGTCCTCTTTCGGCGAATACACCACGACTGCGTCCAACGTATTACCAGACGTATCATCGTTTTCCGCAACCACATTTCCTTCACGGTCCACCAGAGATAACTGCAAATCCAAATCACCGCCCAGGGCCTGACTCAACGCTGCAATTTTGTATTGAACGCCCGCCCGAACCGGAATGGGAGTTTTGACCGTCTCGGTCAGCCCCAGTCTTTTGTGATTCGCAGGTAAACCATCCGACGGATCTTTATATTTAACCAGGACGCGGTAAACGAACTGTGCTGCTCCGCGGAAGTCCGCATCGTGTAAATGGAATTCATAAGACTTCCCTTTTTCAACAGGAAACGCCACTTTCAAATCCCGGCCAATCGTATCCACCAGGTCGACAATTTTGACGCTTCCTCCATCGTAAACCTGAACGGCGATATTTACATTGCTGCCGACCCTTCGAGCCCAGACATCCAGCTCAACAACCCCCGTTTTATCTGCCGTGAATGTATAGCCATCCTTTTCCGTCAATCGTGACAGTCGTCCGGAAACTCCCACGGGAAGCCGATCCAGATTCATGCTCCGGTCGCGAAAACGCTGTTCCAGAATTTCACGCTGATCGCTCACATGAAACAGTGCCGTTTTTGATATTCCGTTTGCATTGGCAACCTGCCAGTAAACGACCTCACTTGAGCCTTCCGCGGCAGGCGTCACGATGGCCTGAACTTCGCGTGGTATGGGCAGAGCATTGCTAAAAACGCGCGGCCCCTCCCAGTAAGGCCGGGGCGGCAGGAGAAACCGTCCCACCCCCCCGTCGGTCTCCAGTGCAATTTCATCGCCATGCACTAGAAACTGCATATCCGGCGTAAAGTCATACCCACCCAGTGCAACCTCCGTCGACTTTCCCCGTTCTACAAAGGGTGGAAACACATAACCCAGATCGGGCGACTGTGCCGTAGTCAGACCCGTCCAGCAGGCCACGACCAGAACGACCCCCCATGGCAATGGAAATTTCGATTTTAATATGGCGCATTTCATTTAAGTTTCTTCGATTTCCCGGGCCACCGCGGCCCGACCTCAACTTCCCGGTGCTTTACCTATTCTCCTGTGGATCCATTCCTTCGCCGAACCAAATGGATCGCCACTATGCAAGCAGCGCTTCAATCTTCTTTCCTCCGTTAACCAGCGGAACAGGGCGACCCAGCGTATCGGGAAAGACTTGCCGTGGATTGATACCCATTTGGTCAAATATGGTAAACAACAAATCCTGTATTCCATACGGCGTTGTTGTGGGATAACTGGCGGTCTTATCGCTGGCACCCACCACCGCACCTTTTCTGATACCGCCCCCTGCCATAATCACGGTTTGACACATGGACCAATGGTCCCGTCCGGCATCCTTGTTGATCCGAGGCGTCCTCCCCATCTCCCCCATCATGACCACGAGCGTTTCATCCAAAAGGCCGCGATCCTCCAGATCCTCGATTAACGCACTGAACGCCTGATCCGTCGGGGGAACCAACGCTTTGCGATGGCTTGTAAAATTGTCAAAATGCGTATCCCAACTACCATGAGACACACCAATAAATCGTGTGCCCGCTTCGACCAACCTCCTTGCCAGCAACGTACACTGCCCGATCGACGTCATTCCATAACGATCGCGAACCCGCGCCGGTTCCTCCTGAATGTTAAATCCACGCCGTGCCGCCGGGCTGGTAACCATAGCGAGTGCTTTCTCATAATAGGTGTCCATGGTTTTAGCTTTCCCAACGCCGGCTCCCCCGGCACCCAGTTCATTTGCCTGTTGCAAAAGGTCACGACGCCTTTGAAAGCGCGTTTCGTCGATGCCCCGCGTCACCTTCAGGTCTCTCACCGCAAACGTCGGTTCCACCGGATCCGTCTCGATGGTAAAGGGAGCATAACGGGGACCGAAGAATCCGGGACCTCCAGGTCCCAACGGTTCCGGCACCTCGATATACGGTGGTATCGCACCTCGATGCCCCAATTCTCTGGAAACAATCGAACCAATCGACGGATAGTGTTCATTAAAAGGAATCCCCTTGGCCTGTCCGTCCGGGAAATTGGGTTTGTAGCCAGTCAGCACCCAGTGGCGGCCGGTTTGATGGGCATTGTCACCGTGACTATGACTGCGAAGAATCGAAAATCGGTCCACGATTTTAGAACACTGCGGCAAAATCTCGCTTATCTGGATCCCCGGCACACTCGTGGAAATTGGATTAAACGGACCTCGGATTTCTGTGGGCGCGTCTGGTTTTAGATCCCACATATCAATATGACTTGGTCCGCCTTCGAGCATGATAAAAATGCAGGATTTCACCTTCGCGGCGCGGCCACTGCCAGCCAACGCCTGCATTTGCAACACCTCAGGCAACGCCAGGCCGCCCAGCAAACCAGTCGCCCCAACCGTCAAAGCATCGCGGCGGGTAATCTGATCACAGTAAGTAGTCTGTTGTTTTAATGGAATGTTAAACATCGTTTATCTCCATTCTGAAACCTAAAATAATGCTAATGGTTGAATACAAATTCCCGCGTATTGAGCAGCACCCACAACACATCTTCCACGGCTGTGCGACGGTCAACACCTTCGAGCTGGAACACTGCAGCCATCGCCTCTGCCTCTTCAGCCTTAGGATACCGGGACAACGCCTTCAAAAACAATTCCTCCACAATTTCCTGCTCGGTCTGTGCTGATTGCGACAACTGACGCGCCGCCCCAAACCGATGCCGGATTTTGACCATCGATTCCGGCGCGTTCATCAAGTGCAGGGCCTGGGCAATACTTGGTTCGGTACCCCTTTCACATTCGCAAACACTTACCCGCTGGGGTTTACCAAATATCTTAAAAAAATAATTCGGCATCCGATTATCCCATATTTCAATCGCCCGATACCCTGCAGGCCACCCGTTAAATTCCTCTTGCACCCCCGTTACCTGGCTAATCGCGTCCAACAGCACCTCCGCCGGCATCGCTTTCCATGCAGCATGAGAGAAATTTTGTTCGTCAAGGTAGTTACCTTCATGGACCCGCGAACTGAGTTGATACGCCCGGCTATTGAGCAACAACGCCGTGATACCTTTTATATCGTACCCTTCGTCAATAAACCGCTGGGCCAGCATCTCTAACAGAGGCTCATTCGAGGCCGGATTCGTGCTGCGCATGTCATCAATGGGATTTGCCAGCCCGTGTCCAAAGTAATGGGCCCATAGACGATTAACAAACATCCTTGCCATGAAAGGATTGTCTTTTGCCGTCATCCACTGTGCCAGCGCAGGGCGCCATGTCCTGCCCGCGTCGACTTCTGCCTGCTCCGCTCCCAGACCTGCCACCGGCACCGACTCTCCCGTTCGCGGGTGGATCAATGATTTGCCGGCGCCATTGACAATTTTGATGCCCTGGCCGGCAACCTTTTTTTGGGTGATGCCTGTGAAAAATCCAGCAAACGCATAATAATCCTGCTGTCCCCATTTTTCAAACGGATGGTGATGACATTGCGCGCATTCAATTCGAACACCCAAAAACACCTGGCTCACACTTCGCGCAAGCTTTTCCGAATTATTATGAACAAGATAAAACGCCGCCGGACTTTGACTTTGTGTGCTGCCGGTCACCGTTAGTATCTCCCGTACAAACTCGTCATAGGGCCGATTCTGCAGAAACTGTTCCCTTAACCATCGGGTCATCGCAATTGTACCGACCGGTTGAATCAACTCCCGATCCACACGTAGAATATCGGCCCACTGCATCGCCCAAAAATCGGCGTATTCCTCCCTTTCTAAAAGCCGCTGAATCAAATGCCGCCGTTTTTCAGGATCATCATCCTCTAAAAACCTTCTCGCTTCCGCACTCGTGGGCAGCGTCCCAATCGTATCAATAAATACCCGCCTT
>JAYZPA010000224.1:0-6306 GCA_036150515.1 Planctomycetota bacterium
TGGGGCATTCTGACGTCGAATTAAGGAGTCGCAAAACACTTCGTCAAGCCCTGCAGAACATCGGCGCATTAGGTATCTCCACCTGCATTCACGCATTCATCCTGATTTTTCTTGGGATCGCCACCATGTCCCCGGAAATCCTCGAATCGCTGGACATGATCGTCGTCGAACCCACCGAGGAAGAAGAGCTGTTGGAAGAGGAGATGGTGACCGTTGAGTTACAGCAAGACATGACCCCGTCCGATCAGATGATCCAGGAACCCAACGCATCACCGGCCGCGGGCATTCCCACTTCCGTGGGAGCTGCCATGTTCTCCGAAGCACAGTTCGACAATGAAATCAGTGATACGCAGATTGAACCAACGGAAATGGCAGCAGCTGAAATCACCCTTCCATCCAACGTGCAGGATACATTGCTCACGAATATCCCGCTGGGTTCGTACGGGGATCCCCGCGAAGTGGTCGACAACATTGAACAGGCGATGGATCGCATCACTCAGGAGCTCGTTTTTATGCTCCAGGAAAGCGACGTGTTGGTTGTCTGGTTGTTTGATCAGTCTGAGAGCATGCGCAATGACCAACAGGAGATCCGCCAGCGCATCAATCAGGTCTATGTCGAATTAGGATTAACCGACAAGGCGGCCGGCGACCATTTACTAACAGCGATCACCAGTTTTGGTTCCGGCTACCTGCGCCACACAAAGAAACCAACGTCCGATTTGGAGTTAATCAAGAAAGCGATTAACGAAGTTCCCATTGACCCAAGCGGGATCGAATTAACGTGTCCGGCGATTGTCAATGCTGTGAATGACCATGTCAGTTACACCGCACGTGGCAAACGCCAAATGGCGTTAATCGTGGTCAGTGATGAAAGCGGAAATCCGGAAAACAACTTTCAATTGCTCGAAGCAGCGGTGCAATCGACACAGGCTGCTAAATGCCGTTGCTATTTTCTGGGCCGGGAAGCGGTCTTCGGATATCCCCATGCCTACATGCGCTGGAGACATCCGCAAACCGGAAATATGCATTGGTTAAAAGTCGATCGCGGACCGGAGACCGCGTTTGTGGAACAACTGCAAACCAATGGATTCCGGCGACGAACGGATGCGTTTTCCAGCGGTTTTGGACCGTATGAACAATGTCGAATCGCCCGGGAATCCGGCGGTATCTTCTTTATGCTTCCAACGGTTGAACTTGATCTGGTTCGTGGTGAATTGGACAAAAGACGATATAAACTGAAAGCCATGAAACCCTACCTGCCGGATCTCAACAGCCGGCAATTTCAATTTGCTAAACGTGATGAGTATCCGCTGAGGACGTTCATCTGGCAGGTCATACTCGATCTCAATCCACTCAACGAGCAAACGGCCTCGATCATTGAAATGCGCATGCGGTTTTCAACGGACCCTGCGACATTCCTACAACAAGCAAGGGCAGAACAGGAAAAAGCAAAAACCTATATTACCTATCTCGCAGCGGCTCAAAAAGTAATGGAAGAGGCACACGAATTCCGCCGCAAAGAACTCAATGCACGCTGGCAAGCTAACTACGACCTCATCTATGCACAACTGATCGCCTATCAGGCCCGGGTCTATGAGTACGGCGCCGCTCTGGAGGTATTTATCCGTAATCCCAAACAAGTCCCGCTAACTCAGGCTCCGAACCGACGGCTCGTTGGCTGGGATCTCACCGGACAGGCAACGCTATCAGCCGCCCAGGTAAGCCAACCTTACATCGATAGGGCAATCGAGTTATATGAAAAAGTCATCGAACTCCATGAGGGCACCCCCTGGTCGGAACGGGCAACTCAGGAACTGCAGCGCGGATTTGGCATGACCGTAGTTCCCGTTTACCGCGTTCCGCCGAGGAACATACCGCCTGGTGTTGCTCCCGTTCCCATCCCTAAACTGTAATCCATAACAAGGCAATGGTATGGAGTTCATCTTAGATTCCGTCCTGGTGACCGTACTGGTGCTGATGGCCTTAATCCCGTTATGGGTGAACACAAAAAGGTCAGGCTCGTCCGGCAATCGCTGGATGATTCTACCGGCACTTGGATTAGGATGGGTGATTTCGACTATGTTATTTGGTCCCGGTTCGACCGACCTGCAACACCGCACTGCCGTACCCAAAATGGTAAATCATGATGGCTATGTCGGTTCAAAAACCTGCGTCTCATGTCATCAGCAGGAACATGATTCCTGGTTTAAAACCTATCACCGCACCATGACACAAGTGGCAAGCACCGATACCATTGAGGCCGATTTTGATGGTCGCGAATTGAAGACGGGTAACACAACCTATCAGATTTTCATGCAAGGCGATCAACACTGGGTGCGAACACCCGATCCCCATTGGGAGCTCAACCAGGATCCCCTGCTTATCCGGAACCATCCACAACCACCGATGACAAACCAACGCATTGTGATGGTCACCGGATCCCACAAAATGCATATGTTCTGGATTTCGCTAAATCACTCTGAGGAAGAAATTAACTTACAGGAAATTGAAAATAATACACTCGTACTGTTTCCCTGGGTGTACATGATTGCGGACGACAAATGGATCCCCTACGAAGACTCTTTTATTGTTGATCCGTCCTTTGGAAGACCCCCGGCGATCTGGAATAAAACCTGTATCGCCTGCCATACCGTTCAGGGAAGACCTAAATTAAATAAACAAAAATCAGCATTCCAATCCGACGTCGTCGATTTTGGAATTGCTTGTGAAGCCTGCCACGGCCCTGGACAAGAACATGTAAGCCACTTCCAAAATCCACTAACTCGATATCAAGCACATTTGTCCGACCAACCGTCAGATAGTCATATCATCCATCCGCTGAAACTGAGTAAAGAGGATCAGGTGTTCGCCTGTGGGCAATGCCACAGTTTGTTTGAAGCACAGGATTTAAACCAATTTGCGGATGTCGGTATGGATTTTCAACCTCAACAGAACATCCATGCAAATCATAAATTGCTGCATCGTGACAATCTGGAACCGGACAATATGTACGTAAACTGGTTCTGGAATGACAAGACGATTCGTATCGGAGGGCGGGAATACCAAGGACTGGCATTATCGAAATGTTATCTCCAGGGAGAAATCACGTGCCTTAGCTGCCACAGCATGCATTCCATGCAGCAGCCTGATGACCTCCTGAAACCTAAAATGAATTCGAATCACGCCTGCATACAATGTCACCCTCAGCCCAAATACCAACAGGATATCGAGTCCCACACGCATCATCCTCCGGATTCAGACGGCAGCCTTTGTTATAACTGTCATATGCCCCATACCTCATATGCTCTGATGGGCGGGCTTCGTAGTCATCGCATCGATATCCCGGGGGTATCCACCGTCGAAAAAAATGAAAAACCCAACGCCTGTAATCTGTGTCATCTCGACAAGCCCCTGCAATGGACCGCCGACCAGCTGACTCAATGGTATGGTCATGAACCCATTGAATTGAAGTCACCCTATCAAGATACGGCAGCCGGTATTGTCTGGATCATGCAGGGCAATGCCATCCATCGCACGCTGGCCGCGTGGCATATGAGTTGGGGACCCACTCAGGAAACATCCGGAACCTACTGGAGGTTTCCATTCCTCTTACAACTACTCAATGACAATTATTCCGCTACACGCTATGTCACCTGGCAGTCACTGAATCGGATACCTGCCTTTGCTGAACTCACATCCACCGGCAATGCAACGGATCCTTCGTATGACTTCATTGGATCGGTCACCCAACGATCCGTATACCAACAAAGCCTGATGAACCGCTGGATGACTCAAATGGGAAAACACGCCGAACAACGACCAGAACTCCTGATCCAGACTGGGACACTGGATCAGGAAGCGATTCTGGAACTATTCAAGAATCGTGATAACACAAAAATTCTGATGAGTGAATGAAAACGGCCTCACGATAGCCCATGCCAGACTGCAGCACTCTCAGGCAAAACCAGTTCAGCAGTCACGACTGCAAAGGCGACCCGTGTTTTATCGTTGGTAAATGGGCACAAATGCCTGATCCAGCTGCAACATGATCAGATTACAGCTCGTAACATAAATCGGACCGATATTTCCGGTCCAGCTACCATTATCGGTCTGCTCCTTCGTGACCCGGTCATACAACTGATCCCGAAACGGCAGCCATTCTTTCTTACCCTGCCGATAAACGACCTGCGAGTAATACAGGTACGTATAGTGCCAGTGCCCAAACGATCTGGCACCACTGGAAATATTGTGCAGGTTCTTCTTCGAATACGCCAGCATGGCCGGCACATGTTCGCTTTCATAGTCACCCGCATTGTAAAGACAAGCCAGCGAGGCTGCGGTGATCGCCGGGCGCGAAGAACCTCGATTACGCGAACTGTAGGAAATTCCGCCATCCGGATTTTTACACGTATAAATATATTTTCTCGCTTTGTCGATCACATCGGATGAAACCGGTATGCCTGCATTCCGACATCCTCGTAATCCCTGAACCTGCGTGATGGTCGTCGAGCCTTCGTCAAAGTTATTGCCATCTTTTGCACTCACGTAACCCCATCCTCCCGAGGGGGTTTGTGCATTGGAACTGAACATCACCGCTCTTTTAAGGATTTGTATCAATTCTTCGCGTCGTTCGAGATCTTCTTCTTCACCGAGAACCTGAGACAAAAATAACATGGAAAAACCATGCCCGTAGGTGTATCGATTGTCAGACAGCGGGTCACCAATCAATCCGTTGGAACGCGATTTGGTGGTAATGTAATCGACACATTTCCGAATGGCTCGAGCATAGGGACCCTGAGTCGTCGTCGAACCGGAACAAATCAAGGCGGTTCCCGCCAACGCGGTCATCGCCGTAGGATAATTCCCCGCCGTCCAGTGCCCCAATGAAGATTGCGTGCGAACCACCCAATCCAACCCTTTCTTAATGGACGTCTTCCAGGCTGGTTTGGTATTGGCCGCCCTGCTCTTTTGAGGCAAACCCAACGGGATCGCGGAAACAGCCGCTAGTGATTTGAGGATTTGACGGCGGTTCGGCTGCGGTCGCTTCGTTCGAAGAGATGCATGGTTATTCATGTTTTACGATCTCCACCTGAGCTACTATTGGCTCTTTATTCTAACGAAATCGTGCTGCGAAGGGGATATCCAAATGATTATGAATTCACATTCAGGATAGCATCAATCATCCCATCGACAGAGTGAATCTTAGCCTCCACAGCAACTTCAACTCCCAATTCCTTTAATACTCCGCTCGTAATAGGACTGATGCTGACAACCTTGGCCTTAGCCAGATCTGCTCCCAGCAGCGCGACCGTACTGCGGCCAATTGCCGAACTGGTTATGGTAACCCACTGAATTTCACCCTGACCAAGTGCCGAGGAGACCTGTGGATCAGGTTCGGTTACATCCTGGCTCAAGTACGTGACGACCTGCGTCACCCGGGCGCCATGCTCAACCAGTATTTCACAAAGCGTGTCCCGACCGCGACTGGCACGAATTAGAAGGACATGTTTGTCTGTGACCAAATCACTCATGGCCGCGCCCAGTGCCTCAGCCCGGTACGCATCCGGCACCAAATCGCAGTTCAAATGTCGCTCGGTCAAAGCCTGAGCCGTATTGGGGCCGATAGCCGCAATGCGTACGTTCGACAAGTGCCGACCATCCAAACCAAGTTCCTGTAACCGATCCATAAAGAAACGGACTCCATTGGAACTGGAAAACACCAGCCAGTCGAATGTACTCATTGCCTGAATGGCTGCATCGACTTCCGTCAACGATTCCGGCGGCAGGATTTCAATCGCCGGCTGAACCAATACATCGGCTCCCAGTTTGACAAGTTTGTCAACCAAATCCTCTGCCTGACCCAAGGCCCGTGTTACCAGAATCGTTTGACCAAATAAGGGACGTTGTTCAAACCATGAATTCATCGTTGCCTCTCCAGCGACCTCTCCCACGATTACAATGGCCGGCGGACGGATACGACCCGCCCCGGAAAACTTTTCAATTACTTCAGATAGTTTACATTTTACCGAGACCTGATCCGAACAGCTAATCCTGCGCACAATCACAACGGGCGTATCCCCGGATTTTCCGTGGCGAATCAACTCAGTCGTCCATTTTTTAGCGGTGGTCACTCCCATATAAAACACCAGGGTTCCCGGAAATGCAGCCAAAGCACGGAAGTCCAGAGAGGAATCCTGTTTGCCCACTTGTTCACTGCCGGTAACAAAGGCAACCGCCGAAGCCCATTCGCGATGAGTTAAGGGAACCCCCACACATGTACCTGAAGCCAAAGCAGCCGTGATGCCC
>JAYZPA010000225.1:0-8131 GCA_036150515.1 Planctomycetota bacterium
AAGCCACTGATTATCTCAAACATGTCGTCACGCGTCGTCAGTTGTTGCGCTCCGGTGCCGCAGGAATCGGATCGCTTGCGCTGCACAGCATGCTGGCTCCCGGGGCGATGGCCCAGCAGATTCAGCGTTCCGGAACTCACTTTGCCCCTCGCGCCAAACGAATCATTTTCCTGTTTATGAACGGAGCACCTTCGCAACAGGATCTGTTCGACTACAAACCGGATGTTAGCAAACATCATGGTAAAGAGCTTTTTAAGAAGTATGACGAAAAGACAGAACAGTGGAGCGCCGACGGATTTGTCGAAAAGACTCAGCGTTTAACCGGAATGACGGCCGGTCAACAAAAATTTCCCATCGCCCGCTCGCACTTTAAATTTCGTCAACACGGTGAAAGTCAGGCCTGGCTGAGTGAACTGCTGCCCCACACAGCGAAAATCGCTGATGATCTTTGCTTTGTGAAATCGATGCATACCGAAGCCATCAATCATGACCCTGGGGTTACGTTTTTCCAGACCGGTCATCAGCAGCCGGGTCGACCCAGCATGGGTTCCTGGATGAGTTATGGGTTGGGCACTGAAAATGACAATCTGCCAACCTTCTGCGTCCTCATCTCCAACGGCACAGGCCGGCCCGGCAGCCAGCCTGTCTATACGAAGCTATGGAGCAACGGATTCCTTCCCGGCGTCCATCAGGGAGTACAGTTTCGTGGCGGAAAAACACCGGTGCTTTATTTGAACAGCCAGCCGGGTGAAACAGCCACCGCCCGTAAAAGAATGATTAGCCGCATCGAAGCGCTCAACAAACTTCAGCTCGAAACTTTCGGCGACCCGGAGATCACAACCCGCATTGCGCAATATGAAATGGCTTTCCGTATGCAAATGTCCGTTCCGGAAGCCACCGACATCTCGCAGGAACCCCAGCACATCCTGGACGCCTATGGCCCGGAATGTCAAATGCCCGGAAAGTTTGCAGCCAACTGCCTGCTCGCAAGACGACTCGCGGAACGAGGCGTTCGGTTCATTCAACTGTACCACCGCGGCTGGGACCAACATGGCGGCCTCATCGGAGCATTAACTAAACAATGCAACGACGTCGATCAGGCGCAAGCCGCACTTGTCCATGACCTCAAACAACGAGGTATGCTGGAAGACACCCTGGTGATCTGGGGAGGCGAGTTTGGACGAACCACTTACAGTCAGGGCAAGCTTGGGGATTCTGCCAACGGCCGTGACCATCATCCCCGCTGTTTTACTTATTGGATGGCGGGCGGTGGAATTAAAGCAGGCTTCACCTACGGAGAGACCGACGATGTCGGATATAATATCGCAGCGGACGGCGTTCATGTTCATGATTTCCAGGCAACCGTCATGCACTTAATGGGCATCGACCATGAACGACTTACCTTTAAGTATCAGGGCAGACGATTTCGACTGACGGACGTCCACGGAAATGTCGTAAAACCCATTCTGGCTTAACCCGGATTCAGGAAACCAACATGCGTATTTTCACCATTTCATTGATCATGTTTCTGGCTTCCACAGCAAACGCTGCCGAACCCATTTCATTTAATAAACAGATTCGGCCGATTCTGGCGGATCGCTGTTTTGCCTGTCATGGACCGGATTCCGCGCAGCGCGTGTCGGATATGCGGCTCGATCAGCAGGAAACCATCTTCATGGAACTACCCTCAGGGGAATTTCCGATCGTCAGGGGAAAGCCGAGCGAAAGCGAGTTGATCCACCGTATCCTTTCCGAAGACGCCGACCATAAAATGCCGCCGACCGACTCCGGTAAAACGTTGAACGCACAGGAAATTGAATTGATCAGGCAGTGGGTTAGTGAAGGGGCTGATTGGAATCAACACTGGGCATATGAAGCACCTCAACATCCACCCTTGCCCCGACCCGTAAGGAAGTGGCAGCAAAATAACCCCATTGATTTATTCATTCAGGCACGCCTGAAAAAACAACGTCTGCGTCCTGAAAATGCCGCAGATAAGGAAACACTCATTCGGCGATTGACGCTGGATCTAACCGGATTGCCACCCACACTTGAAGAAATCGATCAGTTCCTGACCGATGATTCTCCCGAGGCATATGAGCATGTGGTGGATCGGTTACTAAAATCACCTCGCTACGGTGAACATCTCGCTCGCAGTTGGCTGGACGCAGCGCGGTATGCCGATACGCACGGACTCCATCTGGACAATGAACGCTCCATGTGGCCCTACCGGGACTGGGTAATCCAGGCATTCAACGACAACATGCCGTTTGATCAGTTCACCATTGAACAGTTGGCCGGTGACTTGTTACCCACACCATCGTTGAACAACCGAGTCGCCACCGGATTTAATCGATGCAATGTAACGACTAGTGAAGGGGGTTCCATCGATGAGGAATACTATGTGCGGTATGCCGTCGATCGCGTGGAAACCACGGCAACGGTCTGGATGGGTTTAACGGCAGGCTGTGCTGTCTGTCACGACCACAAGTTTGATCCGTTGAGTCAAAAAGAGTTTTACCAGTTGTTTTCCTACTTTTTCAGCCTCACAGAACGGGCCATGGATGGCAACGCGCTGCTACCGCCGCCAGTCGTTAAGGTTCCGTCGGAATCTCAAACAGCCAACCAAACTCGAATCACCGCAGAAATAAAACAACAAACCGAACTCGTCCAGAAAATACTGGCAGATGCCAAGTACACGGATTCATTTTCCGGGAGTGAGTTCCCTGCATTTGAAAAGGCAGATCGCGTCTGGTTTGATGATGCGTTACCACCCGGTGCGAAACCGGAAGGTAACGACCCCGGTCCCTGGGTTTTTGTGGAAGAACCAGACCACCCCGTTTACAGTGGTAAAAACTCATCAACGCGAACCGGTAATGGACTTGTACAGCACTTCTTTACCGGCGCGACCGATCCCTTTGTCATTGCAGAAAACGATGTCCTGTATGCTTATGTCTATCTCGATCCGGAAAACCCGCCGGAAACGATTCAGCTTCAGTTTAATGATGGCACCTGGGAACACCGGGCCCACTGGGGAGCCGACAAAGCATTTGGCGCCGGTCGCAACAACGCATCCAACAAACCACTCGGACCCCTGCCGGAACTCGGTAAATGGGTACGCTTGGAAGTACCGGCGGCCACCGTAGGATTACCTGCGGGCGCCAAATTAAATGGCTGGGCCTTTACCCAGTTCGGCGGTACCGTCCACTGGGATCAGGCCGGCGCAGTGGGAGCTCCACAACTTTCTCCTCAGCAAAAAGAATCGTTTGCCATCTGGGAGCACTTCCTAAAAACGGTTTCCACAGCAGCCCTTCCCGATCCAGTCAAAAAATTGATCGCCCTTGAATCCGATCAGCGTAATGAGGCACAAAAAAAACAACTCTTGTCTTATTATCTGGAAAATGTGAATCCGGTGACCATGGCTCAGTTGGCTCCTCCCAAACAAAAACAGGCGGAACTCAAAAAAGAACTGGATGCCATCGCAAAGGAAATTCCCTCAACGCTCGTGATGGAAGATCGCAAAGAACCACGCGTCGCTCATATCCTTGAGCGAGGTGAATATACCGAAAAAAGAGACGCTGTCGAATCAGCCGTTCCTGCCTGGCTTGGCGAATCCCCGATCGATGCACCTCAAAATCGTATGGGACTTGCTCAGTGGCTGGTCAGTCCAACTCATCCCCTGACGGCACGGGTTACGGTCAATCGATATTGGCAGCACTATTTCGGAACCGGACTGGTTAAAACCTCGGAAGACTTCGGCGTTCAGGGTGAACGACCATCACACCCGGATTTACTGGATTGGCTCGCGTTATCTTTTATCGAGTCAGGCTGGGATGTGAAGCAATTTCAGAAACTGATTGTCATGTCCTCGACCTATCAACAATCATCCCGCGTGACCCCGCAAAAGTACGCTTTGGATCCCCAAAACCGACTGGTCTCTCACGGACCGCGATTTCGGCTTGATGCTGAAGTCATCCGGGATCAGGTGCTTGCCATCAGTGGCTTAATGATACCGACGGTTGGTGGAAAAAGTGTCAAGCCGTATCAACCCGCAGGACTCTGGAAACCGGTTGGTTTTGGAGGTAGTAATACGTCCGTTTTCAAACAGGATACGGGTGAAAAACTATATCGACGCAGTATGTACACCTTCTGGAAACGGACGGTGCCTCCACCCACCATGACCATCTTTGATGCCCCAAATCGCGAGACGTGTCAGGTTCGCCGAACCCGTACCAATACACCTCTGCAGGCGCTGGTACTGATGAACGATGTCCAGTTCGTCGAAGCCGCACGACGATTTGCCGAACAGGTCATAACCGACGGTGGGGATCAGGTTGAACAGCGAATCACCTATCTCTATCGCAGTGTCTTGGCGCGAAATCCCAAACCAAACGAGCTTCCATTAGTCACTCAGCTATACAACGAACATCTGGCAGAATTCCAGGAACAACCTGAGGCTGTGACATCGCTGTTATCAGCCGGGGAATCCGATCGCAATGAATCTCTGGACCAAGCCGAACTTGCTGCCTGGACGATGATTGTCCATTTAATCTTTAATCTCAGCGAAACCGTGACCAAGGGTTAAAAAGGAAAAACCATGAATCCTATTCGAGAAGCGGAACTGATCGAAACACGACGACATTTTTTTGGCCGTGCCGCGACGGGTCTTGGCGCAGCCGCGCTGACGTCGTTGATGAATCCTTCGGCCTTTGCCGGTCCAACCACCGCATCCGGCGGCGCTCTGGATGCACCGCACTTCGCGCCGAAAGCAAAACGCGTGATTTATCTGTTCATGTCCGGAGCGCCTTCGCAGCTGGATATGTGGGATTATAAACCGAAGATGCAGGAATGGTATGACAAGGACTTGCCCGATTCGGTGCGAAACGGCCAACGGATTACCACCATGACATCCGGGCAAAAACGATTTCCTATCGCACCCTCCACGTTTCAGTTTAAGCAACACGGTGAACATGGCGCATGGATCAGTGAACTGCTGCCACATACCGCCGGGGTGATCGACGACCTGGCCGTCATCAGGACGGTCAATACCGAAGCGATTAATCATGACCCGGCCATTACTTACATTCAAACCGGCAGCCAACTGCCGGGCCGACCCAGTACCGGTGCCTGGCTCTCCTATGGTTTAGGCAGTATGAATCAAAATCTACCTGCCTTTGTGGTTCTGCATTCAACCGTGAATGGCGGATTTGGCGGGCAGGCACTCTATGCCCGTCTGTGGGGATCGGGCTGGCTCTCCACCCGACATCAGGGAGTCTCATTGAGATCCACCGGCGATCCGGTATTGTACCTCTCAAATCCAAAAGGAATCTCCAGTAAGATGCGGCGGAAAATGCTCGACAAACTGGCGGTGCTGAATCAGGATCGTTTCGACGAGGTAGGCGACCCGGAAATCCAATCGCGTATCGCTCAGTACGAAATGGCCTACCGAATGCAGACATCCGTACCGGAACTAACTGACATTTCCGGTGAGACACAGGCCACCCTGGATATGTACGGACCCGATGTCATGAAACCGGGCACATTTGCTGCAAACTGCCTGTTAGCTCGTCGGCTTGCTGAACGAGATGTACGATTCACTCAGGTGTTCATTCGCCAATGGGATCAACATGGAAATCTTCCGAAAGACATTCGCCGTCAGTGTGGAATCATTGACCAACCCTGTGCTGCACTAATTAACGATCTGAAACAACGCGGAATGCTGGAAGATACGCTGGTCATTTGGGGCGGAGAATTCGGACGTACGATTTACTGCCAGGGAGGACTGACCAAAACGAATTATGGTCGTGACCATCACCCGCGATGCTATACAAAATGGATGGCCGGAGGAGGTATTCAGGGAGGCGTCGTTTATGGTGAAACGGATGATTTCAGCTACAATGTGCAAGAGGATCCCGTCCACATTCATGACCTGAACGCCACTATGTTACATTGTCTGGGAATCAACCACGAACAACTTACCTATCGTCATCTGGGACGCGATTTTCGTCTAACGGATGTCCACGGTAATGTCGTTCAGGCACTGCTAAGCTAGTTTTCTAAGGATCCTTCAATGCGACTCTGGTTTACTATATTCGTGCTTGCCGTGACAACGGCACACGGTGCCGAGGAACCCATTTCGTTTAACAAACACATTCGGCCTATCCTTGCCGATCGCTGTTTTAGCTGCCATGGACCCGATGCCGCAAACCGCAAGGCAGGTCTGCGGCTGGATCAACAGCAATACGCAACCGGAAAACTCGAAGACAGCGGGAATATTGCCATTGTCCCGGGAAACCCGGCGGCCAGTGAGCTACTGCACCGACTGACCGACCCGGATCAGCGCATGCCACCACCGGAATCCAACCTCTCTGTCTCACCTCAGGAAACAGCCCTCATTCGTAAGTGGATCGAACAGGGCGCAACATGGGAACGTCACTGGGCCTTCATCCCCCCTAAAACACCAATGCAACCCCGCGTTGATAACCAATCGTGGCCCATTTCTGAGTTGGATACGTTTGTCCTGCACCGTCTTGAATCACAAGGGCTGAAACCAGAAGCGCCGGCCGATCGGCAACGCTGGCTGAGACGTGTCACATTTGATTTAACCGGTCTGCCACCAACCATTTCGGAAATGAACCAATTCCTGAAGGATCCATCCGATCAGGCCCATAGCCGAGTCGTTGACCGTTTGTTGAACTCCAATGCCTTTGGCGAAAGAATGGCCGTGGAATGGCTTGACGTTGCTCGCTATGGAGATACGGACGGGCTGTTTGAAGACCATGTCCGCTCCATCTACCCCTGGAGGGATTGGGTCGTGCATGCCTTTAACACCAATCTTCCTTACAACGACTTTATTACCTGGCAAGTCGCAGGGGATCTGCTGCCAAACGCAACGGTGGCTCAACGTACCGCTACCGGATTTCTTCGAAACAATCCCACCTCCAATGAGGGAGGAATCATCGACGAAGACTATCGGGTGAAATATCTCATCGATCGAGTCAACACGACCGCAACGGCCATGCTCGGATTGACATTGGAATGCGCTCAGTGTCACGACCATAAATATGATCCCATGACACAAAGGGAGTATTTTCAATTCGCCGGATTCTTCAATAACCTCGTTGGCAACGGGAATACACGCGGTGCGACGGCGCCTGTCCTGCGCAACCTAAAACCCAGCCAAACAGCACGCATGAAACTTATCGATCAGCAACTGGCAACTCTCAACAACAAACTCAATGCAACGCCGCCAGAACTCGTCACGGATTTCGAAAAATGGGTCAAGGAAATCCAGCAACCCATTGCATGGTCGACCGCGCTGCTTGAGGAAAATGGAGAATGGGAATCACGGGATAACTGGATCGTCGCGAAAAAGACGGCGTCCTCGAAGCAGCCTGAACCAAGCACGCCTTCAGCCGTGAAGGGGCGTTTTGTCCGAATCATGCAACCTGCGGAACACACCGGTTATCTCACCATTTCCGAAGTACAGGTATTCGCCAGCGGTATCAATATTGCACCTGCGGGAAAGGCCACCCAGTCCAGCGTTGCCTATAATTCACCCGCTTCCAAAGCGATCAATGGAAATCATGATGGCAGCTTCGGTTCCTGTGCCTGTACCGCCGAAGAAAAGGCTGCCTGGTGGGAACTCGATCTGGGTGCCTCCGCTGCGATCGATAGTATCGTCGTATGGAATCGCACCGACTGTTGTCCTGAACGACTGGACCATATCGCCATACAGGTTCTCGACGAAAAGCGTGAATTGCAGGCGGAACGAGTGCTCACCAAAGCCGCCAATCGAAATGCACTGCCGGCCGATGCAAAACAACCAGCCACCAACATGCAGGAAGTGGAATTTGTGTTTGCCACCAAACCCGGAAATCTGGCGGCCTTGAGGTTTGAAGGTAAAACTCCGTCCCAAACGGAAGTCCTGTCCGTCACCCTCCATCCCGCGGACAAATCTGCCAAACCCGTTGAAGTAAAATTAACCGGAAACCTAAAACTCAATCTGTTTCCCAAACCATCCATCGTCGCACTGGAAAAAGTGGCCAACATCACCGAGGGTCAGCAGGTCGCGGTCAAAATCCGAACGACTGCGCTTTCAGGCCTGCGGATCTCGATGACGGATAATGAA
>JAYZPA010000226.1:0-9555 GCA_036150515.1 Planctomycetota bacterium
TTCCCCGATAGACTGGCCTAATCCAAAATGACCATCAACCACAACCAAGGCTCCATGATCCTGTTCAACGGTAATAGACTGGTTAATAAGAGTTTGCTCATTTTGCAGAAATTCCACATACCGGGGGATGCGAATCACGCCATGGGAATCATGTCCACAAAGATTGGCCGTCACTAAATGACGGGCGACGCACTCTGCCTCCTCTTGGTGAGAGCCTACCTGACCAAAGACCTGAGTCGTAAGGTCCTGCAAAAAATCTGCTGAAAGAATCATCGGTTTACATTGCACCTTGAAAAAGCTGTTGATTAGTTAATTCGCTCAAATTTTTGTAATGCCGAACATCCTGCCGGCGCTTTCCCTTCTCGCCCGCCGGCTGCCCAAACAACTTCCGATAAATAGAGGTTGCCCTGGTGGTCAACGCGGACATTGTGAGGCGCATAAAAATCGCCCGCCGTCCCGCTGTTCACACCTCCACCAATGCGGCAAACGACGTTTAGCCCCGCGTCCAAAATCGTCAATCTTCCACCTGGAGCGTCTCCAGCCGGTGCCACAGCACCTGGAAACATACCCGCCTGATAGCCCAGTTCAAAAATATAGATCTCGCCCTCTTTACCGAAATCAACCGAAGCAGGACGAGCAAGATCGTTAATGCTGTCAATGTATACGCCATCCAGATCGAACCGCTGAATACGATCATTTTCGCGATCCGCCACCCAGATCATCTCCTGCGGACAAATGCGTATGTCATGCGGCACCTGAAATTCACCAGGCCCCGTACCCGGGTTCCCCCAACTGTTCAATAAATCTCCTGTGGCACTAAACTGATGAACTCGCGCATTGCCATAGCCATCGGTAATAAAGAGATCGCCGTTGGGTGCAATCGCCAGATTGGTTGGAAAATTGAACGGGCCTGCAGATTGTCGGATATTCCTATAATCGACATCCATCGCACCCGTTTGACTGGGTACTCCCAATTGGCCCATCTGTAATTCGATCCTGCCCTGCAGATCGTACCGCGTAACTGTGTGCCCAAAATCATCCGTACAATAAACCTCATCCGCCGCGGAAATCGTAAGTCCATGGGGACGTATAAAATCCGTTGGACCCCAATCGCCAAGGTAATGTCCCTGCGGATCAAAGTAAATCATTTCACGGTCACCGCGATTATTCACATAAACGTCGTGATTGACGGAAAACGATACCGCAACCACATCCAGCCAATTCAGTCCAGCGGGAAGTTGTGCCCAGGCAGCATTAGCGATAAAACGGAAATCATCCGTGCCCACCGTGTTTTGTAAAGGCGTCGGGGAAGTCATCAGATCTCCATGGTGGCGAACGCCTGAAATTTAGCCAGTAAAACATCATTCCTGTGGTACATTAGCAAGTATACCACGATTATTTTTTCCATGGGAATTTACCGATATGACCCACATGAAGCGAGCTTTAAAAGGTGTAGGAATCATCGTAATCGCCGCGGCCATCGCCTGGGTTATCATGGATCTCTACGAGTCTCAAGTACGCGATATGTCGCACGTCCCCCCGGATCCCACCCATGATGACCCGAATTCCGCCGCTTTTTTAACCATCTCGGGCGAGATGGAAACGCCAGACCGCTCATTTACCAACATCTCTGAAACAGAAATGGATGATGATACCGAAATCATTACGATACAAGTTGGTGATCAACACTATGCATTTCCTAAGAACCGGATGGACGGGCAGGGAGAGCATATCGTGAGTGAATTATTTGATGATCAACCCCTCGCAGTGACTTATTGTAATGAATCCGAATGTGTACGCGTTTTCAAAGGGCCCGTCGGTGGCGACAAACTGGATATCTCACAGCAGGGACTGGAAAACGGTAGCTTGTCGGTTTTCGTCGACGGTGTGCAATATTTACAGGAGTCTCCTGACATTCCATACGACGAATATGAGTTTCAACTGACCTCCTGGGGAATCTGGAAAACAGAACACCCTACCGGTCTGGTCCTGACAGTGCCTGAATGGGAATAGGTTACCCTACCGGCTATTCTTGCCGTAACCACTTGTCAAAAAAGTCATAGGCAACCTCTCGCGCTTCGGGGGGAAAGCTATGTGCGGCATCCGGATAATTCGACTGTAAGGCATCGCCAGCCTGAAATCGTTCGTAAACCGGTTTGGCGATCCGAATCGTGTCTCGTACGCCGGATACTTCGAAGTTGCTGTCTCCGGTCGGGGCACTAGCCAGAAACGGCCGGGGTGCCAGACTTGCAATGATTTCGGGAAAGTCAAATGTCACCCGATCAGGGTCATTATTACACCGGCTGTCAATCAACGGCATATAACGCTGACTGGTCCAACCCTTTAATTTTCCATCGTAGTATTTGTGAAACCGGGTAAAGCCGCAGTTACTGACAATGACCTGAATGCGTTTGTCAAAAGCAGCGGTAAAAATCGTATTGTGTCCGCCCAGTGAGTGTCCGATGCAGCCAATTCGATCTCGATCAACGGCTTCATGCTGCGTAAGCAAGTCCACCGCCCGAATATTATCGTAAATAGCTTTCATCGAACCGCTTTGATATCCATCTGCCGCTGGAAAATCATACGCAT
The DNA here is from genome assembly GCA_036150515.1 of Planctomycetota bacterium. Taxonomy (GTDB): domain Bacteria; phylum Planctomycetota; class Planctomycetia; order Pirellulales; family Pirellulaceae; genus UBA721. Next base: position 2,590 of record JAYZPA010000226.1, read on the forward strand.
AATCTCCAAAACTTGGATAGTCCGGGGCTAACGTAACATAGCCTCGTTTTGCTAAATGCAGTGCATAATGCAGTTCCGGCTTACCGCCCAGACCAGCAGGTTCCTCTTTGCCAATCGCCGTTGTCTGATGCAGGCAGAGAATCGCCGCCGTTTTTTGCTTCCTCCCCGCCGAATCCGGAATGAACAAATAAGCACGCACACGCCTTGCCATGCTATCGGTATGGTAGCTAATCAGCTGTCTGCTGAATCCGTCCAGCTGAACTGTCTCATGAATTTCCATTTCCAGCGGCACCGGCGGAGCAGGCTGGGGAACAGGGCCCATCATTTGCATCATGCCATTTAAAATATGTGTTCGACGACGGCTCCAGTCCTGTTGAGTTAAAATGGGAACGCGTTCACCTGAATCATTAAGGTAATAACTCATATCTAAATGAGATTTGTACGTCAGTTTTTCATCCTGTCCCAACAGTGACCCACAAACCCCGAGGAGAATTACCCATCTCAAACCATTGATTAACATGAAAAGCCCCCTTAAAACACTCATCTATCGGCCGTGACGCCACGCTCCCCCGAAGTGACCAGGAGGATCTAAATTAGTGTCCATTCCCTTTTGTTCATCCGATATAATAAAATAACGTTACTACAGGATATCACCCCAACCAACCGCCTTGCAATTCAAATGAGCCTATCCCGATTACAACATCCAAAGCTCAATCGTCGCGGTGCCATTCAGGCCGGCGCCATTGGATTGCTTGGTCTGGGGATGAATCATGTTCACGCACTTCGCGCCGCACCCCGTCAAAATTTATCCGGGTTGACTGGTGGAAATGCAAAAAAAGTAATCTACATCTTCCTTTCCGGTGGACTGGCTCAGCAGGATAGCTTTGATTTAAAGCCTGATGCTCCTGACGATGTGCGTGGTGACTTTAACCCGATTTCCACGGCCACACCAGGCTTGCAGATTTGTGAGCATCTGCCGGGGCTCGCCCAACGCAGCGAAAAGTGGGCCGTGTTACGTTCACTGACTCATGGTTCTAATGAGCATTCGGCCGGTCATCACATCATGTTAACCGGTCACAGTAAGTTACCCGCCGGTTTCAATCCTTCATCGCCCCGTCCAACGGATGATCCGTCGATCGCAGCCGTCGCCAATGCACTGACCCCCGTGCGTAATAACCTGCCTCCGGTCGCTATTCTTCCGGAACGTCTCATCCACTATTCCGGCCGGGTTATCCCCGGGCAGTTTGCCGGTATCATGGGCGCCGACCGAAATCCGTGGTTTATCGAAGGAGCATCCTACCATAAGACATCCTACGGAGCTTTCCCCGAATATGCTTTTGATCATCAGGATCGCGGCGATGATTTAACACGTACATTCCAAGCTCCTAATCTGGAACTTCCACACGGGATCGCCTCAGATCGATTTGTCGATCGGATTAATCTGGTTCGATCCGTAACCGATCAAAAACGTCGTCTGGATCAATCCGCGCGAACCGAATTATTTGACCAATATCGCCAACAGGCCATTTCACTGCTCACGGACAAAACTGTTCAGCATGCACTGGATGTCACCAACGCCGATGAAAAAATCCAGCAACAATATGGCAAGAATGCGTTTGGATGGTCATTATTGATGGCTCGGCGCCTGGTTGCGGCTGGCGTGAATATGGTTCAGGTAAATCTCGGTAACGACGAAGCCTGGGATACGCATGGGAATGCCTTTCCCCACTTGAAAGATAAATTATTTCCCCCAACCGATAAGGCCGTGAGCGCTTTGCTGGATGATCTGGATGCGGCCGGTGAACTGGATGAAACCTTAATTGTCATGGCCGGTGAATTTGGCAGAACCCCAAAAATAACCCTACTGCCAAGTCACTATAAACTACCTGGCAGGGATCATCATGGTGCCCTGCAAAGTGTCTGGTTTGCCGGTGGAGGCGTCCAAGGCGGTCGGGTTATTGGAAGCTCTGACAAACACGGTGGCTTTCCCACCGACAATCCGAAAACACCGGAACATCTGGCGGCAACCATCTATGATGCTTTGGGATTACCCGCCACCGCAGCCTGGTACGACGGTCTGGATCGGCCACATATGATCTATCGCGGTGAACCTATCAGCGAGTTATTTTGAGCAACAGGCAGAATTCCTGCCTCTTTCAAACGGTGGTTGTGGTTCCTGTGGCCGGAACCCGCCGCTGAATCTAGAGAAAACCTTTCGCCCAGGGTCCGGTAATCGCTGCCGTGAAGCCTGGTGATTGAATGTTGACAAACAACCATTGTCCATCCGGGCTGAAATTCACACCCGTCCACTCCGATCCGCGAAAATCGCCCTGGATCCCCATGGTCTTTTCCTCGATGACCACATTGTTAAAGCCCAGAGGAAAAATCTCACCCTCGGGACTAAGCGCCTGAAGTCGGGGATGAAATCGCTCTATCCCGTCGCTTGATTCGATCGTCGTTGTTCCACAATCCTCACACAGGAGAATCCCGCCCCGGGGGCTAATCGTAAGATTGTCCGGCATGTTCAGGACCCGTTTATCCGGAGACTCAAAAATAAGACGTAACGTATTCTTTGCGGGCACATATTCCCAAATTTGTCCGGCACTAGCATCGCCACCGCTGGTGGAATCAAAAAATATCGATCCTTTGAAATGCCAGATGCCTTCGAGTCGTGCAAAGTTAGTCCCGCCCAACTTGCGGCCTTGTGAATAAACACCCAGTGCATTCGTTGTGCCTTCGACATGGGGTATCGTGGGATCATCAATCGTAACCCACTCAATATTTTCAAATACGGAATCTGGTGTAACGTTTTTGGAAAGGTCAAGCTGGCCAGGTACTTTCATCATTTGCAAGGTACCACCGTCCGCTAGTTTTCCCTTGGTTTTTGGAAGGAACCGATACAAACCGGACGTCGAACGGTCTTCGGTCTCATAGACAATGGACGTCTTGGGATCAACAGCCACTGCTTCGTGGACAAATCGTCCCATGTCCTTGAGAGGTTTCGGTGACCCATTTCCATCGGCAGGAACTTCAAAAATCCAACCATGGGTTTCAGCATACTGGGGGTCCGATTCCTCTTCCGGTCCGTACAGCGTTTCTTCGCAGGTTAGCCATGTTCCCCATGGAGTCACACCACCAGCACAATTGCGAACGGTGCCGGACAGACTCGCCCGGCTCCCCGTAAATTTTCCGGTTCCGCAATCAAATGTAAAATTGGTGGTCCCCCCACCTGCCTGTGAATCATACGTATTCCTGGCGTGCGCAAATGCCGGCTTGAGCCCGTTGACTTCATGATTTCTGCAGAGTGTGAGAAGGCCCTTGTCATCATCGATCACACCGGTACCGTCGTGGGCGGGTGGTGTCTTTCGGCCATCACTCATTATTTGGCCCGTCCAGCCATGGGTTAAATATTCAAATCCCGCTGGCAAACTCAGCAAAGCCAGACCCGTTGTCTGATCTTTAACCGGCCGAAGTGGACCATAAGGACTGTGGCTACCGGACTTATCCAGCGTGGCTGCTTGTATTTGGTTAAGCTGACTCAACGTATCCGAAATAATAAGCGAGCTAACTGCAGCTGAAGACAGACCTAAAAATTCTCGCCGCGTACCAGGTAAACGTAGGTTGCTCATAAACATCTTTCAACAACAAAGCCACTATCTGAAAATAAATTCCATGCCGGTATGCGCTATTATAAGTAAGCGCCATCAAGCTATCGACAGGCCAACTGATATTTTCAACTTTATTGGAAAGAACACAGTCAAAACAGGACCCGACCATCTTTCCACACTTCACGGCGTTAATATCCGGTACCGACATCCGGCAGATGGTCTACCATTTTCGCATCCGTTCGGCGCAGTTCCGCTATCGTTGCCGCACGTAAACGAAGCGTCAAAGAACGATATTTTTTATCAAACGCTAAATTGTATAATTCGTCCGGGTCCCGTCTCAGGTCGTACAATTCTTCCGGCTCATTAGCAACGAGTGTACGGATATATTTGTAATTACCTTCGCGTAAAGAGACCCACCACGGGACTCCATTAAGATCCCGAATTTCCGGATCGGTAGGGATGGTATCGGTATCTTTTCCATAACTACGGCCGGTGAGTGTCTGTAGTACGGGATGTTCCCATTTCGATTTAGGATTTTTCAGCAGGGGGGAAATATCGTGTCCATGCATTTTCCACGGCAGATCGATGCCGGCAAAGCTGAAAAAAGTCGGTGCAAAGTCCACACCAGCTACCGGAGTTTTACAGACAGATTTTTTTGGTACTCTACCGGGCATGCTGACAATCATAGGAGATCGCGTTGTTGCATCATACGGAGCCAGTTTCATCCGAAAACCATGTTGTCCCCACCCAAAACCCTGATCCGAAGTAAACACGACAAGTGTATTCTCCCTTTGACCCGAAGCATCCAGTGCCGCCATAATGCGACCAACCCCTTCATCAATGGCGATCACACCCTGATGATACTGTCGCACCCAGTCATTCAGGGTATTGCCATGAATCCCCTTCGTGTCAACGGTTCGTGCCTGAAATCCGTTGCCGGCCATCACGGGCTGCCCATCGGCACCCTTTTCCCATTGGTCAATTTTCTGCATCCAGTCCGGTTTGCCCGGACGAGGAGGATAGATGTCCTGTGGAACAGGTATCCGGACATCTGGATATAGCTGTTGATGTCGGTCCGCCGGCGTAAACGGTCCATGCACCGCACCGTAACAGACCCATAAATACCACGGTTTATCGGCATCACGATGATCACCCTCAATAAAGTCGATCGCCCAGTTTGTATAGTTATCTGTTGAATAGCCACTCACTGGTTTTTCGCCTGCACCATCAATCTGTAATAACTGATTCCCGTAGTAATTCCCCGCATTGGCGGGGAATGCCGGACGGTTCCACACAATTTGGTGATCCCAGTCTCGGCCAAACCCATTATCCGTTCCGGTATGCCATTTACCAATCTGGGCCGTTACGTAACCATTCTCGCGAAATACACTCGGCCAAAACGGACACTGCTGAGGGTCATACTCACTGCCTGGATATTGTCCTTCCATCCTCATCGATTGCACGCCGTACTGGTGATGGCCGGTCAGCATGGCTGCCCGACTGGGCATACACCAGGTCCCAATATAAGCTGCATCAAAACGCATGCCCTGACTGGCAAGCTGGTCTATGTTAGGCGTTCGGACAAAATCATAGCTATCCGGATAACAACCAACCGTACGATAGGATTGGTCGTCCGTATAAATAAACAGGATGTTGGGTGGTGCTGGTTCTTCTGCAGCCAGCAGCGGAACACATAAACCGAACGCGAATAACGCAAAAATAATTCTCATGAGTAAAAGCCTGTTTATCCCGAGTTATGTCCAGGTCCAGTTAAGAATCATCGAGCACGATGCGTCCTCATCATAACACGTTTTCACTGTCAAAAGGAGGTTGGGCGCGGTTCTGCCGATTACCTGGGAGCACGTGCCCAGCCATGACCGGTGGGAATATTCGCCTTGCCAGTATGAACCTTGTGGATCTTGCCGAGCGGTGCCAGGGTCTTTGCCCAACCGGCATGCTGGGCGGCCATTTGCTTAACAACATCCGGATGGCTGCCGGCGATGTTCTTTGTTTCACGTGGATCGGCCTTAAGGTCGAATAGCTGCCACGGATCCTTGTCGTACTTCTTGTAAAGACGCCAATCCTCCCAGCGTACGGCAATCAGGTGCCTCCGCACGGCATCCCCGGGTTCGTTGTTGAGCCAGAAAAGGTATTCGTGCGGATCACCCTTCCGGCTACCGTTGAGATACGGAATCAAGTCCACCCCGTCGCAATGCTTGGGGATATCCAAGCCAGCCAAGGAGGCAATCGTGGAATAGAAGTCGAAGTTGGCGATCAGGTCGTGATAGTCCTTCCCCTTGGGAATCACACCAGGCATGGAAAAAATGGTGGGAACGCGAACCCAGCCTTCCTGTTGGGTCCCCTGTCCTTTGCCACCACGGTAGGGTGTGGAGAGACCACCTTCACCACTATTGGCCCCGTTATCACTAGAGAAGATGACCAGCGTGTTCTCTCGCAGTCCATGTTTCTCGAGCGTCCGGAGTAGCTTGCCAACCTGATCGTCGACCGAGACAATCGCCCCGGCCAGTTTACTTCGCTTCCCCGCGGCCGTTGTGCGTTCGGTCAGCCTCGCCGGAGCTTCCTGGTTGCTGGAGTGAACGGCCTCGGGCGACCAGTAAAGAAAGAATGGATCTGTCTTGTGGCGATCGATGAACTCGACCAGGTTATCACCGTCATAGTCGGTCAGCCACTGGGTCTTACCCTTTTCGTTGATGCAGAAGTATTTCGAGGTCTGGTTGCCCACCTTCTTTTTCGGTGGTTTTTGGGCCACCTCCATAAAACCGACTTGCAAAGGACCTTGGGCCTTCGTTCCGATGTCCCACTTCCCGATCTGGCCAGTGACGTAGCCGTTATCAGCCATGAGCCTGGCCAGCGTCGGTCGATCCTCGGGAATCGCTAACCCTCGGGACATGCCATATTTGCCGAAACGTTGGCCATACTGACCCATGATCAGGCTGCAACGGCTTGGGCAACAAGGTGGATTGGTGATATAGGAAGCCGTGCAGCGAACTCCTTCAGCCGCCAACCGATCGATGTTGGGCGTGGGGATATCCTTGCATCCGTAGACGCCGATGTCTCCGTAGCCCAGGTCGTCAATGTAAATCAGTACCACGTTCGGCTTCTCAGCGGCAAGCGTGCTAGATATCACAGTTATCCAGAGTGTAAGCAACGCATATTTCAATATTGAATTTCCCAACCTTTGCGGTATTCTTTGCGAAGCAGGGTATTCGCTTGTTCGTTGTTAGTTATTTTCATTGATTCCGGGTCATAGTCTATCGATCCTCCTGCACGGTAGGCCACGTTCCCAAGCAAGACAACTTCCGTAAAGGGTCCGGCGTAGGCAAAATTGGATCCTGTG
>JAYZPA010000227.1:0-8742 GCA_036150515.1 Planctomycetota bacterium
GTTAAAATCAGGGCTATGGACAATGGATAAGCCCAGTTTCATAAATGATTCGAGCATGAGCGGTGACAATGTCAAATGATCCGCCTGCGTGTCAAAGCCATGTTCCGCACGCAGGTCCTGAGGATAAGGCGTCACTCCGCCGAGACGTCGTTCGATTAATTGAGATTTCCCAAGTGGCCGACTGCCTACCGTAACCTGATCAGGCATTTTTCCCGATGCGGGTTGATAATAGTTTCCATATTCCCGCATCATTCGTTCGGTTAACGTGAAAACCTCGACGTCTAACTGCAGCAGGTCCTGTACCGCATTATTGTATTGAAATCGTGTCATTCGCCGTACCGGTGTGTGGGTCACATCGGAATCGTCTGTTTTCGCCAACCGCAATAAAACCTGCAGCGCCGTCACCACGGACTGCCTTTGGTCGCCCATCAGACGGGATTCATCCTCGGGCGGCATCGCGCCGGAATCCAGGGCATCCAATATCCTCCGGGTCAATTCAGGATCCGCTAACAGCGAATCCACTTTGTTGAACTGCGATAAAATCACATCACTGGTGTTGTCACCGCGTTTGTCGTGGCATTGGATACAATGCGTCTTCAGCAAGGGTTTGATCGAGGCTGTAAAAACCTGACGGGCCTGCGGAAGAGAATCCGCCGGCGCCGCGGCGTCAACGCCGGTAAAGACCCCACATAGAACGACCGTGATCAGCTTCATTTTCATGAGCCTATTTTAACCGGAATCCGGCATCAATTCTATTCCAACGGCGAATTGACGAAATCCCGGAAATGCCCCATGCGCGGAGCAAATTTACGGAATGGTCATTTTGTAGCGATCGAAGGCATGATTTGACTTGGAAGCCAATTTTCGGACAAAATGGGTTGTAGGATCATGAACCAATCATCAAATCAGACTTATCGCGACTACAGCGAATCCACCCCGCTTCATGTACGCGAATTCTACCGACTGAATCATCAGTTTCAAACCGTAGAATTCGGCAAACAAAAACGGGATCAGTACCTGAGCCATACCCATGCCAGCATGGGGATCTGGGATGCACTGGAGTTATTAAACACTGTGGTGGATGAAAGCGATCCGGACACGGAACTCTCTCAAATCCAGCACTGCCTGCAGACCTCCGAAGCCATCCGGGCAGCCAATCAGCCCCGCTGGTTTATACTGACCGGCCTTATCCACGACCTGGGAAAAATCCTCTGTCTGCGTGGCGAACCCCAGTGGGCCGTTACCGGAGACACATTCCCGGTCGGATGTGCCTTTTCTGACAGAATTGTCTTTCCGGAGTTCTTTACCGCCAATCCCGACAGCCGGAATCCAGAGTACCAAACCACCCTTGGCATCTACCATCAGAATATTGGTTTGGACCAAGTCATGATGTCATGGGGCCACGACGAATATTGTTATCAGGTTGTGAAGGAGTATTTACCGCCCCCGGCACGGGCCATGATTCGGTACCATTCGTTCTACAGTTGGCACGATCAGGGAGCGTACGACTATTTAATGGATGACCATGATCGGGAAATGCTCGGCTGGGTCCAGCAATTCCAACCCTATGACCTGTATTCAAAAACCACATCAACGCCCGACGTAGAACTGCTAAAACCATACTATACGGATTTGATTGACGAATTCTTCCCCACGGTGATCTCATGGTAAACGCGAATTTGTCACGTGGATTACGTAAGCCGCTTTTGCAACTGTTAAAATATACTCCATCCCCAAATTGAAAAGATGTCGTAACCCAACCGAAATTCAAACAAACCTGCGGGAAATCAAAATGTACCAAAGAATCACGATGATGGTTTTGCTTTTCGCCATGACATGGGCGCCCTTGTTTTCCGCGGAGGTTAAACTGGGGAAGCAGACGTTCACCCTGCCGGACGGATTTACCATTGAATCCATCGCGGCTCCGCCCTTAATTCAACGTCCGGTCAGTGCAATTTTTGACGAGCAGGGCAGGTTATACGTCACGGATTCAAGCGGTACCAATGAACCCTCCAAAGTCCAACTGGAGAAAAAGCCTCACCGCATTATCCGTCTGGAGGACACAAACAACGACGGTAAATTTGATACCAGCAAAGTCTATGCCGAAGGGCTGATGTTTCCCGAGGGAACGATGTGGCTGGACGGATCACTGTACGTAGCCGCTCCACCTGAAATCTGGAAATTCACCGATGCGGATGATGACGGAGTCGCGGAAAAACGCGAAGTCTGGTTCGACGGCAAAACGCTGACCGGTTGTGCCAATGATCTGCACGGACCCTATCTGGGACCTGATGGCTGGATCTACTGGTGCAAAGGTGCGTTTGCTGAGCAGACCCATGAACAAACAGGCGGCGATCCACTGGTGACGCGTGCCTCCCACATTTTTCGCAGACGGCCATCGGGGGGCCCGCTGGAGTCCGTCATGGTTGGAGGTATGGACAACCCTGTCGACGTTGTATTTACCCCGGGCGGGGAACGTATTTTTACAACAACGTTTCTCGTTCATCCGGGCAATGGTCAGCGTGACGGGACGATTCATGCCATCTATGGCGGTGTGTATGGAAAGGTTCACAGCGTTCTGGACGGGCATCCGAGAACCGGCGATATTATGCCGGTGCTATCCCATCTGGGGGCCGCAGCGCCCTGTGGGAATCACCGGATTTACTCAGATTACCTCGGCAAAGACTATCAAAACAACCTGATGGTTTGCTCATTCAGCATGCGAACCATCTTCCGTCATCAACTCACCCAATCCGGCGGTTCTTTTACAGCGGAAGTCACCCCTTTTCTCTCAAGTGACCATGTCGACTTTCACAGCACGGATGTACTTGAAGATGCCGATGGATCCCTAATCGTCGTTGATACCGGTGGCTGGTACAAACTGTGCTGTCCGACATCACAATTGGAAAAGCCCGATATCCTGGGTGCCATCTATCGCATCCGCCGAACCGGCGCAAAAACTCTCCCCGATCCACGCGGTCTCCATATTGACTGGAATTCACAAACGGACAAACAACTGGCCGGTTTATTAGGTGATGCCCGCTGGGCCGTCGCTGAACGCGCAAAGCAACTTCTTGCAAAACGGGGGGCGACGGCGGTGGATGCCATTGCGGACACACTCGCCGGTAATCCGAGCCAACCTCATCGTCTGAATGCCGTCTGGGCACTCACCTGGCATAATACAGAAGCAGCGAGAATCGCCGTGCGGAAAGCACTTTCCGACACCGATGGGGATGTGCGGCAGGCTGCCTTGCACTCGATCAGCCTGCACCGGGACCGGAATGCTCACGAAGCGGTCCTCAGCCAGCTTCATTCAGCTTCACTACACAATCGACGAGCTGCCGCAGAGGCGTTGGGCCGGATGGGAACATCCAAAGATATCCCCTTACTGCTGGAACTCGCCGGTCAAAATCCCCCTCGTGCCGTGGAACACTCAATGATCTACGCCGTTTTGGAACTCAATAGCACCGAACCGATCAAACAGCTGCTTGCCAGCAATGATCTAAACACCCTGCGACCTGCATTGGTTGCTTTGGATCAATCCAAAAACTCACCGATCACCCCTTCGGACGTCATCCCCCATTTGTCGTCGCCCAACCCATCGCTGCAAACCACAGCGTGGTGGATCACCGAACAGCACCCCACGTGGGCTGACAAGCTCGTGCCTGCTTTTGAATATCAACTGGTCCATCATAGCCAAACGGAAAACGAAATTGCGACGTTACAATCCCGGCTTGAGCATTTTATCCAGTCCCCGGCCATCCAGGATTTCATGGGAAGGCTGCTCGCCGACAATCGCACATCCACTGGAAATCGAAAAATGCTGCTCACCGTCATGGCCGGCAGTCGGCTATCGGCATTGCCCGTGTCCTGGCAATCACCCATTCAGGGGCAACTGGAATCCGCCGATGAAGTTCTGGTTACCTCCGCCGTCTCCGCGATCAAAGCCTATGCCGGAAAGCCCATCAACCAGGAGGCAGCAGACCGGTTCACCAGCAAACTGGTTCAACTCGCTTCCAGCACCACAGCATCGCCTTTTGTGCGTCTGGAGGCATTTGCCGCTCTGCCTGCGAACCAACGACCTCTGGACACACTCGCATTACAATTTCTGTGCGACCATCTGTCTACGGACAAACCGGTGCAACTCAGGGCAAGTGCCGTGGATGTCATTGCAACACTGAACATGACCGTCACGCAACATATGGCTGTGATTACCGCATCCCGAGAGACGGGGCCTATGGAATTGAAACGGATCATGGAATTCTCCACCATGCGGAAGAGTGAGCCCTTCGGTCTGTTTCTGCTTGAATCCCTTCTCCATACACCCGCTGCTCTGACGTTGAACATTGATACGCTCGAAAAACAATTCGCCGGTTATAGTGAAACAGTACAAACCGCATCCCAATCCCTGATCAACAAGATTCAGCTGGATGCAAAACTGAGGATCGCAAAGATCGATACCGTTCTGGGACTTATGGAAAGTGCGGATGTGCGGCGTGGACATCAAATCTTTAACAGCACCAGAACTTCCTGTCTTGCATGTCATCAAATGGCCTATGCAGGAGGGCGGATTGGTCCTGACCTGTCGCGGATTGGACAAATTCGAACGAATCAGGATCTTCTGGAAGCCATCCTGTTTCCCAGTCTCAGCTTTGTGCGAAGTTACGAACCAACCTCGCTGATTACCACCGATGGAAAAGTGCTGAACGGAATGATCACCGACGAGAATTCGCAAGAGGTAACTTTGGTAATAGATCACCAGAGAAAAGTCATTCTGCCTGTAGCGGAGATTGACGAGCGGTTATCCGGAACCGTGTCCGTCATGCCGGCTGGTCTGGACAAGGAACTGACGGTTCAGGAATTAGCCGATCTGGTCAAGTTCCTCAAATCACGCTGATCGACCCTCCGTCGGTCGGTGGGATCCACGGGAACACTAGTTTTTTATTCATAAATTTACCGTACAATAGTCTTCTTGCTTTTCAATCTAGTTTCCACCATCGCTTACAGGACATGCGGACGCTATGGCAGACCAACCCCCGGCCAACCCCTATCAATTCGATAGTCAAACACCCTACATGCAACAGCCTGAGGCCAAACCTGTCCAGCAGGTCAAATCGATAAAAGTCCTCGGCATTGTAAATATCGTCTGGGGTATTCTGCAATTTCTAGCTACGTGTGGGGGGCTCGCATTTACACTGGCAACAGGGCCGCTTGAATTATTTGAAATGCCTACTCCCCAGGACCCGCTCAATCAGGCAATGCTCCACAGCGAGCCCTATGGAATCTACACGACCGTCAGTGGGATTGCCGGTCTCCTGTTTTCGATTGTGTTGATTGCAAGCGGAATGGCGTTAATCAAGTACAAACGCATGGGACGCACATTGGGAGTTGCCTGGTGCTATTACACCTTTATATCTTTCTTATTGGGACATTTGATGGGGTGGATGTTCATCTATCCCACGGCACTGGAAAACGCGCAGGCCATGGACGACACGATGCACATCACGATCGTTGTGGGAATCGTTGTGGGGACCGTCTTTTCATTCGTGGCGATCATCTATCCGCTGGTTTTCTTGATCTACAGCGCGAAAGCTCCCTTCAGGAATGCTCTGGATTAAAACGGGCGATCGACATTCAGGAAGCGGCTTCGAGTTCTTCCCAGCGTTCCATTGCTGAGGCCGCTTTCCTTTCACATTCCTTCAGCCGATCACTCTTCTCCTTCAGTTCCCGGGCAGCACGCTTGTAGAAATCCGGATCTGCCATTTCCGCATGGATGGTTTCAATCTCAAGACTGAGTTCTTCAATCAACTGCGGTAATGCCTCTAGTTCCTGTTTTTCTTTGTAGCTTAGTTTTCGGCGTTTCGCATCCTGAGCCGGCTCACCATCCCTGGATCGTTGGGGAGATGCACGCATTCCGGCATCACCGGACAGGGTCTCATCATCCCCTCGCTGTCTCACCCAGTCGTCGTATCCCCCGACATACTCACGCACCGCACCGTCACATCCATCTTCGAACACAATTGTGCTGGTCACCACATTATTCAGGAACTCACGGTCATGGCTTACCACCAATACCGTCCCCCCGTATTCGACCAATCTTTCTTCCAGCAATTCCAGTGTCTCGGCATCCAGGTCATTGGTCGGTTCATCCAGCACAATTACATTTGCCGGTTTGGCAAACAATTTGGCTAACAGGACACGGTTTCTTTCGCCCCCGGACAAATACTTCACCAACATTCGCGCTCGTTCAGGCGTAAACAGGAAGTCCTGCATATAACCGATGATATTTTTTGAGCGTCCGTTGATCGTAACGGTGGAATATCCCTCACCTACGTTATCCATCACCGAAGCCTCATCATCGAGAACCTCACGCAATTGATCAAAATAGGCAACCTGCAGATTGGTACCGGATTTCACTAAGCCTGAGTCCGGTTTCAGGTCTCCAACCAGCAACCGCAGCAACGTTGTTTTACCCGCACCATTAGGTCCGATCACGCCGATCTTATCGCCACGCATGATCATGGTTGAAAAGTCCCGAACGATGGGCAAGTCCGGATAGGAGAAAGCAAGTTCTTCAATTTTCGCTACCAGTTTACCACTGCGTTGGCCTTCGTTAATTTCAAGTCGGGAACGTCCGACGGACTGTCGCCTTTGACTCCGCTGCTCCCTCATTTTTTTCAGCGCCCGTACGCGCCCTTCATTTCGCGTCCGGCGAGCCTTGATCCCCTGTCGAATCCATACTTCTTCTTCCTGCAGTCGTTTGTCAAACTGCGCATCCTGTTTCTCCTGAGCGGAAATCGCCGCCTCCTTGCGTTGTAAAAACGTATCGTAATCACAAGACCAGTCAAACAACGATCCACGATCAATTTCAATAATCCGCGTTGCCAAATTCCTTAGAAAAACACGGTCGTGCGTAACAAACAGAATGGCCCCCGGCCAGCCAAGGAGAAATTTCTCGATCCAGTGAATCGCATCAATATCCAAATGGTTAGTTGGCTCATCCAGCAACAGCAGATCCGGACGGGAAACGAGCGCTTTGGCCAACAAGACTCGACGCTTCATGCCGGAGGACAGGTCTGTGAACGATTGTGTCCGATCCAAATTCATCCGATCACTAATCTGGTTCACCTGCTGGTCACGTTCCCACGGCTCCTGTTCGTCCGATTCAAGACCCTGCAGGATCACTTCACCAACCAGACCGTCCATGTCTGCCGGGACATCCTGGGGTAACCATGCAACTTGGACATTGGAATCGATCAGCACATTGCCGGAATCAGGCTGCTCCAGTCCCATAATCAACCGCATCAACGTTGTTTTGCCGGCCCCATTACGACCTAACAAACCAATTCGTTGTCCCGGTTCGATCCGACATTGTATGCCGTCCAGCAGCGCAGGGCCCCGATAGGTAATCGTGAGATCTTCCAGAACGACAAGAGACATAATGGACCTGTGTGCGAATTCAATGGCGGCGTTTCGTAGCGACGGGAAAAAACAATGATAACAACAGTTACGGTTTCCGTCACTGACGGTTTGGTGAAATGGACTCCGGTACCTCGGTCCTTTCTAAAAACGGCAGCGGATTATATCTGCATGCTTCGCTGGGCTTATTGGAGTCCAGTTTTACTATACAATGAGCCATATGATCAGGTACCTTTCCATACCGGCGACCCTGTTCGTGGTGTTTTGCAACATCGCGTCACCCATTACGGCCGAATCTCCGTTGTCATTTAACCGTGATGTACGACCGATTCTTTCCAAACACTGTTTCCAGTGTCATGGACCGGATGAACAAGCGCGTACCACCGACATGCGACTGGACACACGCGAAGGACTGTTCGATCAGGAGCTTTCGCCCGTAACTCCCGGTGATCCGGAGGCCAGTGAGATTTTCCTCCGGATTACCAATCCGGACCCTGACCTCGCAATGCCCCCGGTGGATGCCACGACGTCCATCACGGAGGCGGAACGGAAAATCATACGCCGTTGGATTGCGCAGGGTGCCTCATGGCAAAACCACTGGTCCTTCGATCCCATTTCGACGCCACCCCCACCAAGGGCGCGGAGCCCGCGGTGGGGAACCAACGACATCGACGCCTACATTTACTCCCGGCAACGCGAACGGGGCCTCCGGCCCAACGCCCAGGCTCCACCTTTTACCCTGATACGACGCCTTTATCTGGATCTGTTAGGTCTGCCACCCACGATGGAAGAAGCCGACGCCTGGCGACATAAAGCATTTGATCAGGACGGGACCATCATCCCATCCGGATTTGATAATCTGGTGGATACCCTGATCGAATCGCCCCAATACGGAGAACGCTGGGCTCGACGCTGGTTGGATCTCGCCCGCTATGCCGACACCAACGGGTATGAAAAAGATCGTGATCGAAACATGTGGCCCTATCGCGACTGGGTCATTCGTGCCATCAACTCCGGCATGCCCTTTGATCAGTTTACGGTGGAACAGATTGCCGGTGACATGCTTCCTAATGCAACCCCAACGCAGCGGATCGCCACCGGATTCCACCGTAATACGATGTTGAATGAAGAAGGAGGAATCGATCCTCTGGAATTCCGGTTTTATGCCATGACGGATCGCGTCGCCACGACGGGAACCACCTGGCTGGGACTCACGCTTGAATGTGTCCAGTGCCACACGCACAAATACGATCCAATAACCCATCGGGAATACTATCAACTCATGGCGCTCATGAACAATTCGGATGAGCCGGAGATGGATAT
>JAYZPA010000228.1:0-8655 GCA_036150515.1 Planctomycetota bacterium
CCTATTCGGTGTACATAGACTTCGGGCGTCTGCGGCAACTCAAAATTCACGACATGGGAAATATCGGAGAAATCGAGTCCGCGGGAAGCGAGGTCGGTCGCCACCAGTACCGGAGGCCGATGCGAACCAAACTGTTGCATGACCCGCCGACGTTGTGCCTGGCTTTTATCACCATGAATGGCCGCCGCTTTAATTCCGTCGCGGTTGAGCCGTTTAGTAACCTTGTCAGCCCCCCGCTTGGTTCGGGTAAAGACAAGCGTCTTTTCACCTTCGACACCCGCTAAGAACCGGGTGAGTACTTCCTGTTTGTTTTGTCGCTCAACAAAATAGACCGACTGGTCCACCAGTTCGGGAGTGGATGCTTCCGGAGAAACATGAACCTCTTTTGGATGGCTGAGCCATTGCTTGGCTAATCGGCGGATTTCCGGAGCCATGGTTGCCGAGAACATCAGAGTTTGCCGGTCTTCCGGTACCTTGGACACGATCAACTTGAGATCATGGATGAAGCCCATGTCCAGCATTTGATCCGCTTCGTCAAGAATCAATATGTCGACCTTGCTTAAGTCAACGTGTCCCTGCTGTCCCAGATCAATTAATCGACCAGGTGTCGCTACAAGAATATCGACTCCGCGATGAAGTGCTTTGACCTGGGAATACTGTTTGACGCCACCGAAAATAACCGTGGTCCGGATGTCCATGTTTTTACTGTAGGTGTCCAGGTTGGTAGCGATCTGGGATGCCAGTTCACGGGTGGGTGAGAGAATGAGGGATCGGATGACACGGCGGCCGGAGCGATGCCGGCGTTTTTCGGCGCCGGTGGTCGGATTGTTTTTCAACTGAATAAGACGTTGAATGGTCGGCAGAGCAAACGCAGCTGTCTTTCCGGTGCCGGTTTGGGCACAGCCAATCACATCGTGGCCCTTGAGTACATGCGGGATGGTTTCCGCCTGAATTGGCGTGGGTTGTTTGTATTGAAGGGACTCGAGTGTTTGGAGAAGCCCCTTTTTTAATGATAGAGATTCAAATGACATGATGTGTACGTATCGTCTTTCCGGATTTTAAGGTGGCTCCGCCACGCATTTTCTCTGTAACGCGGTGAGCGATATTCATATTTCAACGCAAATAAGTTTGCGTTACCTCCGACGGAATTTGTACAGGAAACGTACCTGGGAACCGCCTATGGAGGGAATGGCGGCAAGAAAGTCAGTCGCGACCGAGGACTTAGATAGCTGAAAACGTGTTACTTACCGCACGACTTTAGTGAGCGATAGGCGGTTTTCGGATGAAAAGTTGCCTCGAGGTTGAAAGAACACGACAAACTGTATGATTCACGTGTTGATCTCGCACCAAACGGGTGAGTCTCTACTCTAGCAGCACCCCCCTGTGCGTCAATGGCGATAATGAACCATGATTGTAAAAAAGAGTCCGGCTTGGTCCCGAAGGCGGTATAACCCGAATTATGGTTTTACGGCCGCTGCTTCCCGCCAAATAGGTCGCTTCTCACGGGTAAGTTTCTCATGATAGTCCACGGCGGTTTGTGTCATGGACGCAACCATGTCGGGCATCTTCCCTGCTAAATTCACTTCTTCTGCAATATCCTTACGTAAGTTGTAAAGGAGTGTTGGTTTTTTGAAGTGAAGTTTAAAGTCACCAATTCGTACAGCCTCAACGCGGCCGTTGCGGTAGTAATAGTATCCTTCCTCCTCATGCGGAGAGGATGATTTGACATCGGTCAGCAGGCCGGTTATGTCCCGCCCGTCAATAGGCCGTCCCTTGGGCAATGACTGACCAGTAATTTTCGCGAGCGTGGGAAAGACATCGATCGTGGCCGCAACCTGATTGCAGGTTTGGCCACCCTTGAATTTTGCTGGCCAACGCATGACGCAGGGAACCCGCATCCCGCCTTCGAAAGTCGTCGCTTTGCCTGCACGCAATGGTAACGCGCTGCCGCCGTGGTGTTTTTTACTGAGCCAGGGACCGTTATCACTGGTATAGATTATCAGAGTATTGTCGGCGATCCCCAGTTCATCCAGTGTCTCCGTGATGCGGCCCACGCTGTGGTCCATGTGCTCGATGGTAAGGCGGTATGCCTGATGGGGATCCGGATCGAAACGAGCGTCGTTGACAAACAGAGGTACATGCGGCATCGCATGGCAAAAGTGCAGATAGAATGGTTTGTCTTGGTTTGCTGTAATGAACCGGATGGCTTCGTCTGTGTAACGGTCGGTTAACGTCACCTGATTTACCGGTTTTTCAATAATCTCCCGATTGCGATAGATTTCATTATCGTAGATGTCGTACTTTTTCATTCTCCAGATCTTGTCGAGATCCTCGGGGTTGTTCCCCCAGCCTTTCTGACGAGCCATGTCGTTACTGTAAGGCAAACCAAAATAATAGTCGAATCCCTGTGACGCGGGCAGCGTCTCGGGTTTGTCACCGACATGCCACTTACCAATCATGCAGGTGGCGTACTCTTTTTGCTTCAACAGATCGGCAATGGTGACTTCGTCCGGATGCAGGCCAACCTTAGATCGCGGTCCCAGTACCCCCGGCATGCTCAGTCGTGATTGATAGCTGCCGGTTAGCAGAGATGCCCGTGAGGCACTGCATACGCAGTAGCCTGAATAGAAATCTGTAAACCGTATACCCTGCGTGGCCAGATTGTCGATGTTGGGCGTTTTGATCGTCGGCGATCCAAAGCAACCTAAATCCTGGTAACCCTGGTCATCTGCAAAAATAATGATGACATTGGGATCAGCAGCGCGTGTCGTATTCCATGCGATGGTCAAACTTAGAAGTGTCAATAGTATTCGGTTCATGAAATTCGTCCTGAAATAATAGAATCTAAATCGGTTCGTCCCGTAGGCTCCACTTTAACAGGCCGGCGGCAGAATTTCGAGCGACCGGGGACAGCAATGCGATCGCGTTGGTTGGCCGTTAGGGAGGGTGGCAAAGCCGTGGGCGGTTAGTTTCTGATATCCCTGTGGTTTAAATACGTTAACAACCACTGATAACTGCGACGCTCAGCTTCCGGTGTTAGTGGATGGCCCGTGCCATGATTGTACAGTCCCAATGCGGGACGGGATGTGTACAACCCATAGGCCCTGGACGCCTGCTGAACGTAAGGCCAGCTGCGTGCGCCATCCGCTGAATCGCCTGCGATCAAAAGAAACGGACGGGGGGCGATCAGGGCCAGGAGTTCATGATGGTCAGTGAGCATCGCAAGTTCATCCGACGTCGGCGACTTGGTATCCGGTAATTTTAAACTGCCGGTGTCTCCTAAATACCAGGGTGCGTTCCAATTGGAAAAGGAAATGCCGATTCCTCCTTCGCTAAAGACCGAAGCTTTGATTCGTTTATCAAAGGCCGCCAGATACAAGACCTCTTTGGCCCCGAGGCTGTGGCCAATCGCTCCAATACGGCTGGAGTCAACCTCACGCATGGCGATTAGGATATCCACGGCGACCTGAGCATCATATAACATCCGTGCCATCCCGCGGGATGCGGGATATTTTTTGAGAAAGTCTTGAGCCATGGGTAAGGCATCAATGAGATCGTTGGTTGGCCACAGATAGTTTCGGGGAACGATGGCGATCATACCCCGCTGAGCAAGTCCCAGCCCGTGGTATTCTTCCTTTCTGCCGGCAATACCCGCTGGTAAATCGATGCTGTTGTTTACGGTCGAGTGTAGAACGACGACGCCAGGCACCTTCCCTTTGATATGCGCCGGGCGAAGGACATACGCCTCGACAAAGTCACCTGGAAGAACTTCATAGCGGATGTGAATTCGCAGGATCTCACCGATCTCAACCGTATCCAGAATTTCAAGTTTCGGCAGGATTCGAGGCTGTGTTGCCAGTGGTCCAAGAAAATTTAACCACCGATTTTCGATTTGTTGACGAGGACTCAAAGAACCGGTTTTCGATGACTTCTCCCATTGTTTACGCGTCGTTATGACCTGGCCCCCGCTCACCTGCCAGCCTCCGGATAGGCTGAACGGTTGAAATCCAGCAGCCCCTGGTGGGGTTTGGATTTCGTTTATCCAACGCACGTGTTTTCCCTGAGCAGAACAGAAACTGCAGTATGACAACAGGACGATGATCAGGCACGAATGCCAAATGCGATGGAAAACAGGACCAATCACAGGAAAAAGCATAGTTTTTTAAAACCTTCTTTCAGTGGCGACCTGGCCCCCGCCCGATCATTTCAAGGCGGTATTGCGGGTCACGAAACGTTTTGCAAGGCTTCATTATAGGTGTTTTCCCGGTGGCAAATAAGCGTTTTATACGGTAATGAAAGTTATAAGCGTGGACAACGGATGATTACAGGGACATCAATGTTCGCCTTGCCAGGGCGTTTGGTTGAGGATTGCCACGAGGGTGACAGATTCGTAAGTCATACCTGAGGGGTATGGAGTTGAAAAAAATATTGATTTTTTTCAACATGAGTCGCGATTTGAACGTAAACTAAGACTTCTATTAACAAGGGGATGTTTTTAAACATTACCGAACACACAGACTTTATTTTGGGATACTACAATGGCCTCAGGCACAATTAAACGGCTAACCGACAGAGGATTTGGATTCATCGATACAGGTGGACCGAAGGATTTATTTTTTCATTCATCGAACGTTCAGGGCACAACCTACAACGAACTATTCGAAGGTCAACAGGTAACATTTGATGAAACCATGGGTCCTAAGGGTCCTTGTGCGGAAAACGTAACACCAGAATCTGAGTAGTAACAAGGCGTTTCGGCGCCCTAAACTACATTTGGTTTTACAGGAGTGTTTCCAAGAAAATGCTTCGCAAAAATTAAAGCTTCTGCTGTAACGGCAGAAGCTTTTTTGTGCGCCATGGGACCAACGCAGATGAAAGGGCTTTGCCGGCAGCATGGGGTAGCCGCGCTTCAAACTTTAGAGATGGCTCATGAAGCCTGAATCGAGAGTCCATGCGAATTCTGAATGTTGTCCTGGAATGGGGTCTTCCGTCAGGTTACTTCTCGCCCCCCAAAGAGAGCAGTTTGGTTTCTGTTCGAAAATAGATCGCCCCTCCGGCAACGGCGGGAGTGGCAAAACTTGGTTCGCCCAGCGGCGTTTTTCCCAGCAGCTCATATTTCTCGTTTCCGGTGATCACCACCACGGTTCCACGTCGGTCAACACAGTAAAGATAGCCGTTGACCCATATCGGCGATCCGTAATAGCTGCCACCCACACGATTGCGCCAGACCACGGTACCGGTAGCGGCTTCAATGCAGGTTACAATTCCGGCGTCCGACCAGAGGAACGCCAGTTTATCCTTGACGAGCGGAGTTGGCGTGAGTGGCGCTGCGGTTTTGATTTCATATTCGACTTTGGGCTGGACACTCTTGTTGCCTGCTCGTAGTGCACAGATCATATCGGCGGAGACTCCGCGGCCGTGAGAACCAAAAATCAAGTCTCCTGCAACGACGGGAGACGCAACCGTACGGCTCGGTAACAGGCGTGATGTTTGCCAGTTCACTTCCCCCGTTTGGATGTCCACGCCTGCAAGTCCGTAAGCGGAATCCAGAAAGATTAACTCCCGATCACCGTTGCGGGTGGTCCTCACGCAGGGAGTGGCATAACCGGCCAGGTAGGTTTTGCGTTTTACCTGCCAGCGAATTTTCCCGCTCTTGCGATCCACAGCCACCAGAAAACTGTCATGCGCAGTCCGATCCGGATAATCCTGAGGTAATACCCCGATGCTGATCATGAAATTTGGGTCCATCTGGACGTTCATCAACACGACCAGGTCATCGACGATAATCGGGGAAGTGCCCGAACCATTGATGGCTTGATACGGGCCAAGATCTCTCTGCCAGACGGTTTTTCCTTTGCGATCCAATGCCATCAATAAGAGTTTTTCCGGATCCGACCAGGTGACCACGACCCCATTGGCGTCGGCTGCCGGAGTCGTTGACCCGTAGCTGTTAGCATGGTGCAGGCGGTGCGGCTTGGAGGAAAAGTTGCGTTTCCACAGGATGCTACCGCGGTTGACATCAACACAAACCACGATTCGTTCAGCGGTATCCGGTTCGCCGCTCATCAGGTAGAGTCTGTCTCCGACTACGACCGGTGATCCATGGCCATGTCCGGGGAGGTCAAGGACCCAGTTGTAATCCTTCGCTGTCCATGTCAATGGTATTGTATCTGCATGGCTGATTCCCGTTCCATTGGGTCCCCGGAATCTTGGCCAGTCTGTATCACGGCTGGTTGGATTTTCTTTCGGATTGTCGGGAGCGGTTCTTTCGGTTGCAGACGATATTGCAGTAAATGCCAGCGTGACCACCAACAGAACGCAAATGCTCCGTTTGGCCTTTGGAATTGTCAGCCAGCGTATTCCGGCAGGAAGCGGGCGGTTCGAATGCAAACCCGGGGGGTTGCCCGAGGCGGGACGAAAACCATGTGTCGGCATTTCAGTATTGAGATCAGGTTTCATAGGAAGAACGGCCTCTTTCTCTACAGGCGGTTAACCGCATTCGATCCACCGGTCAGAAATGGATGTAATTGTAGGGTTGCCAATGAGATTGTTTTTGATGGGAAATCGGTTCGGTCGTTCCCGCGGCTATTTCGGATGATCGCGGCAGTCATTATTCGGACTTTTCCGGCGTTTCCTTCACGTAGAAGATGAAGTCGTTGCTGAACATGCCGTTGGGATTCTGTACCTGCAGCAGATGCATTCCCAGTGGTGGCATTTCTTCAAAGGAGATCAGAACCAGGTTCTTTTCCTGCTGGATCTCAATCTTGCCGTTGATTCGTCGGCCGTCCACGATCAAATGAGCATCCTCACCAAAATGGCGGCCGCTCATTCCCATAACCTTCTTCTCCTCGTGGAGAACCGGGAATCGCTGGCGCCCCCTCTGGCGTTCAATTGCCCCAAGCGTCCAAAGAGCCGGCTGCGGATGATTCAAATCGACGGTGGTTCCCATTTGACCGGTGAACGTTCCAATAAACTTATCGTCTGAGGCCAGATTGATTAGTTCGGCCCGGGTAAAGACATCCCGAGCCCCGGTTGTTTCCACATAATTGTCACCATCAAACTGAAGATTTACAGCGCGCCCCTTTTTGCCCTGCAGCCAGACTCCGTCCACTTCAAGTACAATTCCTCCCTCACGGGCGGATACCTCCAGGGATTCCAGCAACGAGAGCGTTAATGATTCCGAAATCGATGTTTGGTTGAGCGTAACCTGTCTGGCAAACGATCCGCTGAATCCGGTACTTCCTTCAAGTACCATATTCCAGACCGGGTCAAAGCGTTTCCGCCCTGCCCAGGAAAACTGCCATACACTTCGTTCCGGCGCACCCTGTTCCGCGACATTGCGGTAAAAATCGAAATCAATAATATTGAGGCGACCCTGAGGTAAGATTAACCAGCGGTCATAGGCTCCCCGCCACGTGGGCGCATCCATGCCGGTACCAGGCGTATTGGTACTCACCAAAAATGGCATGCGGTGGCAGTCGCCGCAGACGTTTTGTCTTGGCTGCAGGTCACCATGGACATGAAACAGCTCAAATCCTTCCCGGGCGACGTCCGAGACTTCATTGGTAAAGGAGCGACGCTGGGCAGGTGGATAGGTGACACTCAGTAGAAACTTGGCCATCGCATCCCGTTCGGCATCCGACAGCTCGCCGGACTGCCCCTTGTCATTCACCTTCTTGTCCCCCACGGTCATCATGGTGTTGGCCAACCCTCCGTCAATCAGATGGCGGGCGCTGGTGACCGGGTCCTTGACATCACTATTGGGTTCCACCCGCGTGCGTATGTTGGCACTGTTATTGCCACCGTACGGGTCGCCGGGAATTCCGTCCCAGTGGTAGGGTTCGGTGTCACGCAGGCCACGAATGGGCATGGTGCTGCGCGGCATGATCTGGTTACCGCCGGTGACAATGGGCGTGTTAAGCACCCACAGCAACTGGTCCGTATGCCCGTCCGGATGACAGCTGGCGCAGGAGTACGTTCCGGTTGTGGAAGCCAGAGCCGTATTGAACGCAATGCGGCCACGCTTGACTTCAGGATCCGTTGGGTCGTGCAAAGCCACCGTCTCCATCATCTTTAGTTTGGCGGGATTGGATACATCAATCAGGGAAACGGTATTGGCGACCGCATTGAGCACCCATGCCTGAGACGCTTTTCCTTCCGCATCCGACTGCAAAGCGATGCCGCGAGGCACGGCATCGACCGATATCCGGCCAAGCACTTCGCCCGTGCCCGCATCCAGCGTAAATAGGATATCGGAACTGGCCGCCGAGGCGACGATCGTGGTATCGTCATCACTGATCTGGATCGCAAAGGGAGTTGCCAGAGCTAAATCCCGTTGCGGATGATTTGGTGGAAGTGGTTCCAGATCGATAAACTGTGGTTTTTCCGCTTTGCCATCTTTGAAAGTCACACGGGTAATCTGGTTAAGGAATGCCCGGTTTTCCAACTCCTTCAGACCGTGTTTTTTTGTACCCGATCGGCCGTTTGCATCGTTGCGGGCATCGGCCTGAGCGACAAAGACGTTACCACTGGAATCAACCGCCAGACCGTACAGCAGTGTTCCCAGCGTATCGACTACTTCGATAAGCTTGTCGGTGTTCGTGTCAAACACGTAAAGGTCACGGTCGGGTACCTCGGGATGTTTGATAATGTCCG
>JAYZPA010000229.1:0-13044 GCA_036150515.1 Planctomycetota bacterium
TTTAGATGTCTTTATTTTTTGGAGTACTCATATGAAAAGGCATACAAATCGCAAGAGTGGTTTCACACTTGTTGAATTGTTGGTCGTAATTGCAATCATTGGTATTTTGGTTGCACTTTTACTACCCGCAGTTTCAGCAGCTCGTGAAGCAGCTCGTAAGATGTCGTGTAGTAACAACCTGAAACAACTCGGGTTGGCTATTCGCACTTACCACAACACGTATAATTCAATGCCATTTAGTGGCATGTATTTCTGGGGTCGCCAGTCCAACAACGGCCAGACATGGACAAATTCCAGTCATGGATCGGGTCTGGTGAAACTGCTTCCATTTATGGAAAATGATCCGCTTTACAACCAATTGAACTTCCATGACATTGGAACCCGTGGTTCCAAATGGGGTGGATGGGGTGGTTGGGCTGCGGCATTTGATACGAGAGCCATCGCGGGTAACGCTAAAGGTAAATACTTTTGGTCCGAGGTCATTCCCTCGTTCGTTTGTCCTTCAGCAGATATTGATCCCTATGGTCTTTACGGGGATGTTCCCATGTTCGCATCAGCCCAGGGTACCTATGCTTTCTGCATTGGTTCACAACGGATGGACTCATGGAATAACATGTGTCCTAATTATCCAGGAAACATATTCCAGACGGGTAATGCCAACCATGGTAATGATGGCCGAGCTTATCAACTTTCGGGTGCCTTCGCACGTGGTGCATGGGCAGCTCGTTTCCGAGACGTCACCGATGGTGAAAGTCAGGTTATCGCCATGGGTGAATACCTGCCATTGAAGTCGGATCACTCTGCACAACGTGGATGGTCGGAGTTTAATTCCCTTTGGTATTCAACGGCCGGACCGGTAAACTATCCGGTTGTCGGTGTTGGTGAACCTGGATTCTCTTGGGGTAATTCAAACCCACCGTTGAATCCTCACGGATGCTCGCACTTTAAAGCCTGGAACACAACGCAGGCATACAAGTCTCAGCATAAGGGTGGAGCACAGTTTGTTCTGGTTGATGGAAGCGTTCAGTTTCTGAGCGAAAACATCGACTATGTAACTTACAACCGACTTGGATGTCGCCGGGATGGTGGTCCCCTGGGTGAAGAATGGAAGAATAACTAATTCAGGCTTTCGCCGAACATTAGTTACTCATTTATTTGAGAAATTAAGAACCCCTTGTTTCGACTTCGGTCGATTCAAGGGGTTTCTTTTTTGCCTCCGTTTGTAGATATAGTTAGGGTCCGAAGGAGGCAAAACCTAAAAATCATGCTGCTAGAAGAAGAAAATGTCGTATACGGCCCGTGAATCGGTGTAATATTATCAGACTTATTTCAAAAAATACCGCTTCCAAACGTCGCCCTTTAGTGTGTACACTTAAATATGCGAGCCTTATAGGTTTCTTACTATCATGGTGAGCTTTTGACCGTCTGTTAACAGTCATTTATTATTCCTTTTATTCGGAGTTTCGATTCATGAAACGATCACCTTCTTTTAGTTCAACTCGACGCGGATTTACGCTGGTTGAACTACTAGTCGTTATCGCCATCATTGGTATTCTGGTAGCCTTACTGCTACCAGCTGTATCAGCGGCTCGCGAAGCGGCTCGAAAAATGTCGTGTAGCAACAATCTGAAACAACTTGGATTGGCGCTAAGAACATATCACAATACCTATAACTCGATGCCACCTCAGGGTACCTACTTCTGGACACGTCAATCGAACAACGGTTTTACGTGGCAGCATTCCAGTCATGGTAGCCAATTGGTTAAATTGCTTCCATTCATGGAACAGGATCCACTCTACAGCCAATTGAATTTCCATATTACTGGTATTAACCAGCCTGGAATCGGTCAAAATTGGGCATCCAATTTTGAACGAGTTCATACCAGATCAGCTGGATTTACCAAGTTCTTTTGGGCAGAGTTGATTCCTCCATTCATCTGTCCTTCGGCTGACAATGATATCACCGGTGACGGTGGTTTCAATGTTGACGAAGCTCCCACGCTTCATAACTATGGTGCTAGTATTGGTGCACAGCGTATTAATTCACGTGCAAACTGGTGTCCAGAGTATCCCGGCAATATATTCCAGACGGGACCTGCCAATCATGGTAATGATGGACGTGCCTATCGCCTCTCAGGCGTATTTGCTCGCGGGATGTGGGCTGCTCGATTCCGCGATGTTACTGACGGTGAAAGTCAGGTAATCGCGATGGGTGAGATTCTTCCCATGAAGACATCTTTGGCTAAATCCGGTGGTTGGGCACATGATGTCGCGCTATGGATTGGGACAGGGGGTCCGATTAACTACCCAAGTCACGGTCTAGGTGAACCTGGTTGGGAAAAAGGACCAAATGCTCAATACCCAGGTTGTACCCACTGGAACAACTGGGCTACCTCGCAGGGATTCAAATCTCAGCATAAAGGTGGAGCACAGTTTGTACTGGTTGATGGAAGCGTTCAGTTCCTGAGCGAAAATATCGACTATGTGACTTACAACCGACTTGGCGACCGCCGGGATGGTGCACCACTGGGTGAGGAATGGAAGAATAACTAAATCAGGCTCAGGCCTTGCTTAGTTACTCATTCATTTGAGAAATTAAGAACCCCTTGTTTCAACTTCGGTTGGAACAAGGGGTTTCTTTTTTGTTTCAGCCATACTCACAAGTCAGAGCAGGGCACGGTTTTGAGATCCCAAAGTGGGAGAACCTTTACGATTCCAACAAGCAACACTCAATAAGCAGTTTTTGCAATCTAGGTTGTCTGCTATCCTAAAATAATAGATCACGAGTTATTCTTATCAGAGATACACCAACGATGAACGCATCCGACAATAATCAATATCATCTGGGATTTGATTTGGGTGGCACTAAAATGCTAGCAGTCGTGTACGATCAGGACTTGCAGCCTCTTCAGCGGGAACGCGTACGAACCAATGGCCATGAAGGGCAGGAAGCCGTCGTTGAACGACTGCTGCAATCAATTGAGTCCGTCTGTAATGCAGCAGACATTCCGACAAACCGCCTGGCTTCCATTGGGATTGGCGTACCGGGGTCCGTCAATATGGCCACCGGTGACGTTTTGGGAGCGGTCAATTTAGGATGGAAAAGTGTCCCGTTAGGGGAGATTCTACGAGACCGGTACGACTGTCCTGTGGAAATACTGAATGATGTCGATGCAGGTGTTTATGGTGAAAGTCAATGCGGAGCAGGTAAGGACGGTCAAAACGTCATGGGAGTATTTCCAGGGACAGGGATCGGCGGTGGCGCTGTTTTCAGCGGAGAGATCATTACCGGGCGACAGCAAACCGCGATGGAAATTGGTCACATCCAGGTCGTCGCTGACGGTATCCGATGTGGCTGCGGTAAACGAGGCTGTCTGGAAACGGTGGCCAGCCGATTAGCCATTGCCGGCTATGCAGCACAAGCAGCCTATCGTGGATCGGCACCTTATCTGTTCAGTGAAGTGGGTACGGATTTACGTGAAATCCGCAGTGGGGTTTTATCGCGGTCGGTCGCCCATGGTGACATTGCCGTGGAACAGATTATTCGACAGGCATGCGGATATCTAGGGCAAGCGATTGGTACGATCGTGACACTGTTTGCCCCTGATATCATTATTCTGGGTGGAGGTTTGGTACAAGCTCTGCCAGAATTGATCGTTGAAGCAACTCAAACGGCCGCTTTGGAGTCCACCATTTCGGTTCTCCATGACTCCTTTGAAATCCGAGTAGCTCAGTTGGGCGATGATGCTTCTGTGCTGGGGGCCGCTTTATGGGGAGCACGATCCTGTCAAACTAAGGCTGCCTCGGGAAAACGCGCCGTCTAGATACCATTCAAAAGGCCAGACAAAACAAATTCAATTTCAACAAGCGTATGACCTCCATTGAAACTCATGACACGTCGATCACTTATCGTCCGGTAGCGGTCATTGACATCGGCACATCGTCCATTCGAATGGCAATTGCCGAAATCGGTTCGGACAGCACGATTCGGATACTCGATCGTCTTACGCAAGCGGTGAATCTAGGGAAAGATACATTTACCCGGGGCTTGATTCAACATAAGACCATTGAAGAATGTGTACAGGTACTATTGAGCTACAAACAGGTTCTACTGGAATATGAAATTACCGCATCCGAGCAGTTGCACGTCATCGCCACCAGTGCGGTTCGAGAAGCAGAAAACCAACTTGCCTTTCTGGATCGAGTCTACATCGCCACCGAATTGGAAGTCGATGCCATGGACGAAGCAGAAGTCAGTCGCATCACGTATCTGGGAATTCGTGCTGAATTGGAATCCACTCCCGCAGATACAACCACGGTGGTCTGTGAAGTTGGAGGAGGGAGCACCGAATTACTTGCAATTCATGACAACCAAATTGATTTTGCCCATACCTACAATCTGGGTTCACTCCGTTTGCGTAAATCACTGGATACTTACGGTGCACCGGTAACCCAAAGTCGCCAGTTGATGGAAGCACAGATTGATCACGCCACGGGTTTGTTTCATGAACATCTGGAACAACAACGCACATTTGAACTACTCGCTCTCGGGGGCGACATTCGCTTTGCAGCAAATCAAATTAACAATCACTGGGATAACGATACCGGGGCCACTATAAGCACAGACGCCTTAGAAACCCTGACAAACGAAATTCTGGCAATGCCGCTGGAGAAAATTGTTCAGCAATATCAACTACGAATTACCTATCAGGAAGCGGAAACCCTGGGCCCCGCACTGCTCACATATCTGACCATTGCAAAGCAGATGAAGGTTGATCAGATTCGCGTTTCTAACGCCAATCTACGGGATGGCCTGCTGCAGGAAATGGCGCTGGAGGAAGCCTGGAGCCGTGAGTTTCAGAATCAGATCATTGGATCTGTGCTGGAATTGGGCCGGCACTTTGAGTTTGACGAATCCCATGCCGTCCATGTTGCCAAATTAGCAACGGAACTATTTGGGCAGCTTCAGGAACAACACGACTTAGACCCTCGTTACGAGACGTTCCTGCGGGTTGCCGCCCTGCTACACGAAATTGGACTGTTTATCAGTAACCGCAGCTACCATAAACACACCATGTACCTGATTAATCATAGTGAGCTGTTTGGACTGGGGAAAACAAATTTATTGGTCATTGCCCTGGTAGCACGTTATCATCGCCGCGCGTCACCGCAACCAAAACATGAAGGATTCTCCCGATTAGATCGGGACAATCGAGTCGCTGTATCCAAACTGGCAGCCATCCTTCGTATCGCGGTGGCACTGGATGCATCCCGCAATCAGGCAATTCACCAAATCCAATGTGCCATGGAAGGTCAACACCTGATTGTTTCAACCGCAGACACAACGGATCTGTCATTAGAACAATTAGCGTTACAGCAAAGCGGTATCCTCTTTGAAGAGACTTTTGGGTTACGGATCCTGCTGCAGAGTAAAGCGACTGACTTAGAATAATTCCGGATATCCTCCGCTCCACACTCATTCAATTCAAACCATCATCCATGAGCACAAACACGGCACCTTTTTTTAACCGCGAACTAAGCTGGCTCGAATTCAATCAACGAGTATTGGGAGAAGCCCTTGATGACTCCGTTCCTCTGTTGGAGCGTGTCAAATTTCTGGCGATTACCGCTGCAAACCTCGACGAGTTCTTTATGGTCCGCGTCGGTGGCCTGAATCGTCGTATCGCTCAGGAGCGAAATCAGGCCGATCCGTCGCAAATGACACCCCGTGAACAATTCGCGGCAATCAGTTTGCGAACGCACTCCATGCTGCAGCAACAGTATCAGTGTTTCAATGAGTTGCTCAACCCTCGATTGCGTTCCGCAGGCATTCACCGGCTCACCTGCAAGGACCTAACTTCTGAACAACTGCAACGCCTGAGTGATCGGTTTGATGATGAATTATTTCCGGTAATTTCTCCGCTGGGCGTCCATGAGGACGGCAGCTTGCCGTTAATTGGTAATCAGCAATTACACTTGGCGGTCCGCATTCGTCAGGACAATGACCAGCATCCTTTTCGCATCGCCGTCCTCCCGCTCGGAGCGTCGGTACCCAGATTCATCACTGTGTCATCTGACAATCGCCATAACTACATTCTTGTGGAAGACATTGTGACCCATTTTTGCAGCCGCTATTTTCCTGAAGAAGAAGTGGTTCAATGTGCTGCTTTTCGTATTACTCGTAATGCAGATATGCGTGTACAGGAGGAACTCGCCTCGGACTTGAAAATAGAAATGGAACACCTGCTGGATGAACGCAAGGTCAGTGAATGTGTGCGATTGGAAGTCGCCGCAACCTGCCATGACGAATTATTGGCTGAACTGCAGCGTCTGTTTTCTGTGCCCGAAGGTTTTACGTATTCCTGTGATGGGCCACTCGACTTGAAGGCCTGGTTTCAAATTGCAGAGCTTCGTGGATTTGAGGAATTTCAATACTCACCATGGCCACCAACCCGCTGCACCCAAATTGATCCGGCCAAGAACATCTTTGATGAAATCGCAGAAAACGATGTCCTTCTGCATCATCCCTATGACAGTTTCGATCCCGTGATCGCCTTTCTGGAAACTGCCGCTGCAGATCCTCAGGTACTTGCCATTAAACAAACCCTGTATCGAACCAGTCGCAACAGTCCCATCATCGCGGCACTTGTGCAGGCGGCAGAGAATGGGAAACATGTAACCGTCATCATCGAACTCAAAGCACGATTCGACGAAGCACGCAACATTGATGGGGCTCAGGAACTTGAACAGGCAGGCGCTCACGTGATCTATGGTGTGAAAGAACTGAAAACCCATGCCAAAAATCTGATCGTGATTCGACGCGAACCTCAAGGCGTCCGCCGGTATGTCCATTTCGGCACGGGTAATTACAATGAAAGCACTGCCCGGTTGTATACCGATTTTAGCCTGTTAACGTGTGACCCCGTGCTAGGTAACGATGCCACTGCTTTCTTCAATGCCGTTACCGGATTCACGCAACCTCGACGACTAGAAAATCTGGTGATGGCGCCTCTGGGATTGCGCCAACATATTCTCGATCTGATCGCCTTTGAAGCCAAACAAGCCAGACAAGGTAAAGCATCCGGAATCACGGCCAAACTGAACTCGCTGGCAGACCCCAAGATGATTAAGGCTTTGTATGAAGCCTCACAGGCCGGTGTTCACATTGATTTAATCGTTCGTGGAATTTGTTGCCTGCAACCCGGCAGGGCAGGGCAAAGTGAAAACATTCGTGTGATTAGCATTGTCGATCGCTTTCTGGAACATAGCCGGATCATGCATTTCGTCCATGCAGGCGAACAACGCGTGATGATCTCCAGCGCAGACTGGATGACCCGGAACCTCGATCGGCGAGTCGAATTACTGGTACCGATCAAATCCGATCGGTGTAAAGAGATCCTGATCGCAGTATTACAGTCCAATTTGAAAGAAAATGTGAAAGGACATATTCTCGCAGAGGATGGCCGTTATCAAAAGCCGGACGCTACGGATCAACCCGCATATCGCAGTCAGGAAATCCTCTATCAACAGGCGCTGCAGGAAGTGAAACAAAGCCAACAAAACCAGCCCGTGACTTTTGTTCCTCACCGGGGAATGCAGTAAATACTATCAAATTATGAAACAGGTCATTTTACTTAGACACGCTAAATCGAGTTGGGAACATACCGACCTGTCCGATTTCGAACGACCACTGAATCGAAGAGGCAAGCGGGATGCCCCGCGGATGGGAAGCTGGATCGAACAGCAGGGCATCACGCCCGACGCCGTTCTCTGCTCAGCTGCAACTCGTGCACAACAAACACTGGCCGGTTTGCAAACCACGACAGATTTGGGGGAGTACCTCGTGGTTACAGAAGATCTTTATCTCGCTCCACCCTCAACAACGATCGCCTTACTTACCCAACTGGATGATGGGATCCAAACCGCACTCATTATCGCTCATAATCCAGGCATGGAAGGATTATTATGGGGACTATGTGGGATCGATCATGTGATGCCCACCTGTGCACTGGCTCAGATTCAGCTACCGAATGAATCGTGGATGGAAACCGATCTGAATCAACAGGGCGACCTGATCGAATTGATCATTCCCCGCTTACTCCCCTGATTCTTCCTCCGGTCGCATCCAAAGACATTCGCAGAATCCCATCCGTAGAGATCCTGTCTGAGATTGACTTGAGATTCGAAAATACCATGTCGTTGCGTGTTTGGGGAACTGATACAATGAGTTTTGTATTCTGGCACCATGGACATACATTCTAAAAGGTAATTAAATTCGATGCGCAATTTCATTCTGGCTCTCATCCTGTCATTCCTACCATGGTCGGTTCTACCCGCTCAGGCCCCCAGAATTTTTCCCGCAGACAAATTACCACCCGATGCCCGCCTGGAGCCGCTGCGGGATCTCAACGGATACTTCCCCATGCAAGCGCCGGCAAGCCGCCATGCCTGGACTCAACGCAGTACCCGGTTAAGAAGACAGATTCTGGTTTCACAGGGACTTTGGCCTATGCCTCAAAAATCAGAATTA
Organism: Planctomycetota bacterium; assembly: GCA_036150515.1. Taxonomy (GTDB): domain Bacteria; phylum Planctomycetota; class Planctomycetia; order Pirellulales; family Pirellulaceae; genus UBA721. Next base: position 8,531 of record JAYZPA010000229.1, read on the forward strand.
AATGCGACCATTCACGGCAAACAGGACATGGACGGATATTCTATTGAGAAAGTTTATTTTGAAAGCATGCCCGGGTTTTTTGTTTCTGGCAGCCTCTACCGCCCGCTCAATGCCAAAGGTAAACGCCCGGCAATCCTGTGCCCGCATGGCCATTGGTCTCAGGGAAGATTCTATGATGCACCAGCAGATACCCTCAAAGAGCAGTTAGCCAACGGGGCAGAAGTATTCAGCGAGGGTGGAAGAAACCCCATTCAGGCGCGGTGTGTCCATTTAGCACGTTTGGGATGTATCGTCTTTAATTATGACATGGTTGGCTACGCCGACAGCCAACAGATCAGCTATGACGTCGCCCATCGTTTCGCCAGCCAGCGACCTGAAATGAATCACCGGGATCAATGGGGGTTTTTCAGCCCTCAGGCAGAAACGCATCTGCAAAATGTAATGGGACTGCAAACCTGGAACTCCATTCGCTCACTTGATTTTCTGCTCACCTTGCCCGACGTCGACCCAAAACGTCTTGCCGTAACCGGTGCCAGTGGTGGAGGCACCCAAACGTTCATTCTGTCGGCCATCGACCCGCGAATTCAAGTTTCAATGCCTGCGGTCATGGTCTCGACCGCGATGCAGGGAGGATGTACGTGTGAAAATGCCAGCCTGCTACGGATTGGCGCAGGCAATGTGGATTTTGCCGCCCTGTTCGCTCCCAAGCCACTCGGCCTGACCGCTGCCAATGACTGGACCGTCGAAATGGAAACCAAAGGCTATCCTGAATTAAAAAATCTGTTCCAGATGCTTGGCAAACCGGAACATCTGCATCTGGAAGCACACATTCATTTTCCCCACAATTACAATCATGTCTGCCGTAAAGCAATGTACCGGTGGTTCAATCAACATCTGCACCTTGGATTTCAAAATGTCCCTGAGGAACGTGATTATCGTTATCAAAATGCCGAGCAACTTACCGTCTGGAATAAACAACATCCACAACCCGCCGGTGGAGCCGAACTGGAAAGACAGGTTGTACAACACTGGGAACAAAACAGCCAGCAGCAAATCGACTCGTTGCTGAACCACCGCCGAGCGTCCCTGACACGCTACCGGGAAGTGGTGGGGGGCGGAATCGATATCGTCATCGGAAAACAACTGAGCCCGCAAGCCCATATTCACTGGGAGGAAATCCTGCATGCTGAAAAATCCAACCATGATGTAAGGGGAGGGATTCTGAAGAATTCCGCCAGCGGTAGTGCCAACCCAGTCCTGTTCTTAACACCCGAGAATTGGAATCAGACATTCGTTCTGTGGCTGTCCGAGAATGGGAAAAGCGGACTTTACGGTAAGGATGGAAACCCGTCCCCGGATGTGCAAAAGCTACTGAACGCCGGATGTTGTGTCGTGGGTGTGGATTTACTGTTTCAGGGTGAATACCTCTCAGGAGATGCGATACTGGAAAAAACGCGGCGGGTCGCTTCCAATTCGCGTGAGGCGGCGGCATATTCGTTCGGATATAATTCGAGCCTGTTTGCCAGACGAGTACACGATGTTCTGACCGTGACATCGTATCTATCATTTCCTGACAGTGACGGACTGGATGTCCGACTCATCGCACTCGACCAAACCGGCCCAATCGCCATCGCTGCCCGGGCTCAGGCGAAGGGTGCCATTAGTCGACTTGCTGTCCACACAGGCAACTTTCGATTCGCCGATGTCAACGATATTCATTCGCCCCAGTTTCTACCCGGTGGAGCACGTTATCATGACCTGCCCGGCATGCTCGCCGTGGCTGCACCTTTACCGACCTGGATTAACGGAGAAAAACACATCCCGGCCGTGGTCAAACAATGCTATCAGTTAGAAAAATCTCTGGATCAGTTTGTTCTGTACCATCCATTCAATACAAAGGATTTGATAGACTGGGTGCTCAACCAACCCTAGGATACAGAATCCGGGCTGTATCGGTAGCAAACCGTACCCGGCCATGCCAATGTTGGCATAGGAAGCGGATGAATACACGACTCGTTTTTCAGATACCCGATCGGTTAAAGGGAAGCTGGGTTGTTGATGACTCAACTGCATACTCAAGTTCCAGCTTTTCGAGTTCTTCTGACATCGCAAAACTAAAGTTGAAATATTCTTCAATTCCAACGGTGATGCGACCAAGACCACATTCCTCGTACAGCACAACACGAAGATCCGTATCGTTCATCGCACTACTCCTTCCTGTTAAGGCTCCGATTATCGGAGGCGGTTCAGGTGGGGGGACTGCCTCTGTAACACTATTATTTCCAACGACATATTCAGCTGAATAGTTCAACCAGAATGTGAAATCCACTTTTTTTCGACTTTGTACGGTAAGATAGGTACTTTTTTGTCCTGCTGGTATATCTAAAAGGTTGTCAGAAATAGCAGGACACTTCGATTCAACTTGTGGAATATGCTATGATTCTCTATACTTCTGCAACTTTGGCAAATTTCTCATCACAGCATTCGGCCAACAGACGAAAGTTACAGCAACATGCAAGTAAACGGTATCCACGGTGCCCAGCCGGTAAACCCGGCAAACCGCGTCGAGTCCACGGAAGCCACACAATCGGCGGCAATCACCAATCCAACAGATCAGGTGGAGATTTCGCCGGAGGCAGAAATTGCGAGTCAGGCAGCTGAATTGGTAAACCAAATTCATGAATTGCCGGAGATTCGGGTGGATCGTGTTTCGGAGTTACGCGAGGCGATCGAGTCGGGTACCTATGAAACTGAGGAAAAAATCAATGTTGCCGTCGAGCGTTTGCTTGATGAAATTGGTTGAGTTGATCAAGCCAACGTGCAGGGTTCAACTTGAAGTCTCAGCCAACGGGCTGGGTATTTTTTCTATCCACTTTTAGCTGCCTGTCTAAATGAACCACGACTTTGCCCTTCAAAACGTTCAAGTCTCCATGACACCTGAAAGGCGTTTCGAGGAGTACTTACAAAGCCGGGGGATGCGTAACACTCAGCAGCGAAAAAATCTATTGCAGCTGGTGTATGCGAGTCACGATCATTTTGACGCCGAGATGCTCATCGAACAACTGCCGGCTAAGGGTAAACCGGGATATGTAAGCCGTCCGACGATTTACCGCACATTGATTGAATTTGTTGATGCAGGTCTGTTACGTCGGTTTGAATTAGATGGCCGAGCGGTGTATGAACATGATTACGGCTATCCGCAGCACGACCATCTTCATTGCACTCGTTGCGACCAGTTATTTGAATTTCAAAGTGACGAGCTGGTACAGTTGCGTGACATTGTCGCCCGTGACCAGAACTTCCGCGTCTCCGGACATCGCCTCATTATTTCCGGCATATGTGAAAAATGTAACCGGCGGCCCCGCCGGCAGCGGCGAAAGCAGGATCTGATCTAAACGTGGACATCGGCAGTCACATTGCCATCCAGATATTCCTCCCGGATCGGGTCGATCACTTCCGAAATAAACTCATCAACTTGTTCCGGTGCCCGACCCACGAATTGTGAGGCATCGAGTAGGGAGCTCAGGTCAACCTGAGCAAACGCACTATCGGCTGCCAGTCGTTGCAGCAGGTCATTGTCCCCGCCTTCCTGTTTCACTTTCAAAGCCGCATCCTGACTGTGCTGTCGGATCCGCTCGTGTAAATCCTGTCGATCACCACCGGCAGCAACCGCCGCCATCAGGACATTTTCGGTCGCCATGAATGGCAGTTCTGCCTGTAGATTTTTTGCAATCACCTGAGGATAAGTCACCAGTCCGGCGGTAACATTCTGATACAGGATTAAAACAGCATCCGTAGCCAGAAAAGCCTGCGGCAAAACCAAACGACGATTAGCGCTGTCATCCAGGGTACGTTCCATCCATTGAGTCGCCATCGTATTGGCAGCACTCGACTGTAAGCTCATTACAAACCGACTCAGGGAACAGATACGTTCGCTGCGCATTGGGTTGCGTTTGTAGGCCATGGCCGAAGATCCAATCTGATGTTCTTCAAACGGTTCTTCGATTTCTTTTCGGTTTGCCAACAAGCGGAAATCCGTAGCCGCCTTGTGGGAACTCTGAGCAATTCCTGACAACACGTCCATGATTTGACTATCAACTTTGCGTGAATAGGTTTGCCCGGTCACCTGGTAACTTGATTGAAAACCCAGTTTTTCGGCAACGCAGGCCTCCAGAGCTTTGACTTTACCATGATCGCCATCAAATAATTTGAGGAAACTTGCCTGAGTACCGGTCGTTCCTTTGGTGCTGCGTGCCTGCAAACTGCTCAAACGGTAAACCACTTCGTCCAGATCCAGTGCCAGATCATAGGCCCATAAACAGGCCCGTTTACCGACCGTCGTGGGTTGAGCCGGTTGCATGTGAGTAAAGCCGAGTGTCGCCAGATCTCGAGTTTCCTCCGCGAAGGTTCCCAGTTGGTCGATGACCGCAGCGAGCCGCTGACGAACGGCGTTGAGTGCTTCACGCAAAATAATCAGATCGGTGTTGTCGGTAACAAAACAACTCGTCGCGCCT
>JAYZPA010000230.1:0-11822 GCA_036150515.1 Planctomycetota bacterium
TGATTGGTGGACTTTTTGCAGGACTTTCGGAAAGTCCCGGACGATTAATCCTATACCAGGGTAGAACCTTTAAGGCCTACCGCGGAATGGGCTCCATGGGAGCCATGATTCAGGGTTCCAGCGAGCGTTACCGCCAGAACAGTAACGGCAAGCTGGTTCCTGAAGGGGTAGAAGGTCGCGTCCCATTTAAAGGCGATCTGGCAGATTTTATCTACCAACTCGTTGGTGGTTTGCGTGCCGGCATGGGTTATTGCGGTACTCCAACCATTGAACATTTACGAACTGACACTCAATTTATTCGAGTCACAGCGGCAAGTACACGCGAGAGTCATCCCCATGACATTGCTATCACACATGAAGCACCTAATTACAGCCCGGACAACCCGTCCGCAGGAGACGGATAAATTCAACTCTACCGGTCCACCGAGCCGGTGTATCTCCTTTTTGTTTTTGATAACTCTGTTTGTGGCTCCGCCGCTTTCTGTCGCCGAGCCCATTCGCATTATTACCACGACGGCGACCCGGCCTGTTAAACCAAACGTGGTATTACCTACGATTAAACTCAACCAACGGCCCTCGGTACCATCGAATCATTCCACAATCACATCCATTCGTGCCATTACAACTCCGCGATTAGGACAATCTCCACAGCAGAACGTTCAACAAAAGATCATTGTCAAACAAGTTGCTGCCACTGAAATTCTAACGCTTCAGGAACCAACCTCCTCGTCTGGCACTCCAGCCAGCCAATCCGCATCTCCGCCCCCAACACCGCAACCGGTTGAGCAAAATACATTTCCGCTGCTGGAAAGCCCCCTCGATCAACCCTCACCACTTTCGGTTCCGAAAACATCACCGCGGATACCCGCACCAGCACCAGTTCCCGGTCAGGATGCCGTTATCATCGGAACGACCTCAGACACCGCGACATCGACCACTCAACAGGACGATGCCTTCCCCATACTCATCGCTCAGGACAGGTCTCGATTGGCAACACGCACGATGATTGCCATTCTGGATTGTGGTTCGCCCGATTGTCAGGACGCAGCGACACGACTTAAACCAACTCCCCTGTCCGATATTTCGCTCGACATTGCACCCTCATTCAAGCCGAACCTGGATGACAAACCTCCGAAACTACAGGCCGAATCACGCGAATGGACGGATCGTAAAGGATCCGTCATTACAGAAGGCAAATTGGCAAACTATGCCTTCAGTAAAATTGAAATCCAATTAAAGGACGGGACGACCGTCAAAATCGCGATGAATGAACTGAGTGTAGACGACGCATGCTATGTGGCTGATATATGGGGTTTTCCGAAACAATGCCGGATCGATAAGACAGCTTACGAATCTCGCCTCTGGACACCAATTACATTTACCTGGAAAGCTTCTGCATTGACTCACAAACCACTGTATTTCGAAGATGTCCAACTGGAACGTTACGGTCATACACTGGGTCCCTGGATACAGCCTGCCAGATCAGGTGCCCATTTCTTTTTGAATATCGCAGTATTACCGTATCGAATGGGAATCCATCCATGGAATGAATGTCAGTATTCCCTGGGGTACTACCGACCTGGCTCACTGGCACCTCGACAGATTCCCGCATTTCCTATCAACAAAAAAGCAGGCCTCCTTCAGGCCGGTGCTGTGATTGGGGGAGTCTATCTGATTCCATAACCGATTTTTCGCTCAATTCGCTCCAACTGTATAGATTCATCAGTGTTGCTCAATGGGTCAGTAATGACTGTGAAGCAGTAACTGGGAGCGATTGGCAGAGGCGTCCAGACTCCAAACCGGGGTCTGCGACGCCTTTGTTCTTGGTATTATAGATCCTATGAACAGAATCGATCGTGAAACCGCACGCCGCACAGACCAAATCGCCATCCACGATTATGGCATGACCGCGAGCCTATTAATGGAAAATGCGGGACGTGGTTGTGCTGAATTCATTGAACGACACGGTTTTCGACAGGTTCTGGTGCTCTGCGGGAAAGGAAATAACGCCGGTGATGGTTTTGTCATCGCACGTCAATTGGCGATTGCTGGCATTCCAAGCGAAACCTTAATATTCGCTCAACCTGATTCGTTCAAGGGCGCCGCGGCTATCCAATTAGAGATCCTGCAAAGCCTGTCGTTGGTTCATCGCTACATCAATGATGAACGCACCCTGGATCGATACCAACAGGCTTCGGAAACTCCGCCGGACTGTATCGTTGATTGTCTGCTGGGTACGGGAGGGCAGGGCAATCCCCGTCCCATGTTTGCCACAGCCATCTCATGGGTTCATACACAGCCTGCCGTCCGAATTGCCATCGACATCCCCACGGGACTGGATTGCAATTCAGGTGAACCAGGACAACCAACATTTAAGGCCGATCACACGCTGACGATGGTCGCCGAGAAAACCGGCTTTACAAACCCATCCGCAATCCCATATCTCGGTCAGGTTCATGTCATTCACATTGGAATTCCACCACAGGTCATCCTGAAAGCCATGGCTGAAAAGCGTCCGGAAACCATGTAAGGGAAAACATATTCGGCAGCAAATAACCGTTGGTTTTATTCAGAAGACACCATGGGTGGTTCAAACTCAAACTCCCGCCATTTCATCGCTCGCAACATCGGTTCAATTCGCAGCACCACTTCACCATTTTGAAAAATACGAACGGTGCCGTTGGATTGACTTACCACAACCGAAATCGCATTGGTTACTCTTGAAATCGACGCCGCTGCCCAATGGCGGGATCCCAACCCTTTGGATAACGTCAAACTAGTCGCTTTGACCTGAACGATCTGGCAACTACGTTCCACCACACCATCACTGCCTACAATAAAGGCGCCGTCAAGTTGCGCGATTTCCTTGATCGCTTCACGGGTTCTCCGATCCTTTAGATTTCGCTCAGAGCGACTATAACCCTTCACCGGATCAAAGCCTGCCGTCGCACTGTGTTCCATGACCTGACGAGTGCTGCCGACGACAAACAGAGTGCCCACAGGACTGCCTTCACGACCCTCATGTCCAATTTCAATTGCCAGATCCACAACGGCTTTGAGCGTTTCCAGGGGGACGCTGGTCTCTAACTGGCGCAAGTCCCGTGCTGTTAGTTTGCCTAGATGCTCGCCCAAACGCAAAACGGAAATACTGTCGACCGCCTTGGAATCAAACCCGCTGTAAAGGGCCACAACCTGCGAGCCTGCTTCCAATATATCGTTGGCAACACAATCCAATAATGCGGTTTCCATCCGTTCCTGCACCGGACTGTCATCCGCTTCCAACACGACCGGGATCAAACCGTGAGTCTCAGCGCCTAGTAAATCTTCGGCATCCTGTGAGACGCACAGGATTAACTTATGCTGTCCTACTTTCCTTAGAGATTTCCAGTCCGCCGGGCCGTCCAACATGATCATCAACGCATCCGCTTTCAATGATTGGCGCAGTTTCGCCGCCTGCTTGTAAATCGATGCGAAAGGCTCACGAAACTTGGATGGCATAGGCAATGCACCTGTTCAATAAACTCCCCAACCCCATACCAGACTCAGCATGGACTCGGACAGTATGATGACAACATGGATCTGACAGATTGACAGACCATCGGTTCTTAATGGGACTATAATAAGCGGAAACGAGGCTCATCAGCAATGCCATTTTATTGATTCACCCAACGTACGGTCAGGCGATAGCGCGCGTCTGGAGTCAATGCAACCCCAACCAGCCTTAGCGAAAGAAGTTAGCCGGATTAAGACTGTCAGCCAGACTCTCAGAACCATCGTAGATGACCTCCGGTGACTCGCCTTTGGTCCAGGCAATCCATGTCTCCGGGTCTTCTCCCCAATCTTCACCCGTCATTTGACGTAAACCCTGAATGCCGGCAAATTGAATTGCCGGGTCCCTATCGACCAGTGCTTTGGTTAACTCTTCAAAAACCACCTTACCTGAGAAGTTTCCCAATCCCCGTAATGCCGCTACCCGGACATCCGATTCCATGTCACTGCGAACAGTCGTTAATAATAAATCGAATGCTTTTTCTGACTTTCGTTTTGCTAATGCCTGACATGCAACCACACGAATATCGACATCCGCATCCGAGAGAGCCGTTTCCAGACCCGTTTCCGCCTCTTTCGCATCAAAAGCAGCTAACGTTCTTACCATCTCACGTCGCATGACAGGGACTTGCTCCTGCTTGATTTGGGCTGATAGTGCCAATGCATGCGATGCTTGTTGACTCAACGACATTCCCGATGCGGATCGTCGTAATTCGACTAAACTTCCATGCTTTTCATGCCAGGTCGTCATGTACTGGTCGTCATCGTTCCACTCTGAAAAAGAGGATGAAAAATTAATCCAATTCCAGTTGAGCGGCTTCATCGTATGACAACCCGTCATGGTAAGCAGCAGCACCGTGAATCCCAGATATCCTCGTTGACGTTGCATTTCGCTGTTTTCCAGATCCATGATCGTTGTAAAAATAAATATTTGCCCCCCGGAGGAACACCGCGGAATGTAGCAAAAGCCTGCGTAACAAGTCAACCTCCATTGAAAACGACCGTTTTCCATAAAAACCATCTCCGTCGGTAGGTTTTTTCTTTCTCTTCCGTTATTAAAATAGACTATGGATAAAAACGACGTTCAGCACTATCAATGGCTCACTTCAGCAACCGCCGATGCTCAACTAACGCTGCTCGCACAACCAACGCCTGTGTCACCAGGTCAGTTTGCAAAATTACGGGAACAGTTTGGCCAGACCCGTGCTGAAATCCTCGTTACTCAGTCCAAACTAAGAAAACGGTCTCTGGAAAAATTTTCTGTCGGCGGTGAGATGTTCTTCACCGAAATCGGACTCCAACAAGCAACCGACAAAGCCATCGCTTCCTTTAAGGCCAATCAGATCAAACAACTATTTCCTCAGGTCCGTCATGTCACAGATCTCTGCTGTGGCATCGGAGGGGATTTGATGGCGTTGGCTCAGCATTTTGATGTGACCGGTGTTGACGCGGATCCCGTGGTCGCTTGGTTGGCCGGTTATAATGCAGCTCTGGAAAACCCGCGGGGCACTGTAAACATCCAGCAACAGGATGTAAACAAAACCGCTCTGGAGAGCACAGACTGGATTCACCTCGATCCCGACCGACGGGCGGACGGACAGCGTCATACCTCCATTGACGGCTACCAGCCATCTGCGGGATTTATGAATTCGCTTTTACAAGCCAGGGACATATCACATCGCGGCCTGTCCATCAAACTTGCGCCAGCCACAAAAATTCCAGAAAACTGGCTCCCTTCGATGACCTCACGCCAATGGATTCAATCTCGCGGTGAATGTCGACAACAACTCGTTACCTTTGCATCCGGAAACCGTTCGGTACAGGCAATTGGCGTCAATGGTAATGGTCAGTCAGAATGGAAAATCGGCTTCGCTGTGGATAACATCCGCGAATCACACGAGGTGCCGCTGGCCACCGAATGTGAAGAATATCTTTATGAACCGGAGCCTGCGGTACTGGCTGCCAGACTTGATGCCAGTTGGGCATTGGAACATCAACTTAGTGCTATCCGCTATAGAATTGCATATTATACTTCCTCGAATTCCATGACCCGACCCGGATCTCGTCGATTCAGAGTCGTGGAGTGTCTTCCGTTCGACCGCAAAAAAATCAAAGGATGGCTGCGACAACGAAATGTGGGCCGTCTCGAAATCAAGAAACGGGGTATCACGTTATCACCGGAACGACTACGCAAAGAACTTCAACTTCGAGGAAACAATGAAATGTCGTTAATCATTATTGGGAACCTCGATACGCACCAAAAAGCCATCGCCATCCTGGCAAAACGTGAATAATCGATCTAATCCGGTCTTTCCAGGGTACAGATCTAACGATAAAACCATCCCGGCTCAAAGTTGCACAGAATGGGCTTGTGCCTTGTCGATTCAAAGATAGACGGTTTTCGTCTTAAATCTCAGGAGAGACAATTATGCGATGGGCTCTAAAACGACTAATGTACTTGCTGCTGTTTTCAGGAGTGATTTTTATCCCCTATGCGATCATCCACTCAGGGTCGGCATCTGGCGATTCTGCGGATTCAAACCAAGTGAGTGCATGGCAACGTGTGACGGGTTGGTTCAGTAACACAACTGACTCACTTTCCGATTTTTTTGTCTCTGACAAACAAGGGGAAGAAATAGGAATGATCACCCAGGAATCCATGCTTTCGGTCAATCCACAGGATGACGCGCCGCATCTTGATGGTGGAGCCATTGATAAACTGAGTGATGTATTCCGTTTTGATGTATCTCCTAAATGGATCACGCAGCGATGGGCGCGTGTCTCCACGGAAATCCATAGTGATGCACTTCAGGGGTATCGGGTGCCCATCGTTACCGGTGAACAACTGGATGACCTTGCCGGTTCACTAACGTATTATTTCGACCGCGGCCATCAAATACAACGAATCGAATTCAGTGGTTTCACCGGCGATCCCGCGCGAATTGTCTCATTAATGGAACAAGAATTCCATCTGACTCGACGACCCACTACCTTGGCAGGCCTGTATATAAAAAGTCAGAATCGCAGGCCCGTAAGCGTCCTGCGCATTGTGCGACCAACGGTGGTCAATGCAGGTACAGCCCATTCACAATTCAAAATCCAATTCGAACTTAACCGGCCAGCCATCGGTGCCCAATTGAGTAGCCGCTATCGGGCTATTCTGAGTACGGACCACAATCTTGACAAAATCTAATCGTCCATGGGTGGGGGCTTCGGATCCCCAACGTCCACAATGAACATCAAAAATGATGCTCACCGATCCACGTCTCACGAAATCTCCCTGCGGCGAGATTCGTCTTCTCTATGGACACGTTTTCCACAGTGGATTCCATCTGGTTTTATCATCGGAAACCGATAGTTTCTTCTATCTTTCACAACTTTATTGACTCTTTGTCGACTAAGTACTTTGATTGTCGTGCTAGCAGGTTTACAATCGTGTCTCGGCTTTTTAATTAAGTCGTATCGCAAAGCGAAACAGAATATGAGACTTTTCAGTCTCTGCCTGTAACGGACATTCAGGAGATCCCGTTGGTTTGGGGTCTTTATCACAAACGAGCAAGCGAAAGTCATCCTAGCCCACGAATAAAATGGAAACGATCCACCAGGTGAGAGTTTGCATTGGGTGTTTCAACCAAGATGGTTGAAACGGACTTTGGCTACCGACGCGTAAAGGATGAAAAGTCGAGTGACCAAGGACGAACAATTGGTTCTGTCAGTGATCAGGAAAAAACTCACTGACAAAATCGGATCTGAGAAATTCGAATTGTGGTTTGACAGCACGGTTCAATGGGGCGTGTCTGGAACGACCCTCTTGCTTTCTGCGCCCAATGCCTTTGCATTGGAACGTCTGCGGCGTGTATACCAACGCAGAATTTGCGAAGTACTTGACCATGTCAATTCCACGATCGTGCACGTTGAATTTGGCGTGTCGGACCCTCAGCCGAGTCCTTCGCCGCAGAAGATTACCCCAAAACGGCTTTCGTTTCCCGATTCACCGCCAGCACGCTCCCCGCAGGCCGGTTCCTTTGCCGAACAGGGCCGACATACGTTTGCAAATCTAGTGGAGGGTGCCTCTAACCAAATCGCGATTCGTGCGTCTCAGGCCATTCTGGACCGTCCTGGGAGTATTTCACCATTTCTGGTTTACGGACCCTCGGGTAGCGGAAAAACTCACCTGCTTCAGGCCATATGGGGACAATTCCGGTCCCGTTTAAAACCAGGTCGAGCGGTCTATCTTACGGCCGAGCAATTTACCACTCACTTTCTCGAAGGTCTACAAGGCAAAGGACTCGCGAGCTTTCGCCGACGATATCGCGACGTCGACGTATTATTAATTGATGAAATAGAGTTTTTTGTCGGAAAATCTGCAACCATGTTGGAATTCCACTACACGGTGGATTCTCTGATACGCAGCGGTAAACAACTTGTCTTTTCAGCGAAAGCACCGGCAACGGAAATACCTGGCCTGGGTACGGATCTGGTGGCGCGTCTTTGTGGCGGGCTGGTATGCAACATTGACCCGCCTGATGAAAGCATGCGGCATGCTATCGCACGCCAATACTGTCGAGTCCACAATCTACAAATACATACGGACATCGTGCACATGCTGGTGCGTCGCGTCCAGCCCGATGCACGACACGTTCAAGGGGCATTGAACCGCGTCCGCGTGCTGCAACAGGTGTTAGGTGATCCATTAACACTAAAACAGGCGGAACAGCAATTAGATGACCTGTTTCAATGCACTCGCCGTCCCGTTGGGATACGTGAAATTGAAAAGGCAGTCTGCGATGTGTTTGGGCTGGAACAAAAGAGTCTGCAATCCGGAGGAAAAACCAAATCGGTTAGCCACCCACGGATGCTCGCCATGTGGCTGGCCAGAAAATACACCCGGGCAGCCTATTCAGAAATAGGTGAATATTTCGGAAACCGTGCTCATAATACTGTCATTTCCGCAAATCAACGCGTTACGGACTGGATCCAGCAGGATGCTTCCATCGCTATGCCCTACGGGGAATGTCGAGTTTCAGAAGCTCTGCAACGAGTCGAGTCTCAATTCTAGTGCATGATTCCCCCGGCTCAGGGTCGCTAGCATCATCGAATCCAGTGGCACAGCAACAGGCTGATCCATACTTCTCTAAACAAATGGAGTGACACCCGGACGGGCGACCTCGGGAACTTCGATATCACCCCATTGATACGCTGCGGGAGTCATATCCTGTTTGGAATTGAGCATTTGATCCCAAGTGAGTGTTTTCCCTGTGTAGCAAACTTCGCGGCCCATAATGGCAAGCAAGGTACTTTTACACATATAGTCACCATTGTTAATCGTATTACCTGAACGAATCGCTTCAAACAGTTCCTTATGTTCGACGTCATACATACTTGGTTTGGGCCCTTTGTAACGCCATTGTTCTTCACCATTGATACTGTATGAATGCCGTAATACTTTGGCCGTACCCTTCGTACCGACAACGTAATCTTCCACGTTATTGGCACAGCCCGCCATCTGACGCGTATAGGCATGCGTCTTCACGCCATTGGCCCATTCATAGCAGACCGAGAAGTGGTCAAATACGTGACCCCATTTTTCGCCTGTTCGTTCCTGACGTCCACCGAGGCCTGTTGCCCGTACGGGTGGTTCATCACCCATCAGCCACAGTGCTTTGTCCAGACTGTGAATGTGTTGTTCGACAATATGGTCACCGCCAAGCCAAGTGAAATACAACCAGTTTCGCATCTGATATTCCATTTCACTCCACTCCGGCTTTCGACCTCGATGCCACAACGTGCCCGTTAAATAATTCTCCTGAATGGACTGGATCTCCCCAATCAGACCGTCCTGAATCTTTTTCATGATCTCCCGCACGCCATAGTCATATCTCCAACAAAGCCCGGATACGACGTTCAGATCTTTCGTTTTTGCTTCACGCACACTATCCATGACCATGCGAACACCTGCGGCATCCGTGGCAACCGGTTTCTCGCAAAACACATGTTTGTTTTGAGCAATGGCTTCTTTAAACATCGCCGGTCTGAAATGAGGAGGGGTACATAACAGTACCACATCGATATCCGTTGCCAACAATTCTTTATATGCATCAAACCCAACAAAGCTGTGATCATCATCAACTTGGAATTTTTCACCAATCTGTCGACTCAGAATATTCTTGGAGTGTTCCAGTCGATCGGCAAACGCCTCTGCCATTGCCGTTAAGCGAAGGTTACCCTCAGCACGCATCGCATTCACCGCCGCACCACTACCTCGACCACCACATCCAATCAAACCAACTTTGAGGATGTCGGATCCTTGCGCATGGACCGGATTTGCTGCCGTCAGCGACGTTGCCACGGCACCTCCAGCGATCGCCGTTGTTTTTAGAAACTCTCGTCGACTACCTTCTTGGTTCTTGGATTCTTTGATTGAAGACATCCGCTTCTCCTTCTTTGGGTCGGCACAGCCGCTTACTATTCCGAATGATCAGTGCTTGTGGTTACTATCTTAGGCGAGACAGACTTTGTATTCAACCTTTCTCCCATACAATGCGGTCAGGTCATGACTCTATTTTATCCGATCCATATAGCGTTGAAATTCCCGCTGCAGGTCCCGTAAATTACTACCAAACACAGTACGAAAGTCGTTTAAGCGACCCGCTCTCCCCTGAGTTTGTAATGGTCGCATGTTGCTTTGCAAACGGAGGTATTGTAAATACTGTTCCCGCCGAGTCCGTGACAAAAAATAAGTTAATGCCCACGACTGAGCATAGGCAGTCCGAACCGTCGCCGAATTCCGGAAAACTAAATCATCAGCAACGAGTCGATCCAACCTAATCAGTTTACGATTCTCACTTGCTCTTTGATACGTTTTTAAATGCAGATGGTTTACCTCACCAATCCCCTGCCATCCTTGTTTGACCGTCAGATTCGGCGATTCGAAAAACAATGCCAGCCCTTCACTCAACCAGACAGGATGATCCGCCAGCCGCACCTGCAGCCCGGAATTATAACTCAGCTGATGGGTTGCTTCATGAACAATCGTTGCAATCAGGCGTTCCACAACGGAAGTGCCAAAAACCGTTTGCAACTCAGCAATACTACCTAAACGCATGGTATGGGTTGCTGAACCACCTTGGACGATGGAGGATGGATCCAACAAATGAACCCGGTTGGATTTTTGGCTGTAATAACCATGAACGCTCGAGACCGCATCACCTAATTCCGCCCGACAATGCTGCTGATAAGAAGACTGATCCCGATAAACCATTACGATACAGGTAGATTGGGGCTCTGCCAATTCCAGCCCACGACTCTTCCAGTACACAAAAAACCCTTTATGCAGTCTTTCCAAAAGACTTACGCACCCATGAGCAAACTCCGCCGAGGTGTTGTAGCAGACCGTGTAATGTGCTGAATGCTTGAATCGGTATTCCGATCCCATTTCCTGTTCGAGCAAACGAGTTACATGGGTCTGATCATCGTATTGAAATTGCGAGGCATCCGTTTTTCGGTCAAGCACATCCTGCAGATTGAATTCATGCAGTTGCGCGTCTGAAGTCATCAGCAGCAGCGATTGAGATGATGGATTTTCAACCACTTGTCCTCGTATTTGAACAATCTGCTTACCCTGCCGCACGGTTACCGAATCTGCAGCTTCACAGGCCCGGGACCACAGGCCATCCGATGCATCGCTGCACAGCCAACAGAACACTCCGAAACTCAGGACGAATGGATGAAGGACACCGGCAAACGCCGAACAGAAAGTAATTCCCCGAGCCGTTCTATTCAAGGATGGATTACCCCCCCTGTGCACCGGGCACAACCAGCGTCTCGGTCATCCGGGAAAGATAATGAATCATACTGGCAGCACCTCGAAAACCGATAACACGTTCATCGAGCTCCATTTTGCAAGAGTAAATGCGCCCTGCATCTAAATCAAATTCAATCGTGCCATGTTGTAATCGCTGCATCAACTGACTTTGAATTTTGGGGTCATTGACCGGAGTCAGAACTTGCGTTCTAACCGAAATCGTCGCCAGCCCATGGTTTACTTTATCCAGTTTATATAGCTTGCGCAGCTGAATTGGCTGCACACGGCCACTCTGTGTGCGTATACGAACTGTCTCACTGCTAAACCACCGTTGCCCCACCACAACACTCCGTTCGGGTAACTGCGGCAACAACATCCCGATTCCCGGATTGAACTGCGTCACGGCATCCTTGCGGTGAACAATTTTTCCGGAAGGAGAAATCGTGATGGTGGACAAGGGTTTACCAAT
>JAYZPA010000231.1:0-18438 GCA_036150515.1 Planctomycetota bacterium
GCGATGCCGGCATGGGCTTTTTATCGTCCGGTTACGGAAGTCAGCTTTGTGATGGTTCTGTTGATTGCTCTCTATTACCTGTTGCATCATCTGTTGCAGTCCGGTTGGCAATGGTTTCGTCAGGCGGCTCTTAGTAAAATCGGTTTAGGTCTTTGGATACTGGCCTGCATTACCTGTCTGCCTAACGCTGTCTGGTCTCAGGAACCTGCGGAAATTACCCCGGTGGAAGTTCCCAAGGACGCCGTGATCGTACCCTATGATCCGGATCAGCTACCGTTGACGAGAACGGCGTCTCAGCAGTTACTGATTCCGCTGGCACATTATTCGCAATTATGGAAGCGTGCGTATCCTGAGTTACCGTTGGAACACGAATTAGTACCGGTTGAATTTGCTTTTAGTGGTGTTCAATATGAAACTTCTCTGTATGAGGATAATGGAATCTTCATTGAGGGCGTGATTGGGATCGATCTATTCAGCAGCCGTGAAGTCGCCGTACCGTTGGCTCTGAATGATCTGGTACTGGAATATGCGACTCTGGATAAACAGTCGGCTCAAATTGACGTGGTTGCGGCCACCCCACCTGCCGCCAATGCGGCTGCTCAACAAACAGCAAACCAGGTACCGCAGATGCCCCGGATTCCGCCCACGCATACATTGTATGTAACGGGCAAAGGCCACCATGAACTACGAGTGGGTCTGCGAATGCAGGTTCAGCGTCAGGGAGGGTGGCGATTGGTAAGAGGTAAATTACCGATCGGAGCTAATGGAGCATTAACGCTGATCGTCCCTCAAAAGGATACCGAAATTCGATGGCAGGGACATTTGGGTCGCGCGGAAATGCGCACTGAAAACCCCAACCAATCCGTTGAATCATCTCTGAAACTTGATGGGGGATTTGATTTTCGCTGGCGACCGTTGGTCGAGCAGAGTCGTGCTGACCGTGATCTTACGGCCGACTCACAGATTCTTGTCGACGTTCAGGAAGACGGAGTGTATGTCGATTGGCGGGTGCAGTTGGATTTCCGGAATAGTCAGCGTGAGATCTTTCGTTTTGTGGTCCCTCAGGAATATCGAGTGGATTCCGTGTCCGGGGAAAATATCCGCAGTTGGGAATCGAAAGAAACTGAACAGGGAGCACAGGAAATTACGGTAGAGTTGTTGGAACCGGCAGAGAATCAGGTTGTTTTGGTTGTGCATCTGTTACGTTACCGCGGACTACCCGAGGCAAAAGGCGATCCCTTTACAGTGCCGGCGGTTTCCGTTCCGGATGCGGTTTCTCAAAAAGGGACGATCATGATACGTCGCAGTCCGGCATTGGAATTATTTGTCAATATGCGGCAGGGAGTCAATCGCGATGATATTAATGATACTTTGGCTCAAACCGCGCAACCTGTAAATCGAGTGAACCCGTTGGGCGTGCAGGCGGTTCAGGCCTATCGGTTCTCCGGCGATGGATTTGAATTGAAGCTGCTTGCGAAACCGGTGCTGGCAGTTGTGAATGCGAATATTCAGTCGCTGGTACGTGTATCTCCGCAGCAAATCTCGCTGGAAACTCAAGTGCAGCTTCGAGTGGAGAATCGGCCAGTACATCAGGTACGTGTCATTGTTCCGGCGGATCTTTCGATACGTCAGATTCAGGCCGCTAATTTGGTTGAATGGTCGGTTGCTGAAGTTGACTCGATTGTCGGCCCGGCTCAGCAAGTGACCGTACTATTGGCCCGGGGCGTGACGGGGAACCTGAATATCCTGATCGAAGGACAGTTGCAGCGAAAGTTAGAAGATTTGACAACGGATGTGCCGTATTTAGCGGTACCCGATGTTCGTAGCCAACATGGTCAGACGGTACTGCTGTCGGATCCGTCATTTAACATTGAGTTGTTGGATATTGATCAGGGCGAATCTGTTTCGATGGCAACCATGTTTGCCTGGCTTCAGTCCGATCAACGTGCGATGGCACGTACAGCACTGAAGTTCTCCGGTCAGAAATATTCAGCTCGGTTCAAACTCGTTCCGAGAACGCCCCAGGTGTCGTGTACCACTTTTTCCAACGTGAATGTCACGGATCGATCGATCGAGGAAACGATCCTGCTTTCCTACGTGATCGAGGATGCTGGAATTCAGAGTGTCTCTTTCTTGATTCCTGCGGACATGCGTACAGCGAGAGTGCGGGGCCCCTATGTGCGACAGATGACCAAAGAACCACTGGACCCCGATAACCCACAGTCACGAATACGGGTTACGCTGCATCTGGAGGATGAATTGTTAGGACAATACCGGGTGCTGGTCGAAAATGATCGGCAACCTGGGGGCAGTAATCAGGTCCCGATTCCGATCATTGAAAATGCGGACGTTTCCCAGCAGTTCATTTCGCTGGAAAGCAGTGGTGATGTCATACAGGAAGTTGCCGGGTCAAGTGTGAATGTCGTGCGTTTAAACCGTCAGCAGACACAATGGAATCAGCTTGCCAGCGTTATTGGCGACCGTGTGCGCGAGGCATTTATTATCAAAGGCGATGTGAAACAAGCCGCATTGGAGTTCATGATCCAACAGCGGGATGTGATTGATAAAGATGATGCAAAAATTCGCATGGCAACCACCTCATTGATTGTTGATTATGCCGGCACGTATCGCGGTAAGTTAGAAATCCTTGTGGATAATCAAAAAGAGCAGTTTCTTGATCTTATCCTTCCTGCCGAAGCACATTTATGGGCGGTGATGGTTGCCGGAGAACCTGTAAAACCGATAGGCAGGTCGGATCAGTCGGCAGTGAAAATCCCACTGGTCAAGACGAATGCGGGAGATCTGTCCTATCAGGTTGTTATTCATTATGCCGGTCGTGTCGATCGCCTGACTTCGTATGGCCAAGTGCATTCACTGCCTATCGTCAAAACGTCCAATATTATCGCGGACAAAATTTTTCTCAAGCTATACCTGCCTAAGGAGCAACACTGGTTTTCTTTTGGTGGAAATGCCGATCCGCTGAATGTCAGTCAGTCTCATCAATGGGGATGGTTTGGTGGCGTAAGTCATGCCGGATCTTATGCGGAATTAGCAACGCGGCAGGCATTGATCGTCAATGAAGAAGTATCCGGCAAACTGAAACGTGCGACAAAGTCGGATAATGAATATGAGAAAATACGCCTGTTCAATAGCCTCCGTACACAAACGGATCTGAACGTGTATGCAGATCAAAGCGAAATCAGCCAAAGCAATGAGAAAGATCTCGATGAACTTGCCAAACAGGTCGTTGAACTGGTTGACGATTCAGTCACCGCGGATAGCGATTTGGACCTGATTTCACCAGGCAATCGCAGTCGATTGAATCAGGGATTTTATGAGCAAGATAATGGATTCTCCAGGAATGCAGTGAACCAACTTGGCAGCAATTTTGCTGTCCCGTCGGCGACCACTAAGCCCAGCAGTGCAAAACAACAACAAGAGGGAAAATGGTTTCGTAGCAATGATCTCTCATTGCCTGAATCAAAGGATGAAGAAAGTCCAGATGCCAACGGACGCCTCTATCAGGGAGGCAAAGGCATCCAACGGGAAGCATTGAATTCGCTTCAAAATTCGAAGGTACCTGCATTCAAAGCGGAAGGACAGGAAGATAGCTCCGGAGATCCCAAACAAAGAAAAGAAGCAGATTTCTTTGAGTCTTCAAGACAACAGCAACGCCGTCAGTTGCAAAAATACCAATCTCAACAACAACTCGAACTCGATCAGCGGAACCTGAGATTGGGAGGGGTTGTTGACAATGCAGAAGTCGAAGCCGAATTAGCTTTACCCGGTATGGGCGGTGGTATGGGCGGTGGCGGCGGTATGATGGGGATGGGAAATAGTGGTGAAATGCCGGTTTTGGATCAGGGTGCTGGTTCCGGACTGGCCAGTATTGCCGGATTCGATTTCGAATTTGACAGTGCGGAAATTCAGGGACAGTACGAACGTTTTGACTTCGAATATTTGGATGACAACTATGAATTTTCGGCCAGGTACATTGGGCACGATTTGCGTGAAACATGGTTACGGATCGGGGTCGCCCTGGGGGCTCTTTTGAGCCTTGGTCTTTCATATTTGGTTTTGAGATTCGTGGGTAAAAGCCGGTTGCTTTCAACATTTCTGGCCACCTTTCTTCTGTTTGTCAGCATGGCCATGGTCGCCCTGTGGATTTTCCCGATTCTTGGTCTCTTTATTTTGGCGGCATCGATACTCTGGATTCTAAAGTCCTGGATCCCCGTTGGAGCACCAGCCTAGTATCAATTCAGGTGATGTTGATATTCCGGATTTGCATTTAGTTTTGTATGATGTCTGTTGAAGGCAAATTGCAAATCTTGTCTACGATTTCGGTAGACGAAAGGGCACTCAAAAAGTGGAATCCAATCATCCAAATGGCAGTTCAGAATCGGAATCCGACGAAAAACGGCCATCGGCAGATGTTGAATCTACGGATTCCGAAAGATTCATAGAACCCGAGGATGAAGCAAGTTCCGGTTCTTGGCATACGCCGCGCAGATCTACGGTTGTCTTGTTTTGTATTTGCTGTTTACTGGCAGCCATTTGGGCCATTATGGGGATCGGTCCGGCTCTAAATTCAGAGATTCCTGTGCTGTCCCGACACCCCGATTTGAAGTGGGCGAAAACATCGATTGCGGTCGAAAGGTACGTGCCGACCGAATTTACGGATTTACTGGAGGTGGACAAGGAACCGTTCAATTTAAAAATTGCTCCGCACGAAATTCGTATCACCAACGTTCAGGTGGTTGACATTGACGGGGACAGTCAACGTGATGTGTTGGTCTGCAATGCAGCTCAGAACACGGTTATTGCTTATCACTACCGCGGAAGTGAAAAGATAGGTTTTTCGGAGCTGTCCGAATCTGATCCTGATGCCATGAATGAGGCAATCGAACAGGGGGGCGTCCGTCATCGATGGGACAGCACGATGATCGCAGACAAGCTTATCGCTCCCGCCCACGCAACCGTTGTGGATCTGGATCAGGATGGTGATCAGGACATTATCGTTTCCACGCTGGGTGATTTGATGCCTTCCGATGAGTTGGTTGGCAAAGTGATTTTGTTTGAAAAAGTTGATGAGGGATATCACCGCCGTGATTTGATTAGTGACGTTCGGCGGGTGGCGGATGTGCAGCCGGGGGATTTTGACGGGGACGGGGATACGGATTTGGTTGTCGCAGTTTTTGGGTATGCACGAGGTGGGGTGTTGCTTCTGGAGAATTTGGGCGACAGTGTTTTTCGGGATCGGGAAATTATTGCGAGACCAGGAATCGTCCATGTGCCCGTAGCGGATTATGATGGCGACGGTGACCTGGATATTGGAGCGATTGTCACTCAGGATGAGGAAGAGGTGTGGGGCTTGGAAAATGACGGGCAGGGCAATTTTACTTCCCGGGTATTGTTTATGACCGACAACTTTGACGTCGGAGGGGGTGGCCTGGTTGCGGCAGATATTGATCAGGACGGCAAAATGGATTTTCTGATGAGTCAGGGTGATAATTTGGAATTTGGTCATGGTTGGCCGATGCCGTATCATGGCGTGATTTGGCTCCGGAATGAGGGCGACTGGAAGTTTGATGGGAAACAGATTGGCCGCCTGGGCGGCGCTTATGGAACGGCCGCGTCGGACGTTGACGGTGATGGAGATATCGATGTGGTGCTGGTGAGCATGTCCAACGATTATGCGAATCCTCGTAATCCAAGCATTATTTGGTTGGAAAATGATGGCAACGAGTTTTCCAGACAATATCTGATAGATACCAAACCAACCGAACTGATTGCTGTTGGCTGTGGCGACATCAATGGAGATGGTCAGGACGATATTATCGCCGGGCAATTTCGAATTCCATTGAGCGTTGTTGAAGATCATGCACTGACCGTTTGGTTTAAGGAAGAGAAATGAGTTGGATTCGTCCTTTACTATTGGTGATTGCTATCGGTCTGGCGGGATTGATTGGTTTCCGTTTTTACGAAAACGGAGGATTCAGCGCTCCGATTCAATCCCGGGTGAACAAATTAGAGCGGGGAAATCGGGATGCGATCCGCGCCCTCGAGGCAAAATTAGACCCTCGTAGCCAGTCGGACTGGGTTAATTTGGGACAGATTTATACGACCTATGCACTAATGCCAGAAGCTGAATATTGCTTTCAGCGTGCCGTCGCGCTGGGTAGCCTCTCGTTGGAACAACAATTCAAATATGGAATCTGTTTAAGTCGGCGAGGTAAGTTGGAGAAGGCCATTGCCGTGCTGTTGCCCGTGAGCAAATCGAATAATGAACTGGCGGTGCATGCGAATCTACAGATTGGCTTTGACTACCTTCGTCTGAATAAAAGGGATGAAGCTCGTGCCGCCCTTAACAATGCAAGGACCGATGGGATTGCGAAGTTGAGCTTGGCGCGGATCCTCATTCGGGAAGACCGTGTGACGGAAGCAATCGAGGTTTTAGACGGCTTGATTCAAACGAATCCCAACTCGATGCGGGCTCATCAGATGCGTAGCTGGGCTTTTGAAATCCTTGGTGATGAGCAGGAAGCCCGGATTTCCTATGATCTGTCGATGCATACTTCCGGGATGGTTATGATTCACCCGTTATCCCGGAGTTGGGATGAGGAAACGGTGGGCAGGATGGGTGCTGCACAGCATCTAACTGCCAGTTCCGTGGCACTGCAGCAGCATGAATATGATCGTGCAATCAAAGAAGGGGAGTTGGCATTGGAGTTGATAGCACCGTTATGGCGGCCTGGCTATGGAATTCAAATGATCCAATCGCACATGGCCAATGAGAACCCGACCGAAGCGTTAGCCTATCTTGCCAAATGGTTGGTGCATGATGGTGAGTCGGCTCAGTTGTGGGAACTGGCCGGTGACGCATTTTTGGCGCGCGGTGACGCGGGTCAGGCCGAGGCGGCCTGGTTGCGGGGTACGCAAGTCAGAGCCAGTCGGTCGGTAACGGCCAATGCGGAAGCTTGTCGCAAACTTGCCGATTTGTATGCAACTCAGGGAAAGACGGATCTTGCAGTATTGTATACAGGCTGGCATCAATTTGAGTCAGGGCGGTTGCAATGGCGCGACAACCATATTCGGGAAGCGATTGTCTTATTTACTCAGGCCAGTGTGCAATTACCGGATGAAGATCGGGTGTGGTTTTATCTGGCCGAAGCACATCGTGCTATGAATGATCGTGCCGCGGCGCGTGAGGCCTATCAAAAATGTCTCGCCATTGATGAAAACCACGGGCGCGCCCGGGTCGGCCTGGAGTTGTCTCAGTAATTTCCTGCGGGAGGTATCCGTGTGAACTTATGTTCGCTGTTCTGGAAACTTGCTCTGCTTTTGAGCGTAGGTGCTGTGTCGGTCGTGGCACAACCGCTGCCGCGCAGAGCCATTGTTGTTTGTCCAACGTCGTTTCGTAGCGCGTTACAACCCTGGTGCGAATTCCGCGAATCTCAGGGGATTCAATTGGAATTTGTAGTGCCGGAATCAACTGCTGCAAAGACACGCGATGCGATCCTGCAAGCGAAAGCGAATCAGGATATTACAGCCGTCGTTTTGGTCGGCGATGCACCCGCGTATTTGCAAGGTGAGAAACCTCCGAGTAAATCGACTCCGATTCCGACGTTTTACCATCCTGCAAAGGCGAATGTACCGTTTGGGTCAGAACCGGAGATTGCTGCAGATGATCGTTATGCGCGCCTGGTTAACGACGACAAACGCCGTGTCGCCATAGGGCGGTTTCCGGTACAAACCAGCCAGCAGCTAGAAAATCTGGTCACCCGGATCATTGAATATGAGACCCGGTTTGCCAATAGTATGGGCAAACGTCAGGTCCATTTTGTGGCAGGGGTAGGAGGGTTCGGGCCTCTGGTTGATGGCCTGCTGGATACGGCTACCCGACGTCTGATAGGGGATGGTATCCCGGGATCGCTAAATGTTTCGATGACGTATGCCCGCTGGCAAAGCCCGTTTTGTCCGACACCTTCGGATTTTAGTCAATTCACCATCGACCGTTTGAATCAGGGCGGATTATTCTGGGTCTATATCGGTCATGGCTCGAGATACCAGCTTGATGCATTAAAAGTCCCCGGTTTTCAGCCTCTCCCGATTTATCGGCAACCCGATGTGCAGAAAGTGGAAATGCGGGGGATACCTCCGATTTGTGTCTTTTTGTCATGCTACAGTGGCGCCTTTGATTCTCCGCATGCGTCCGTTGGCGAGCAGATGCTGTTGGCCGAAAAAGGCCCTGTCGCCGTCCTTGCCGCGACCCGGGTTACGATGCCCTATGCGATGAGTTTGATGGCGGATTCCATGCTGCGTCAGACCTTTGTGCATCGCCGTGATACGCTTGGTGAAATCGTGATGCTTGCCAAGCAGGAATTGGTGTCCCATCAGGGAGGGTCGGCGAATCGAGTTTTATTGGACAGAGTGGCAGCTGCGGTCAGTCCGTCGGCGGATTTGTTAGATGAGGAACGCAATGAACATGCACTGATGTTCCATCTGTTGGGGGACCCTTTGTTGAGGATCAATTATCCGCTTGGGATGCGAGTGAAGTGTCCCGCCATTATTAGCAATGGTCATTCCCTGACGGTACAGTTTAACTCCCCGATTTCCGGTACGTGTGCCGTGGAGTTGGTGACTCAACGAGGAATTCAGCGGGAACAACCTGAATCCAGGCAGTTAGCGAAGGCCGAATCACCGCAATGGAATCGTCTTACGACAGAATATCAGGCGGCGAACGATCCTGTCTGGGTCTCTAAACGTGTTGTGATTTCCAAAGGTGACCAAACGGTGGAAGTTCCTGTAAGTGGAGTTCGCACAGGATTGCAGGTTGTACGAGTTGTGGTCCAGGGGAAATCCCAGATTGCAATTGGCTCGACACAGGTCTTTGTTAAATAGTCCATTCGGTACATTCCCGACCGCTTGCAGCGGAGGAGAGCCGGGAACATTGCATCGATAGTTTCCTATGCCTTTCGCAAGGGACCGGTTAGTGTTCATGTTTGCGGTTTCGTGGTAAAAAAGTGATATCAAATCACCGGTGTGGGGATAAGGGAGAGGACCATGTACAAAATAGTGTGTGTTTGGGTTATGGTGTTGTCAGCAGCATCGCAGCTATTCGCCGCGCCCCTTGTCACCGTCACTGTAGACCCGTCGGTTTTGGACTCGCCGGTAACGGGTCGACTGTACTTGTTTACATCGGCCAGATCGGGGCGACCCCCGTTTACCGGACCAAATTGGTTTGGCCCGGAACCGTTCTATGCACAGGATGTGACTCTGACACCAGGGGAACCGATTGGATTTAAAGGGGATACCGGAGGGTTTCCGGGAAAGTTATCCGAATTGCCGGCAGGAACTTATTACTTTCAGGCATTGATGGACCACGACTTCTATCATTCCAACCATGCCAACGGTGCAGGAAATCTTTACAGCGAATCGGTTCAGATTCGGTGGGATGGCAAAAACGTATTTACTTTGGAATTAACCCATGTGATTGCCGGGCCGGTATTTCAAGAAACCAGATACCGTCAGCAGGTAAGAATGTTGAGTCCGCGTCTGTCGACATTCTTTGATCGAGAGGTAATTCAAAAAGCGGCCGTTGTATTACCGGCGAGCTACGATGATCAACCCCACAAACGATATCCGGTGATCTATGAAATCTCTGGCTTTGGTGGAACTCATGAATCGATGGGCCGTCGCTATTCGCAGGGAGGGCCTGCAGTGGGGACAGATCAGGTTGAATTCATACGGGTTTATTTGGACGGACAGTGTAAGTGGGGGCATCATGTCTATGCTGACAGTGCGACCAATGGCCCGCGGGGGGCTGCCTTGGTTCGCGAATTGGTTCCTGAGATTGACCGCCGTTTTCGAACCGTCAATGCAGTGACCGCCCGATTTCTAACAGGTCATAGTTCCGGTGGCTGGAGTTCTTTTTGGTTACAGGTTAATTATCCGGACACGTTTGGGGGGGTATGGAGCACCGCCCCGGATCCGGTGGACTTTCGTGATTATCAACAAGTCAATTTATACGCTGACCCGGTGTTGAGTCTGTATACGGATCCGCAGGGTGGCCGTCGACCCCTAGCTCGTCGGGGTGAGACTCCGATGATTTGGTATGTTGATTTTGGCAAGATGGATGATGCTCTGGGCCGTGGTGGGCAATTACGTTCTTTTGAAGCAGTCTTTAGCCCACTTGCGGAACGAGGTTTGCCGATGCAGATGTGGAGGCGGGATACGGGACAGGTCATTGCGAGGACGGTTAAGTACTGGCAACAATATGACATCAACGTCCTGATTATGCGTCGTTGGGATCACGGATTGCGTGACCAACTTGAAGGTAGGATCAACGTTTTTATGGGTACGTTGGACACGTTTTATCTCAATGGCGCCTGCGACCAGATCAAAGCCAGTTTGGCCGGGTTAGGGAGCGATGCCGTGATTGAAATGGTTCCCGGTAAGGACCATTCGACGCTGATGTCCGCAGATATTCGCAAGCGGATCGCGGACGAGATGGCGGCGAAGTACTTAGAGAATCATCAGGAATAATTGGAAATGCAAATAACGGCAATCGAATGTCATAAGTTGCTTGGAGCCACGGTTGATGGTGGCTGGCCGGCAGGCCATGAACCTCAGGATGATTTACATACGTTGGTGGAAGTACATACGGATGAAGGGTTAAGTGGCATCGGGTCTGTATTTACGGGATCTGCTTTGACACAGGCAGGAGTTGATTTTCTGGAACCTGTCTGGCGAAATGCAGCGGCCGATCAACCGCAGCGTGTAAGTGAATCCTTGAGGCAAAGTAGCTTTTGGCAGGGTCGTGGCGGTACGGTCGAACATGTCATTTCCGGCATCGATATCGCGTTGTGGGATTTGTTTGGCAAAATCTGCAATCAACCCGTATCCAAATTGCTTGGAGGTAACTACCGGAGACGAATCAAGCCGTATGGTTCGATGTTGTTCGACGAGCCCGATATTTTATCCACTCGATTAAGGGAAGTGGTGGATCGCGGTTTTCAGGCAATCAAATTGGGCTGGAGACCCTTTGGCAGGCGAGACGATGCCTTTGATGAAAAACTGGTGGCAACTGCCCGGGATACCGTGGGCCCGGATGTGACGCTGCTTGTGGATGCCGGTGGAAGTGAACAGTTCTGGCCCCACGATTATAAATGGGCACTGCGGACATCACAGATGTTGGCTGAATATGGCGTTGAGTGGTTTGAAGAACCGCTGGCAGCGGATGACATCAGAGGGTATATCAAGCTTCGAGAGCATTCCCCTGTGCCGATCGCAGCGGGAGAAGTGCTGACTCGGAGGCAGGCATTTATGCCCTGGATTGAATCGCATGCGGTCGATATTATTCAGCCGGATGTAACGAAGTGTGGAGGCCTGACGGAAGCGCTGAGGATTGCGCGGATGGCTGAGGATCATCACGTCAAAATGGTAAGCCATGGCTGGAATACCGCCGTTGGTCTGGCTGCAGACCTGCAGCTCGCCGCGGCGATGCCCAATGCTTACTTTGTCGAGTATCTGACGCCGGCTGCTTACATCGAAGATATTGTCGTGGATAAGTTTGAAATTGACGAGGAAGGTTATTTGCAAATACCCCAGGCGCCCGGGCTTGGTATTGAATTGGATCGTGATGCACTATCGCGTTTTTCGGGCGAATAGTGTCCATGACGGGCGATGAGGGATGATCGGCCGGTTGAATATTGTTGCCTGTAAAGGCCGATCTGAAACAATCTTGACCCTCGCAGTAGGTTACACCTTCATAGGTTGGCCTGCATCATCTATGTTAAACAGTAGAGAAAGTAAGGCTGGGTGGATGGTCGCTGGTTCAATTTGAACGAGAGGAAAGTCCGGGCTTCACAGAGCGCAATGGTCGGTAACGCCGACCGGCCAGTTTACTGGTCAGGGCAAGTGCAGCAGAAAGCAAACCGCCTGTGCAAATAGGTAAGGGTGAAACGGTGAGGTAAGAGCTCACCAGCATACAGGGTGACCTGTGTGGCTAGGTAAACCCCATTGGAAGCAAGGCCAAACAGAAAGGAAGGTCACTTACGTGGCCCGAGAGCGGCTCGTTCTCGTTGACTTTCGGGTAGGCTGCTCGAGACGGCAAGCAATTGTCGTCCTAGATGAATGACCATCGTCACTTCGGTGATCACAAAACCCGGCTTATAGCCCAGCTGCTTTCTCTATTAATATAGAATTCATACTCGAAATTTATGACCAGCCGTATCTGAACTTTGTGAGGATGTGAAAGAAATGAATGTCTCTGAGCAACCACGTCAATCTGAGGCAGTGGATGATGCTGTACCCGTCGTGAAGACCAGGCGGGCGTTGATTTTTCCTCGTTGGTTCCAAATCCTGTTTGTTCTGAGCGTATTAGCGATGGGTGCCTACCATGTGTCTGTGCCGAACGACCGGGCGATGGCCAACGTCTGGGTTATGATGCTGGGAGTGGTACTGGCATTTATATTATATGTGCGTTTCGTGATTTTCAGTCCGGTGTCCGGGTGGCTCAGGCTGGGGGTTCTGATGGGTTTGCCGGTTTTGGTGTTTGCAGGGGGATCCCAGCTTGAAATTGTTGGTGTGTCCGGATTATTAATCCCTACGATTCAACTTCGTGGAACGAAGATGGCCGATGAGAATCTGCAGCAGGTGGCTGCCGTAGTGGAACAGGGGGTCGTGGATCTGAGCCAAAGCGATCGCCGCGTCGATTACCCGCGGTTTCTGGGACCGGATGGGCATCCGCATGTGACCAATGCGATTTGGAATGCGGATCCGGATTCAACGAATGTTCACCTGCAGTGGAGGCATGAAATTGGTGCTGGCTGGTCCTCGTTTGCAGCGGTTCATGGATTTGCCGTGACAACCGAACAACGGGGCGAAGAAGAAATTGTGAGCTGTTACGAATTGGCTGGTGGAGTACTGAGATGGGCTCACGCCGTGAAACAACGGCATGCAACCGTACTGGGGGGAATTGGACCGCGTGCAACGCCGGCGATTGCCTCGGGCAGGGTATACAGCGTGGGAGCGACCGGGCATTTTGTCTGTTTGGAAGGGGCCACAGGAGATGTCCTGTGGGAAAAAGAACTTCTGGATATCATTCAATCCACCGCGGAAGAGGAATTGGGTGTGATTGCCTGGGGACGTAGTCCGTCGCCTTTGATTGTTGATGACCTGGTCGTGATTCCACTGGGAGGACCACCGGGAGGTCCTTTTCATTCGTTGGTCGCATTTGATCAGGAATCCGGTGAAGAACGATGGCGGAGCGGAACGGTTCAAATCGGATATGCATCACCAACGGTGATGACACTCGCTTCGGTAAGACAAATAGTCAGCGTGAATGAAAGCACCGTTTCGGGTCATGATATCCCGACCGGAAATGTACTGTGGGAACACCCCTGGCCAGGTTCCAGTACGGCGGGAGCTAATAATAGTCAGGCGGTGTCCGTTGGAAACGATCGAATTGTTGTGTCCAAAGGCTATGGCTTCGGATCGTCACTGTTTACCGTTGTAAAAAAGGATGATGTCTGGACTACGAACGAAGTCTGGAAAAACCCCCGTGTCTTAAAGACAAAATATACCAATATTGTTGTTGTGGATGATTTGGCTTACGGCTTGTCCGATGGCATTCTTGAATGCGTTCAGATCTCCACGGGCGATCGCCTTTGGAAGAAAGGTCGCTTCAATCATGGACAGATTATGATGATTGACGATATTATTGTCGTTCAGGATGAGGATGGCCCCCTGCATTTTATCCGACCTCATGCCACCGGTTATGATTCGTTGCTGACGGTTGCGGCTATGGAAGGTACCAGTTGGGCGAACCCAGCCCTGTTTGATAATAAACTCATCGTGCGCAATGCGACGACCATTGCCTGTTACGAACTACCGATTTCACGGAACTAACGGCGGGTGCGCGTTTAGAAACGGACCTTGTTTTGTGACAAGCATAATGCACACTTGTGTCTCAACCGCTGGATCCGTGGCGTCAACCGATGCGATGTTTCTCGGTTGGTTCGTTGGTGAGTTATTTAACCAGTTGTTTATCGATGATCTGTAGTAGTTTGGAGATACACAGCTTGTTCATGCTGGTGCTCATCTCGTCCGCCTCCTGTTGAAGCGATGCATGCAAACTCTCCGGTAAGCGTACCGTGATCATTCTGGTTTTCTCACGTTGTTGCTGTCGACGTTTACGGCGACCTCGCATCTCAGCCATGATATGTTGGATCTCAACGTATTCCGCAGTCGTCTCAAACTGACGGCGCTCCGTTTGACTGGGAAATAACCGGTGGATTAATCCGTCAAGACTCATGATCTCACGAAAAAATACTTCCCAATCCGTGATTTCATGCGACATTTCCAATGCGACCCTCACCGCTTTACGCCGTTGCTCGATACTGATTGATTCAGCCTGAGCACTGGATCGCTCCTCATCGTATGAACCATGAAATTCGGTTACACCATCGCGATTATAATACCGCGGACGAGGTGTTAACTGTGTTTGGGACACCTGTTTGTCTTTAAATGCGTTATTTGCCATCGACTCCCCCAATCTTTTCGACTTGTGTGATCTAACCCCAAAGTCAACCCACCAAACTCTCGCGGTGACTGTTGAAATTATTTCAGAGAAGTCAAGCTGTCCGAAAAACCTCGGTAAATATAGGGCCAAATGCAGAAACCAACGATTGCCAGTTTATTAAGCAGGCTTGCCTAGAGAAGCGGCGCACCGCGACTGCCTAAAGATTGCGCAGTCGAGTTTGTCGCATATACCAATTGTCCGGTTTGTCCGGGTTGTGGTAACGCGTTAAAAGCGGAAGAAAAGGGTGAATTGAGTTTCTGGTTAGGTCGACGCGAGTTGGTCACGTACTTTCAGCAGGAGGGCCTTCGTCAAACGAATGCCTTCCATTTCTCCGACACGGCCCCCTTCGTATTCGATTCCGACATGGCCATGATATCCGTGGCTGAGGACGATTTTCATCATTTTGAGAAAATCCGTTTTCGTTTCGTTGCCTTGTTCGTCGAAATCATGGCTTTTCGCACTTACGGCCTTGGCATAGGGCATGGTTTCATCGACACCCAGATAGCGATCATAGTCGTGAAAGTTGCCGAAATCGGGCAGCGTTCCACAGTTCTTCATGCCCACCTTTTTCATAACGGCCGCCAGCCATTTCCCATTGGAAGACAAACCACCGTGATTTTCAACAATCACATTCATGTGGTGTTTTGCGGCAAACTCGCTAACGCGTGTCAATCCATCCACAGCGAGTTCCAGTTGTTCGTTGTATTCTCCAGCGGAAGCCGCATTCACGCGAATGCAATGTCCGCCGA
Organism: Planctomycetota bacterium; assembly: GCA_036150515.1. Lineage (GTDB taxonomy): Bacteria > Planctomycetota > Planctomycetia > Pirellulales > Pirellulaceae > UBA721. The sequence goes on from JAYZPA010000231.1 coordinate 15,334, forward strand.
GAAATTTTGAGGCCGTAACCCATTTGTAGTGATTTTCAACAGCCTGAGTACGTTTTGCTTTATCGGGGTCACCTAATCGACCTTCGCCATCGATCATGATCAGGTTGGTTACAACATTCAGGTCATCGGCTCGTTTTTTCAGGTCTTTGAGATAAGCCATATCTTCGGCTTTATCCTTGAAGAATGAATTCACATATTCGATCGCACCGATACCGAATTCTTCTTGTGAGATTTTTGCGAAGTCTTCATTCTTGACTTTACCCTGCCGAATGGATCGATGCAGTGACCACTGCGCCAGTGAGATTGTGAAAAGTGGTTTTTTAGGGGCCCGTCCGGAAAATTTACCTTTGATCGGTTGTTTTGGATCGGCCTTTAACGCCGTGGTACTGGCAGCGAGTGCGATCGCTGTCGATGATTGCAGAAACTGGCGACGGGATCTGAGTGGATACATGTTGCGTCTTTCAAAATAAAGGGGAGGTGCGTTGGTGCGTGACCGGGTATCCGTATCACTCCCTTAGTATAAGGCGCGTGATATAGGGTGGGCAATTATAGGTATGGATTCCCTGGTTGTTCTCATAGGTAACGATACTTGAAGAGGTTATAATTCAAAGCAGGACTGAAGTCTCTATTGAGAATTGTTTACCGGCCCGTTATGAAGGAAATCCCCCTCAAGTGCAGGATCCCCAGCGTCAGCAGAGTTTAGCTCGCGAAACCGCCGTTTTGGCGAAGATACTGTTCTCCAGCGATCAAACTGAGCAGGATCCTTTAGTTGAGTGCGAGCGTCTTGCTTTAACGGCAGGCACGAAGGTAGCCACGGGGATTACTCAGCGTCGCGAGACGATGAACGTCGCGACTGCATTTGGCAAAGGCAAGGTTGGTGAACTGGCTTTACTGGTGAAAGACCATGATGCGGACGTGGTTATTTTTGATAATGACCTAAGTCCGGCTCAAACCAGAAATCTGGAGCGTGCGGTTAATGCCAAAGTGATTGATCGCACGGAGTTGATTCTGGACATCTTTGCTTCTAATGCATCGTCGTTGGAATCCCGCTTAGCGGTGGAGCTTGCTCAGCTTGAATATTCCTTGCCCCGGCTAAAGCGTATGTGGACCCATCTGGATCGAGTCAAGATGGGAGTGGGCATGCGGGGGCCGGGTGAGAAACAATTGGAAGTGGACCGGCGTCTGGTCGAAAAACGTATTCGCGATTTGCGGAAAGAGCTGCATGTCATTGAGCGACGTAAGCAGCGTCTTGTGCGTTCCCGCAGCGACGTGATGACTGTGTCCTTAGTGGGTTACACCAACGCGGGAAAAAGTACTTTGATGAATGCCCTTACCGCAGCGGAGGTAGTTGCCGAAGACAAGTTGTTTGCCACGTTGGACACACGCACACGTCGATGGCAATTGCCAAACTGGGGACCTGTTTTGTTAAGTGACACGGTTGGATTCATTAAAGATCTTCCCCACAGGTTGATTGCCAGTTTCAAAGCAACGCTGGAGGAGGCCCGGCATGCGGATTTGTTGTTACACATTGCTGACGGCTCCAATCCGGCAGTGTTTGAACAGATTCAAGCGGTATATCAGGTGCTTGAGGAAATCGAAATTCAGGAAACCGACACCTTATTGATCATCAACAAGGTTGATCAGATGCCATCCCGGGCAACTTTGGATGTTATCTTGAACCGCTATCCTCAGGCGATTGCCATCAGTGCGAAAAGTAAAGAGGGATTCGATGGGTTGGCGATGTCCGTCAGCGATGCGCTGAGTCGATCTTTTCTGGAGCTTACGGTCGAGACTGATATCAGTAACGGCAAATTGATGGCTTTCATTGCCGCTCGAGGCGAAGTCCTTTCCACACGATATTCCGAAACCACGGTTTCGATTCACTGCAAACTACCCGAAAAATATGCAGGACAAATTCATTGCGACGAGGCTGTGATTACCGCGTGCAACGGCACGGATACCATGGTAGAAGGGGCGTCATGAAGCACGATGGCAAAACGCAAACTACATGACAAACGAATCCTGTTAACTGGCGCTTCAAGCGGCATCGGATATGCTTTGGCGGTGCAACTTGCTTCTTTGGGAAACCGATTACTGGTGGTTGCCCGCCGTGAACAGCGATTAAAAGATCTGGTCCATGCCACGGTGGATTTACCCGGATCGATCGAGTACCTGTCCGGGGATCTTACAGATCCTGAATTTCGCGGAAGCATGGTTACCTGGATCCAGGATGAATGGTCGGGAACGCTGGATGTCCTCATTAATAATGCAGGTATCGGATCGATTCAGTCCTTTTCGAAGTCCTCAGCCGAACATGTCCGTAAGATTATGGAAGTGAATTTCTTTGCTCCACTGGAATTGATTCGCGGACATCTTCATCAGCTGAGATCGGGTATACAGCCTGTGATTTGCAACATTGGCTCTGTATTGGGACATGTTGCGTTGCCGGGCAAGAGTGAATATTGTGCAAGTAAATTTGCGTTGCATGGCTTTAGTGATGCCCTGCGGGCGGAGTTATCAGCAGAGCAGATAGATGTTGTTCTGGTGAGTCCAAGTACCACGCGCAGTGAATTTTTTACTTCTGTTCTGGCTGGGGCAAAAGAACAGCCTTCGTCCCGTGCGATGGCCGCTGATGTCGTAGCCCGTAAAACGGTAAAGGCGATCGAGAAGGGACAACGCGAAACCATTTTGTCCTGGAAGGCAAGGATGGGGATTTGGCAGGATCGTTTTTTCCCGACTTGGTTATCCAATCAACTGGGCCGCTGGTATCAACGCCAGAATCAACTGCCCCAAAACAATGAACGGAATACGGATGACTGACGAGAAGTGGAAATCTGAATACCCGTTTACGCCCAGCTTTTTCAAGTTGGCGGACGGGCACCGCATGCATTTTGTTCAGGAGGGTGACGGGGTGCCTGTTCTCATGGTTCATGGTAATCCGACCTGGTCCTTCTACTACCGCAACCTCATACAGTCACTCCAGAATGAATATCGGACCATTGCCATGGATCATATTGGGTGCGGACTGAGTGATAAACCTCAATCCTATCCCTATACCCTGTCACAACACGTTGATAATCTGATTCAGTTAATGGATCATTTGCA